>NZ_WLTU01000001.1:0-27871 GCF_009706275.1 Providencia sp. wls1943
TGTCTAAAGAAAAATTTGAACGTTCAAAACCGCACGTTAACGTTGGTACAATCGGCCACGTTGACCATGGTAAAACTACCCTGACAGCAGCAATCACTACTGTTCTGGCTAAAACTTACGGCGGTAACGCTCGTGCATTCGACCAAATCGATAACGCACCAGAAGAAAAAGCGCGTGGTATCACCATTTCTACTTCTCACGTAGAATATGACACTCCAACTCGCCACTACGCACACGTAGACTGCCCAGGTCACGCCGACTATGTTAAAAACATGATCACTGGTGCTGCGCAGATGGACGGTGCAATTCTGGTTGTTGCTGCGACTGATGGCCCAATGCCACAAACTCGTGAGCACATCCTGTTAGGTCGCCAAGTAGGTGTTCCTTACATCATCGTTTTCCTGAACAAATGTGACATGGTTGACGACGAAGAACTGTTAGAATTAGTTGAAATGGAAGTTCGTGAACTTCTGTCTCAATACGATTTCCCAGGCGACGACACTCCAGTTGTTCGCGGTTCAGCACTGAAAGCGCTGGAAGGCAACCCAGAGTGGGAAGCGAAAATTGTTGAATTAGCGGGCTACCTGGATTCTTACATCCCAGAACCAGAGCGTGCAATTGACAAGCCATTCCTGCTGCCAATCGAAGACGTATTCTCAATCTCTGGTCGTGGTACAGTAGTAACAGGCCGTGTTGAGCGTGGTATCATCAAAGTTGGTGAAGAAGTTGAAATCGTTGGTATCCAAGCAACGGCTAAGACTACTTGTACTGGCGTTGAAATGTTCCGTAAACTGCTGGATGAAGGTCGTGCGGGTGAGAACGTTGGTGTTCTGCTGCGTGGTACTAAGCGTGAAGAAATTCAACGTGGTCAAGTACTGGCTAAACCAGGTTCAATCAAGCCACACACCCAATTCGAATCAGAAGTTTATATTCTGAGCAAAGATGAAGGTGGTCGTCATACTCCATTCTTCAAAGGCTACCGTCCACAGTTCTACTTCCGTACAACTGACGTAACCGGTACTATCGAACTGCCAGAAGGCGTAGAGATGGTAATGCCAGGCGATAACATCAACATGATCGTGACTCTGATTCACCCAATCGCGATGGATGATGGTTTACGTTTCGCAATCCGTGAAGGTGGTCGTACTGTAGGTGCGGGTGTTGTTGCAAAAATCATTGCATAATACCGCTCTTTCTGAATAAGAAAGAACTACAGAAAAGGGACGTCTTAGGACGTCCTTTTTGTTTTTGTATAGCTCATTAATTTATTTTCTTTTCAAATACTGTCATTAATGATAATTGAAATGCCAATCATTTTCATTTAAACTTACTGTACGTAATTTATGCAGGTAAATGATCATGTATGTATGCCTTTGTGAAGCAATCACTGATAAACAAATCAGGAATGTGGCGCGTAAATATCACGTCACCTCGTTGAAAGGGCTACGTCAAATTTTACCAGTAGGGCGCGAATGCGGAAAATGTATCCGACAAACGCGCGAGATTTTACAGGAAGAACTTCAGCATCTTGAAGAGCAATGTATTGAACACGTTGCATAAGCCTTTCACATACCCCTCTATTGTTTTGTTAAAATTCGCCACGCAGATAACTGTGTAAATATTATTCATGCCATCAATTTCAGTACTACACTTATAGGACTGGAAGCGATGGAGGGTAAAAATGAAAGGCGATAAAAAAATGATAGCCCACTTAAATAAATTGCTGGGCAATGAACTTGTTGCAATTAATCAATATTTTCTACATGCCCGGATGTTTAAAAATTGGGGGCTAACTAAACTCAATGAAATGGAATATCACGAGTCGATTGATGAAATGAAACACGCGGATAAGTACATTGAGCGCATTTTATTTCTCGAAGGTATTCCGAATCTACAAGATCTCGGTAAGCTGAATATTGGTGAAGATGTCGAAGAGATGCTTGCTTCAGATCTGAAATTAGAACTTGATGGCGCCAAAAATTTAAAAGAAGCCATTAGTTATGCGGATTCAATTCATGATTATGTTAGTCGAGACTTAATGATAGAGATTCTTGCAGATGAAGAAAATCACATAGATTGGATTGAAACTCAGCTTGAATTGATCAAACGTTTAGGTATTCAAAACTATCTTCAGGCACAAGTTATCGAAGAATAGCTTTGTATGATTGGCGAAAACGTAATTAGGCCCAGTGATGGGCCTTTTTTATATCTGCTAAATTTGCACATCAGAAAATTCGCACATATTTTCCCCGATTGCTTGCGTTTCGCAATAAATTACGTATAATGCGCGGGCTTACTGATGAGTAAGCCCTAAATTTTAGGACTGAAATCTCAGTATTGAGCCAACGATTTGTTGCTCATTTAGACAATACTCCCGATATGGGGGTTACATCAAGAACGATTACACTCCCCTATCAATCGAAATGGGTGCGAGGAGTAATCATTTACGTTTATAAAATAGTTGGAGCTCTGGTCTCATGCAGAACCAAAGAATCCGTATCCGCCTGAAAGCTTTTGATCATCGTTTAATCGATCAATCAACTGCGGAAATCGTAGAGACTGCTAAGCGCACTGGTGCGCAAGTACGTGGTCCTATCCCGCTGCCGACACGTAAAGAGCGTTTTACCGTTCTGATCTCTCCGCACGTTAACAAAGACGCGCGTGATCAGTACGAAATTCGCACTCACAAACGTCTGGTTGACATCGTTGAGCCAACCGAGAAGACCGTTGATGCTCTGATGCGTCTGGATCTGGCTGCCGGCGTTGACGTGCAGATCAGCCTGGGTTAATCAGGTCGTCGAACGATTGAGAGGTTGAAACAATGATTGGTTTAGTCGGTAAGAAAGTGGGTATGACTCGTATCTTCACTGAAGATGGCGTTTCCATCCCTGTAACTGTTATCGAAATTGAAAATAACCGCGTTACTCAGGTTAAAACTGCAGAAACTGACGGTTACAATGCAATTCAGGTTACTACTGGTAGCAAAAAAGCTAACCGTGTAACTAAGCCTGAAGCAGGTCATTTCGCTAAAGCTGGCGTTGAAGCTGGCCGCATTCTGCGTGAATTCCGTACTGAAGAAGGTACTGAGTTTAACGTAGGTCAAAGCATTAGCGTTGAAATTTTCGCTGACGTTAAAAAAGTCGACGTTACTGGTACATCTAAAGGTAAAGGTTTTGCCGGCACAGTTAAGCGCTGGAATTTCCGTACTCAAGATGCTACTCACGGTAACTCCTTGTCTCACCGTGTTCCGGGTTCTATCGGTCAGAACCAGACTCCGGGCAAAGTGTTCAAAGGCAAGAAAATGGCAGGCCAACTGGGTAATGAACGTGTAACTGTTCAAAGCTTAGATGTAGTACGTGTTGACGCTGAGCGCAACCTGCTGCTGGTCAAAGGTGCTGTTCCAGGAGCAACTGGTAGCAACCTGATCGTAAAACCGGCTGTCAAGGCTTAACGTCGAGGAGATAGGAATGGAATTGGTAATGAAAGACGCGCAAAGCGCGCTGACTGTTTCCGAAACTACCTTCGGGCGTGATTTCAATGAAGCGCTTGTTCACCAAGTAGTTGTTGCGTATGCAGCTGGTGCTCGTCAAGGTACTCGTGCTCAGAAAACTCGTGCTGAAGTTTCTGGTTCTGGTAAAAAACCATGGCGTCAAAAAGGCACAGGCCGTGCACGTTCTGGTTCAATCAAGAGCCCAATCTGGCGCTCTGGTGGTGTTAGCTTCGCAGCTAAACCACAGGACCACAGTCAAAAAGTTAATAAGAAGATGTACCGTGGTGCTCTGAAAAGCATCCTGTCTGAATTGGTACGTCAAGATCGTCTGATCGTTGTCGAACAGTTCTCTGTAGAAGCACCTAAAACTAAGCTGCTGGCACAGAAACTGAAAGATATGGCTCTGCAAGATGTTCTGATCATCACTGCTGAATTAGATGAAAATCTGTTCTTAGCAGCACGTAACCTGTACAAGGTTGACGTTCGTGATGCAGCAGGTATCGACCCAGTTAGCCTGATTGCTTTCGACAAAGTGGTTATGACTGCTGATGCTGTGAAGCAAGTTGAGGAGATGCTGGCATGATCCGTGAAGAACGTCTGCTACAAGTACTGCGCGCGCCGCACGTATCTGAAAAAGCTTCTACAGCGATGGAAAAAAGCAACACCATCGTTCTCAAAGTTGCAAAAGACGCAACTAAAGCAGAAATCAAAGCTGCTGTACAGAAACTGTTTGAAGTTGAAGTTGAAGGTGTTAACACTTTGCTGGTAAAAGGCAAAACTAAACGCCACGGTCAGCGTTCTGGTCGTCGTAGTGACTGGAAAAAAGCTTACGTTACGCTGAAAGAAGGCCAGAATCTGGACTTCGTTAGCGGCGCAGAGTAAGTCGGAGGAGTAAAGAACAATGGCAGTTGTTAAATGTAAACCTACGTCTCCGGGCCGTCGCCACGTTGTTAAAGTGGTTAACCCTGAGCTGCATAAGGGTAAGCCTTATGCTCCGCTGTTAGAAAAAAACAGCAAATCCGGTGGTCGTAACAACAATGGCCGTATCACTACCCGTCATATCGGTGGTGGCCATAAGCAGCATTATCGTTTAGTTGACTTCAAACGCAACAAAGACGGTATCCCTGCAGTTGTTGAACGTTTGGAATATGATCCAAACCGTTCTGCGAACATTGCACTGGTACTATATAAAGACGGTGAACGTCGTTATATTCTTGCACCAAAAGGCTTGAAAGCTGGTGACCAGATTCAATCTGGCGTTGATTCAGCTATCAAAGCTGGTAACGCACTGCCAATGCGCAACATCCCTGTTGGTTCTACAGTTCATAACATCGAACTGAAACCAGGTAAAGGTGGTCAGTTAGCGCGTTCAGCAGGTACTTACGCTCAAATCGTTGCTCGTGATGGTGCTTATGTCACCCTGCGTCTGCGTTCTGGTGAAATGCGTAAAGTTTTAGCTGATTGCCGTGCAACCTTAGGTGAAGTTGGTAACGCTGAACACATGTTACGAGTTCTTGGTAAAGCTGGTGCTAGCCGCTGGCGTGGTATTCGTCCTACCGTTCGCGGTACTGCGATGAACCCAGTTGACCATCCACATGGTGGTGGTGAAGGCCGTAACTTTGGTAAACACCCAGTAACACCATGGGGCGTTCAAACCAAAGGTAAGAAAACTCGTAGTAACAAGCGTACTGATCAATTCATCGTACGTCATCGTTCTAAAAAATAATTAGAGGATAAGCCATGCCACGTTCTCTCAAGAAAGGTCCTTTTATTGACCTGCACTTGCTGAAGAAGGTAGAGAAAGCGGTGGAAAGCGGAGACAAGAAGCCTCTCAAGACTTGGTCCCGTCGTTCAACGATCTTTCCTAATATGATCGGATTGACCATCGCTGTCCATAATGGTCGTCAGCATGTTCCAGTATTCGTAACCGACGAAATGGTTGGTCACAAACTGGGTGAATTCGCACCGACTCGCACTTATCGCGGCCACGCGGCAGATAAGAAAGCTAAGAAACGTTAAGGATAGGAGGAAGAGATGGAAACTTTAGCTATGCATCGCCACGCTCGTTCTTCTGCCCAGAAGGTTCGCTTAGTAGCCGACCTGATTCGCGGTAAGAAAGTGTCGCAAGCTCTGGAAATTCTGACCTACACCAACAAGAAAGCTGCTGGTTTAGTGAAGAAAGTACTGGAATCTGCTATTGCTAACGCAGAGCAAAACGATGGCGCTGACATTGATGATCTGAAAGTTGCGAAAATTTTCGTAGACGAAGGTCCAACTATGAAACGCATCATGCCGCGTGCGAAAGGCCGTGCAGATCGTATTCTTAAGCGCACCAGCCACATTACTGTGGTTGTGTCCGATCGCTGAGACTCTGGAGACTAGCAATGGGTCAGAAAGTACATCCTAATGGTATTCGCCTGGGTATTGTCAAACCTTGGAACTCTACTTGGTATGCGAATACTAATGAATTCGCTGACAACCTAGACAGCGACTTTAAAGTACGCCAGTACTTGAATAAAGAATTGGCAAAAGCGTCAATTTCACGCATCGTAATCGAGCGTCCTGCTAAAAGCATCCGTGTGACTATTCACACTGCTCGCCCAGGTATCGTTATCGGTAAGAAAGGTGAAGACGTTGAAAAACTGCGTAAAACAGTAGCGGATATCGCTGGTGTTCCTGCGCAAATCAATATCGCCGAAGTTCGTAAACCAGAACTGGACGCTAAATTAGTTGCTGACAGCATCTCTTCACAGCTGGAACGTCGTGTTATGTTCCGTCGTGCTATGAAGCGTGCAGTACAGAACGCAATGCGTCTGGGCGCTAAAGGTATCAAAGTTGAAGTCAGTGGCCGTTTAGGCGGTGCTGAAATCGCTCGTACCGAGTGGTATCGTGAAGGCCGTGTGCCACTGCACACATTACGTGCTGACATCGATTACAACACTTCAGAAGCGCACACCACTTATGGTGTTCTCGGCGTTAAGGTATGGATCTTCAAAGGTGAGATTCTGGGTGGTATGGCTGCAGTTGAACAAGCTGAGAAACCAGCTGCTCAACCTAAAAAGCAGCAGCGTAAAGGCCGCAAGTAAGGAGCGTCGCTATGTTACAACCAAAGCGTACAAAATTCCGTAAGGTGCACAAAGGCCGCAACCGTGGTCTGGCGCAAGGTACGGATGTTAGCTTCGGCACTTTCGGTCTTAAAGCTGTTGGCCGTGGTCGTCTGACTGCACGTCAGATCGAAGCGGCACGTCGTGCTATGACCCGTGCTGTTAAGCGTCAAGGTAAAATCTGGATTCGTGTATTCCCAGACAAGCCAATCACTGAAAAGCCACTCGAAGTTCGTATGGGTAAAGGTAAAGGTAACGTAGAATATTGGGTTGCCTTAATTCAGCCTGGTAAAGTCCTGTATGAAATGGACGGTGTGCCTGAAGAGCTGGCTCGTGAAGCATTCTCTCTGGCAGCAGCGAAACTGCCTATCAAAACCACCTTTGTAACTAAGACGGTGATGTAATGAAAGCACAAGAGCTGCGCGAAAAAAGCGTAGAAGAGCTGAACGCTGAACTTTTAAACCTGTTACGTGAGCAATTTAACTTACGTATGCAGGCTGCGAGTGGTCAGCTGCAACAGTCTCATCTAATGAAACAAGTGCGTCGTGATATCGCACGCGTGAAGACTTTACTGACTGAGAAGGCAGGTGCGTAATGAACGATAAAATCCGTACTCTGCAAGGTCGTGTAGTTAGTGACAAAATGGAGAAATCTATTGTTGTTGCTATCGAGCGTATGGTGAAACACCCTCTGTATGGTAAATTCATCCGTCGTACGACTAAATTGCACGTACATGACGAGAACAATGAATGTGGAATTGGTGACGTGGTAGAAATCCGCGAAACTCGTCCACTGTCTAAGACTAAGTCTTGGGCCTTAGTTCGCGTTGTAGAAAAAGCTGTTCTGTAATAGAATAGATTTTTCGTGATGAATAAACGGCTCTTTTTGATCGAGCCGTTTATTTTTTCCTGTCCAACACGAAGATGT
This sequence comes from Providencia sp. wls1943, assembly GCF_009706275.1. Taxonomy (NCBI): domain Bacteria; kingdom Pseudomonadati; phylum Pseudomonadota; class Gammaproteobacteria; order Enterobacterales; family Morganellaceae; genus Providencia; species Providencia sp. wls1943. The sequence continues at coordinate 7,522 of NZ_WLTU01000001.1, forward strand.
GGTGTTATAATGCCGCGCCCTCGTAGTATGGGTATATTTGAACGGCCTCTTCATAATGAGGTGGCTCAGTAGTAGTTGACATTTAGCGGAGCACTAAAATGATCCAAGAACAGACTATGCTGAACGTGGCCGACAACTCCGGTGCACGTCGCGTAATGTGTATCAAGGTTCTAGGTGGCTCGCACCGTCGCTATGCACATGTAGGCGACATCATTAAAATTACTGTTAAGGAAGCAATTCCACGCGGTAAAGTTAAAAAGGGTGATGTCCTGAAAGCGGTAGTGGTGCGCACCAAGAAGGGTGTACGTCGCCCTGACGGTTCTGTCATTCGCTTCGATGGTAATGCTTGTGTGTTATTAAACAATAACAGTGAGCAAGTAATCGGTACGCGTATTTTTGGGCCGGTAACTCGTGAACTTCGTAATGAGAAGTTTATGAAAATTATCTCTCTGGCACCTGAAGTACTCTAAGGAGCGAACTATGGCAGCGAAAATCCGTCGTGATGACGAAGTTATCGTGCTAACTGGGAAAGACAAAGGTAAGCGCGGTAAAGTAAAGCAGGTTATTTCTTCTAGTAAAGTTATCGTTGAAGGTATCAATCTGGTTAAAAAACATCAGAAGCCAGTTCCGGCTCTGAACCAACCAGGTGGCATCGTTGAAAAAGAAGCGGCTATTCAAGTTTCTAACGTTGCAATCTTTAACGCGGCAACTGGCAAGGCTGACCGTGTAGGCTTTAGATTCGAAGACGGCAAAAAAGTCCGTTTCTTCAAATCTAACAGTGAAACTATCAAGTAATTTTTGGAGTATACGATGGCGAAACTGCATGATTACTATAAAGACGAAGTAGTTAATAAACTCATGACTGAGTTTAACTACACTTCTGTCATGCAAGTCCCTCGGGTCGAGAAGATCACCCTGAATATGGGTGTTGGTGAAGCGATCGCTGATAAAAAACTGCTGGATAATGCAGCAGCTGACTTAACAGCAATCTCTGGTCAAAAACCATTGATCACCAAAGCACGCAAATCTGTTGCAGGCTTCAAAATCCGTCAGGGCTATCCAATCGGCTGTAAAGTAACTCTGCGTGGCGAACGCATGTGGGAGTTCCTTGAGCGTCTGATTTCTATTGCTGTACCACGTATTCGTGACTTCCGTGGCTTGTCCGCTAAGTCTTTCGATGGTCGCGGTAACTACAGCATGGGTGTACGTGAACAAATCATCTTCCCTGAAATCGATTACGATAAAGTGGATCGTGTACGTGGTTTAGATATTACTATCACCACTACTGCGAAATCTGATGATGAAGGTCGCGCACTGTTAGCAGCGTTCAACTTCCCGTTCCGCAAGTAAGGCAGGTTACTCATGGCTAAGAAATCTATGAAAGCGCGTGATGTTAAGCGTGCTAAATTAGCTGAGAAATTCTTCGCAAAACGCGTAGAACTGAAAGCTATCATCTCTGATGTTAAAGCATCTGATGAAGATCGCTGGGACGCTGTTCTCAAGCTGCAAACACTGCCACGTGATTCAAGTCCTTCTCGTCAGCGTAACCGCTGCCGTCAAACTGGGCGTCCGCATGGTTTCCTGCGGAAATTTGGTCTGAGCCGTATTAAAGTCCGTGAAGCCGCTATGCGCGGTGAAATCCCGGGCCTTAAAAAGGCTAGTTGGTAATTGTCACCATATTGAATCACGGGAGTAAAGACAGATGAGCATGCAAGATCCCATCGCGGATATGCTGACCCGTATCCGTAACGGTCAGGCCGCGAATAAAGTTGCGGTCACCATGCCTTCCTCCAAGCTGAAAGTGGCGATTGCCAAAGTGCTGAAGGAAGAAGGTTATATTGAAGATTTTAAAATTGAAGGCGACATCAAGCCAGAATTGGAACTGACTTTGCGTTATTTCCAAGGTAAGGCTGTCGTAGAAAGCATCCAGCGTGTAAGCCGCCCAAGTCTGCGCATCTATAAGAAAAAAGATGAGCTGCCACAAGTTATGGCTGGCTTAGGTATCGCTGTTGTTTCTACCTCTAAAGGTGTCATGACTGATCGTGCAGCTCGCCAAGCTGGTCTTGGTGGCGAGATTCTCTGCTACGTAGCTTAATTCGGGAGGAAAGAATGTCTCGTGTGGCAAAAGCACCCGTCGTCATTCCTGCCGGCGTAGAGGTAAAACTCAACGGTCAGGTTATTTCGATCAAGGGTAAAAACGGCGAGCTTACTCGTACTATCCATAATGCAGTTGAAGTTAAACATGAAGATGGCCACTTAACTTTCGCTCCGCGCGAAGGTTTTGCTGATGCATGGGCACAAGCGGGTACTTCTCGCTCACTGCTGAATGCGATGGTTATCGGTGTTACCGAAGGCTTCACCAAAAAACTTCAACTGGTCGGTGTCGGTTACCGTGCAGCAATCAAAGGCAATGCAGTAAGCTTGTCTTTAGGTTTCTCGCATCCGGTTGAACACGCACTGCCAGCAGGCATTACTGCTGAATGTCCAACACAAACTGAAATCGTACTGAAAGGTGCGGATAAGCAAGTGATTGGTCAAGTAGCGGCAGAATTGCGTGCTTACCGTCGTCCTGAGCCTTATAAAGGTAAAGGTGTTCGTTACGCCGATGAAATCGTGCGTACTAAAGAGGCTAAGAAGAAGTAAGGTAACACTATGGATAAGAAAGCAGCTCGTATCCGTCGTGCGACCCGCGCACGCCGCAAGATCCAAGAGTTGGGTGCGACTCGCCTGGTGGTACATCGTACTCCACGCCATATTTATGCGCAGGTTATTGCACCTAACGGTTCTGAAACATTGGTTGCCGCTTCTACTACAGAAAAAGCTATCAATGAGCAAGTGAAATTCACTGGAAACAAAGATGCAGCAGCAGCAGTTGGTAAATTAATTGCTGAGCGTGCACTGGAAAAAGGCATCACTGTTGTTGCTTTTGACCGTTCTGGTTTCCAATATCATGGTAGAGTCCAGGCACTGGCAGATGCTGCCCGTGAAGCTGGCCTTCAGTTCTAAGGTAGAGGTGTAAGATGTCTCACATCGAAAAACAAGCTGGCGAACTGCAGGAAAAGCTGATCGCGGTAAACCGCGTAGCTAAAACCGTTAAAGGTGGCCGTATTTTCAGCTTTACCGCACTGACTGTAGTTGGTGATGGTAACGGTCGCGTTGGTTTTGGTTACGGCAAAGCGCGCGAAGTTCCGGCAGCAATCCAGAAAGCGATGGAAAAAGCCCGTCGCAGTATGAAAACCGTTGCTCTAAACAACGGCACATTATTCCACCCAGTGAAAGGTACACACACCGGTTCTCGCGTGTTTATGCAACCTGCTCACGAAGGTACCGGTATTATTGCCGGTGGTGCAATGCGTGCTGTTTTAGAGGTAGCTGGAGTTCGCAACGTACTGGCTAAAACCTATGGTTCCACTAACCCAATCAACGTGGTTCGTGCAACACTGGATGCTTTAGACAGCATGAAGTCTCCAGAAATGGTCGCAGCTAAGCGTGGAAAATCCGTCGAAGAAATTCTGGGGTAATCAGCCATGGCTAAGACTATTAAAATTACACAAGTTCGCAGTTCAATCGGTCGTCTGCCGAAACACAAGGCAACACTGGTCGGTTTAGGTCTGCGTCGCATTGGTCATACAGTAGAGCGCGAGGATACTCCTGCTGTTCGTGGTATGATCAACTTGGTTTCCTACATGGTTAAAGTTGAGGAGTAAGAGATGCGTTTAAATACTCTGTCTCCGGCTGAAGGTGCCAAGCACGCGCCTAAACGCGTAGGTCGTGGTATCGGTTCTGGTCTGGGTAAAACCGGCGGCCGTGGTCACAAAGGTCAGAAGTCTCGTTCTGGCGGTGGCGTACGTCGTGGTTTCGAAGGTGGCCAGATGCCTTTATACCGTCGTTTACCGAAATTCGGTTTCACTTCACGTAAAGCAATGATCACTGCGGAAATCCGTCTGTCTGATTTTGCTTCTGTTGAAGGCGATGTTATTGATCTGAACGCACTGAAAGCCGCGAACGTTATTGACATCCAGATTGAATACGCAAAAGTTATTCTGTCTGGCGAAGTGAATCGTGCAGTTACTGTACGTGGCCTTCGTGTTACTAAAGGTGCTCGCGCTGCAATCGAAGCTGCCGGCGGTAAAATTGAGGAATAAGTGACAGATGGCTAAACAACCAGGATTAGATTTCCAAAGTGCCAAAGGTGGAGCTGGCGAACTAAAACGCAGACTTTTGTTTGTTATTGGGGCGCTAATTGTTTTCCGAATTGGTTCTTTTATTCCAATCCCTGGTATTGATGCCACTGTGCTTGCCAAATTGCTCGAACAGCAACAAGGCACCATCATTGAAATGTTTAACATGTTCTCTGGTGGTGCTCTTAGCCGTGCTTCTATCTTTGCTCTGGGTATCATGCCGTATATTTCGGCATCGATCATTGTCCAGTTATTATCTGTGGTTAATCCACGATTAGCAGAGATCAAGAAGGAAGGAGAAGCAGGTCGTCGGAAGATAAGCCAATATACTCGCTGGGGTACTCTGGTATTAGCAATATTCCAATCTATTGGTATTGCAATGGGTCTACCGAATATGCCAGGGATGCAGGGATTAGTTCTTGATCCAGGCCTCCCATTCTACTTCACGGCAGTTGTTAGCTTAGTCACAGGGACTATGTTCCTTATGTGGTTAGGTGAGCAGATAACTGAAAGAGGTATCGGTAACGGTATTTCAATTATTATCTTCGCTGGTATTGTTGCGGGTCTCCCGCCGGCTATTGGCCATACTATCGAGCAAGCTCGGCAAGGCGATCTGCACTTCCTCCTGTTGCTGTTGGTTGCGGTATTAGTATTCGCGGTAACTTTCTTTGTAGTGTTTATGGAACGTGGTCAACGTCGTATCGTCGTAAACTACGCTAAACGCCAACAAGGACGCCGTGTCTACGCTGCACAAAGTACACATTTACCGTTAAAAGTGAATATGGCGGGTGTAATTCCTGCAATTTTTGCTTCCAGTATCATACTATTCCCGGGTACAATAGCGTCTTGGTTTGGTGATGGAACTGGTTGGGACTGGCTGACTACAGTATCTATGTACTTACAGCCTGGACAACCGTTATATGTGTTGCTTTATGCCTCTGCGATCATCTTCTTCTGTTTCTTCTATACTGCGTTGGTTTTCAACCCAAGAGAAACAGCAGATAACCTGAAGAAGTCCGGTGCATTTGTACCAGGAATTCGTCCGGGAGAGCAAACGGCCAAGTACATCGATAAGGTAATGACACGATTAACATTAGTCGGTGCTCTTTATATTACCTTTATCTGCCTAATCCCGGAGTTCATGCGTGACGCAATGAAAGTACCTTTTTACTTTGGTGGTACTTCCCTCTTAATCGTGGTTGTCGTTATCATGGACTTTATGGCTCAAGTGCAAACTCTGATGATGTCAAGTCAGTATGAGTCTGCATTGAAGAAAGCAAATCTAAAAGGTAAATAATCACGCGAGTGATTATGGTTTGCTTAGAAGTTACGGAGAGTAAAAATGAAAGTTCGTGCTTCCGTCAAGAAATTATGCCGTAACTGCAAAATTATTCGTCGCAATGGTAGCGTTCGTGTGATTTGCAGTGTTGAGCCAAGACATAAACAACGTCAAGGCTAAGAAAAAGCATTTTTTTCTTGCAAAGTTGGGTTGAGCTGGCTAAATTAGCCAGCCAATCTTTTTTATCTAAGATACATTATTGTTTGAGTATCCTGAAAACGGGCTTTTCAGCACAGTAATGTATATTTTAACTTAGGAGTGCATAGTGGCCCGTATAGCAGGCATTAACATTCCTGATCATAAACATACCGTAATCGCTTTAACATCGATTTTCGGCATCGGCAAAACTCGTTCACAGGCTATCTGTGAAGCAACTGGTATTGCTGAAAATGTTAAGATCAGTGAGCTGTCTGAAGAACAAATCGACAAGCTGCGTGACGAAGTTGCTAAATATGTTGTAGAAGGTGACTTACGCCGTGAAATTACCCTGAGCATCAAGCGTCTTATGGACCTTGGATGTTACCGTGGTTTACGTCATCGTCGTGGTCTTCCTGTGCGCGGACAGCGTACTAAGACTAACGCTCGTACCCGTAAGGGTCCGCGTAAGCCGATCAAGAAATAAGTCGGGGTATTGAATAATGGCAAAGGCACCAGTTCGTGCACGTAAGCGTGTAAGAAAACAAGTCTCAGACGGTGTGGCTCATATCCATGCTTCTTTCAACAACACAATCGTTACCATTACTGACCGTCAGGGTAACGCATTAGGTTGGGCAACTGCCGGTGGTTCCGGTTTCCGTGGTTCTCGCAAATCCACTCCGTTCGCAGCACAAGTTGCGGCAGAGCGTTGCGCAGAAGCTGTGAAAGAATACGGAATCAAAAACCTGGAAGTTATGGTTAAGGGACCGGGTCCGGGTCGCGAATCAACAATTCGTGCTCTGAACGCCGCTGGTTTCCGCATCACTAATATTACTGATGTGACTCCTATCCCTCATAACGGTTGTCGCCCACCGAAAAAACGTCGCGTTTAATACGTTTCGTTTTTTTTAGGACTGTTGGAGAAAGAAAATGGCTAGATATTTGGGTCCTAAGCTCAAGCTGAGCCGTCGCGAAGGAACAGACCTCTTCCTGAAGTCTGGTGTTCGCGCGATTGACACCAAGTGTAAATTAGAACAGGCACCTGGCCAGCACGGTGCGCGTAAACCGCGTCTGTCTGACTATGGTGTTCAGTTACGTGAAAAACAAAAAGTTCGTCGTATTTACGGTGTTCTGGAACGTCAATTCCGTAACTATTATAAAGAAGCAACTCGCCTGAAAGGCAACACAGGTGAAAACCTGCTGACCCTGCTGGAAGGTCGTTTAGATAACGTCGTTTACCGTATGGGCTTTGGCGCAACTCGCGCAGAAGCACGTCAAATGGTTAGCCATAAAGCTATCATGGTAAATGGTCGTGTAGTTAATATCGCTTCTTATCAGGTTTCCCCGAATGACGTTATCAGCGTTCGTGAGAAAGCTAAAAAACAGTCTCGTATCAAGGCTGCTTTAGAGCTGGCTGAACAGCGTGAGAAGCCAACTTGGCTGGAAGTTGATGCTGCTAAAATGGAAGGTGTGTTCAAACGTATTCCTGAACGTACTGACTTGTCTGCGGACATTAACGAACACCTGATCGTCGAGCTTTACTCCAAGTAAAGCTTAGCACCAAAGAGAGGACACAATGCAGGGTTCTGTGACAGAGTTTCTAAAACCGCGCCTGGTAGATATCGAGCAAGTGAGTTCGACGCACGCTAAGGTGACCCTTGAGCCTTTAGAGCGCGGCTTTGGCCACACTCTAGGTAACGCACTGCGCCGTATTCTGCTTTCGTCTATGCCGGGTTGTGCGGTGACAGAAGTTGAGATTGATGGTGTACTGCATGAGTACAGCACCAAAGAAGGTGTACAGGAAGATATCCTGGAGATTCTCCTCAACCTGAAAGGGCTGGCGGTAAAAGTTCAGGGGAAAGATGAAGTTATTTTAACCTTGAATAAATCTGGCATTGGCCCTGTGACTGCAGCCGACATCATCCATGATGGTGATGTCGAAATCGTCAAGCCACAGCATGTGATCTGCCACCTTACTGACGAAAGCGCATCTGTAAATATGCGTATTAAAGTTCAGCGTGGTCGTGGTTATGTGCCGGCTTCTGCCCGAGTTCATTCGGAAGAAGATGAGCGCCCAATCGGTCGTCTGTTAGTCGATGCTTGCTATAGCCCTGTAGAGCGTATTGCCTACAATGTTGAAGCAGCTCGTGTTGAACAGCGTACTGACTTGGATAAGTTAGTAATCGAAATGGAAACTAATGGTACAATCGATCCTGAAGAGGCGATTCGCCGTGCAGCTACCATTCTGGCTGAACAACTTGAAGCTTTTGTTGACCTACGTGATGTACGTCAGCCAGAAGTTAAAGAAGAGAAACCAGAATTCGATCCTATCTTACTGCGCCCAGTTGACGATCTGGAATTGACTGTCCGCTCTGCTAACTGCCTCAAAGCAGAAGCTATCCACTACATCGGTGATCTGGTACAGCGTACAGAAGTTGAGTTGCTCAAAACTCCGAACCTTGGTAAGAAATCTCTTACTGAAATTAAGGACGTCTTGGCATCTCGTGGTCTTTCTCTGGGCATGCGCTTAGAAAATTGGCCACCAGCAAGTATTGCTGATGATTAGGATCACAGGTTAAGGTTTTACTGAGAAGGATAAGGTCATGCGCCATCGTAAGAGTGGTCGTCAATTGAACCGCAACAGCAGCCACCGCCAAGCTATGTTCCGTAACATGGCAGGTTCTTTAGTTCGTCATGAAATCATCAAGACGACTCTGCCTAAAGCGAAAGAACTGCGTCGCGTCGTTGAGCCGCTGATTACTCTTGCCAAGACCGACAGCGTAGCTAATCGTCGTCTGGCATTCGCACGTACTCGTGATAACGAGATCGTTGCAAAATTATTTAATGAACTGGGACCTCGTTTCGCAGCTCGCGCAGGTGGTTACACTCGTATTCTTAAGTGTGGCTTCCGCGCAGGCGACAACGCTCCGATGGCTTACATCGAGCTTGTTGACCGTGCTGTTGAGTCTCAAGAAGCAGCTGCAGAGTAATCTGTAATTGCTTTCAAGAAAACCGGGTGTATTGCCCGGTTTTTTTGTACCTGCTATTCTTACCCTCCAAATTAATTCTTTTCCATCCTTGAATTTTTATTTTCTATCCATACTTATAGGCATAAGAAAATGAGCATGTATAAGATTGGTCAAATAGCTAAATTGGCAGATGTAACACCAGATACAATCCGTTTTTATGAAAAGCAGGGTTTGATGGGGCACAAAACGAGAACTGAAGGTGGCTACCGGTTGTTTACGGAGCAAGATTTACAGCGCCTACGTTTTATCCGTTATGCTAAGCAGCTAGGGTTTACACTTGAAGCGATAACTGAGCTATTGTCGATCCGAGTTGATCCCGAACACCATACTTGTCAGGAATCAAAGAATATTGTTGATATCAGGCTGATTGAAGTGGAAAAGAAGATCCAAGAGCTGATCATTATGAGAGACTCACTGAAGACCTTGAGTTCAGCATGTTGTGGTGATGAGCATGCATCGACATATTGTTCTATCATGGAGATCCTAGAAAAAGGCGCATCAAAAATTTATTAATTTAAAACTGATAATGAAGGTAGATTATGAATAAGTATCAGCATAAGCGTGGTGAGATTAAAGATAATGCCATTGAGGCACTGTTACATGACCCACTATTTCGCCAGAGAGTTGAGAAGAATAAGAAAGGTAAAGGAAGCTATACAAGAAAAGGAAAAGCAAATAAGGCAGGTAACTGGGAGGCCAGTGGTAATCGGTTAATAAACTGATTACCACTGGCCTTTTAGTTATTTTTTATTCTGTTCTTTCAGTAAGTCACGAATTTCAGATAGTAAAACTTCTTCTGTAGATGGAGCAGCAGGTTCTGCTGGTGCAGCCTCTTCTTTTTCACGACGAACTTTGTTCATTACCTTGATTGCCATAAAAATAGCAAATGCGACAATAACAAAATCAAAAACTGTTTGGATAAACATCCCATAATTCATCACTACGGCAGGTACACTCCCTTCCGCTTCTCGAAGTACAAGGCTGAATTGTTTAAAATCTACGCCACCAATGATTAATCCTAATGGTGGCATGATCACATCGGCAACTAATGAAGAAACAATTTTACCAAATGCAGCACCAATAATAATACCGACAGCCATATCCACAACGTTGCCTTTCATGGCAAATTCGCGGAACTCTTTTAAAAAACTCATGTACGACCCCTTCCCTTTATTTATTAACTAAATGACTAAACGTGCGGAACCACGTAACAAAATTATAGTATCTAGAATTATTAACCTGCAAATTTTTACTATTTATTTTAGATAATTATAAAAATAACGGACTTGGCTGGAACAGCTTTTCTACATCCGGAACATATTTTTTATCGGTAATAAACATAATGACATGGTCACCTTGCTCGATAATATGGTAATCACTAGCAATAATGACTTCTTCCTCTCTTACGATGGCACCAATAATTGTCCCTGGAGGAAGCTTAATTTCTGATATTTTCTTACCAACCACTTTTGATGTGTTTTCATCACCGTGGGCGATCGCTTCAATGGCCTCTGCAACTCCTCGGCGCAATGATGAAACACTGACAATATCCGCCTTTCTGACATGACCAAGTAAAGCTGAAATGGTTGCTTGCTGTGGAGATACGGCAATATCAATAACACCACCTTGAACTAATTCAACATAGGCAGAGCGTTGAATTAATACCATGGCTTTTTTAGCGCCCATTTTTTTCGCAAGCATAGCGGACATGATATTTGCTTCATCATCATTGGTAAGCGCAATAAAAACATCCATTTGTTCAATGTGTTCTTCTGTAAGTAACTCTTGATCTGAGGCATCACCATAAAAAACAATCGTATCATGGAGCAATTCAGCTAATTCAGTTGCTCTTTCCTGATTACGTTCAATCAGTTTAACGCTATAGTCTTTTTCCAATCGCTTAGCTAAGCCAGCACCTACGTTGCCACCACCAACAATCATTAAACGCTTGTAGGGTTTTTCTAATCGCTGGAGCTCACTCATTACCGCTCTAATATGTTGAGTGGAGGCAACGAAGAAAACTTCATCACCCGCTTCAATAATGGTGGAACCTTGAGGGCGAATCGGTCTATCTTGACGGAATATCGCGACAACGCGAGTATCAATGTGTGGCATGTGCTCACGTAAGCTAGACAATGCATTACCTACTAGAGAACCCCCATAGTAGGCTTTTACAGCAACAATGCTTACTTTACCTTCGGCAAAATTAACGACCTGTAGAGCCCCCGGATATTGTATAAGTTTATAGATATATTCAATAACCAGCTGTTCCGGTGATATCAGATAATCAATAGGGATTTGTTCTGCCAAAAAAAGCTTGTCAGCTTCGCGGATATATTCGGTTGCACGAATACGTGCGATTTTATTCGGCGTATTAAATAGGCTATAAGCAATTTGACAAGCAACCATGTTGGTCTCATCTGAGTTAGTTACCGCAACTAACATATCCGCATCTTCAGCTCCAGCATCTCTAAGAACTCGGGGATGAGATCCATGCCCATTAACTACGCGCAGATCAAACTGATCCTGTAGCTGACGCAAGCGATCGGCATTGGTATCAACAACGGTAATATCGTTATTTTCATCCACTAAGTTTTCAGCGAGTGTCCCACCGACTTGCCCTGCACCTAGAATAATGATCTTCATAGCATCTTCCTATCTCAGAGTCTTTGTTAAATATTACTGTACGTGCTTGAGTAAGCGGGCGTAAAAGAAACCATCACCCCCTGTTATGCTTGGTAATATTTGTAAGCCTAATTCTGTACCATCATTCATACTTGCATCAGTATGTTTAGAAAGGAAATGCTGAATCTGCTGGCTATTTTCTTCAGGCATGATGGAGCATGTGGCATACACTAATGTGCCGCCAGGTTTTAAGTATGGCCATACAGCCTCTAAGATTTGAGCCTGTAACTGAGATAGCTCTTGAATATCTGAATCGCGCCTTAGCCATTTAATATCAGGGTGGCGTCTAATAACTCCCGTTGCAGAGCATGGGGCATCAAGCAAAATACGATCAAATTGTTGACCTTTCGTCCATTCTTCAGGTTTGGTACCATCCCCTTGAATAACAATAGCTTGTTGCTTCAATCTTTGCAGATTTTCTTTCACTCGCTTGAGCCGTGACTCATCAATATCTACGGCGAGAACATGGGCTTTAGGGGCAAGTTCTAAAATATGTGTTGTTTTCCCGCCCGGTGCTGCACATAAGTCGAGAATATTTTCGCCATTAGCTGGAGAGAGTAGTTCAGCGCAACCTTGTGCAGAGACGTCTTGCACTGTTGACCAGCCATCTTCAAAACCGGGTAAGCGGGTAACAGGAGTCGCTTCTTCTAAACGAATTGCACTTGGATGTGATGGGTGCAAGTATGCTGTAATTTCTGCTTGTTCGAGTAACTCTAAATATTGTGCGGCTGTATGATGTTGGGAGTTAACTCTCAACCACATAGGTGGACGCTGATTATTGGCATCAACAATATTTTCCCAGCTATCAGGGTAGGCGGCTTGAATGCGTTTTAATAACCAACTAGGATGTAAATATTGGCTATTATTATTTGTGTTACGTTCTTCTAATTGAACTTGCTGACGTTGGAAAGAGCGTAGTACCCCATTTATTAGGCCTTTCAACTGTGGGCGCTTTAATGCAACTGCACCATCCACGGTTTCTGCTAAAGCCGCATGTGCAGGGATGCGAGTATAGAGTAATTGATAAAGCCCAACCATGATGAGGTAATGCAAAGTTCTTTGCTTGCCTGTTAGCTGTTTTTCCATTAGCTGACTAATAAACCATTCGAGCTTTGGTAGATAACGTAAAACTCCGAAGCAAATCTCCTGCAGTAGCGCTTTATCTTTATCATTAATATTACGTTGTAGATCAGGTAAAACGGTACTTAATGATTGCCCGTTATCTAATACTTGACTAATGGCGGTCGCTGCGATACTACGCAAATTATATTTGTTTTTCATAATTGAAAGAGAGTCTATTAGTTACTTAAGTAGCATTACCGAATTTTGCATTTTTAGGTAATGCTACCAATATATTAGTCTAGCAATTGCTCAGGTATGAACCATTCGCGGCGGGAGTTAAGTATATCTTGCGCACTCATCGCTTTTTTGCCTGGTGGTTGTAGCTGAGTAATATTTAATATCCCATTACCAGTTGCAACACTGATGCCTTTTTTATCGGCACTGATGATAGTACCTGGGCGCTGATTATGTTCTTGAGCGATGGCTTCAGCTTGCCATACTTTGATTAATTGCTCTTGAACCATGAAATAACTCATTGGCCAAGGATTAAAGGCTCGAATACAGCGCTCAATGTGTTCAGCTGGTAGCTGCCAATCAATTCGCGCTTCATCTTTAGATAATTTTTCAGCGTAATTAGCGAGAGAATCATCTTGTTTCTCTGGGATACAATGACCTGAAGAGAGTAAATTTACTGTATGAATAAGTGCTTTAGGCCCTGTAATCGCCAGTTTTTCATATAAAGTTGCACTGGTATCTTCAGCAGTAATCGGACAAATAGCTTTATATAGCATATCTCCGGTATCAAGGCCGGCATCCATTTGCATGATAGTGACACCAGTTTCGTGGTCGCCAGCCCAAATGGATCGTTGGATTGGAGCTGCGCCTCGCCAACGTGGTAACAACGAACCATGAACATTCAAACAGCCTAAACGGGGGATATCCAAAACTGCTTGCGGTAGGAGCAAACCATAAGCAACGACAATCATCAGATCAGCATTTTGATCTTTGATCCACTGTTGATTGTCTGGGTCACGTAAAGTAACAGGCTGGAAAACTGGTATTCCGTGTTCTTCCGCAAGGATCTTCACAGGGCTCGCTGTTAGCTTTTTGCCTCTACCTGCAGGTTTATCGTGACGAGTTAATACACCAACAATATTATGATTGGTTTCTAACAATGCGGCCAAATGCTTAGCTGCGAAATCAGGCGTACCTGCAAAAATAATTCTTAATGGTTCTGACACGATCCTTTCCCATTTATAGTAATAAAGACTAACTTCTTATCAACTCAACGACTTTTAGCTTCTTTAGCTCTCAGTCTATCGAGTTTTTCTACTTTCTGACGAATACGTTGACGCTTCAAAGGTGATAAGTAATCAACGAACAATTTTCCAACTAAATGGTCCATTTCATGTTGGATGCAGATAGCAAGTAGGCCATCAGCTTCAAGTTCAAATGATGTACCGTTATAATCAAGGGCACGAACTTTCACTTTCTCCGCTCTTGGTACAAATCCTAGCTGTTCAGGGATAGATAGGCAGCCTTCTTCTATACCAGTTTCGCCTTCTTTATTAAGCAGCTCAGGATTGATAAGTACAAGGCGTTCATTACGTGATTCAGAAACGTCAATAACGATGATGCGCTGGTGGATATCCACTTGCGTTGCTGCGAGTCCAATACCTTCTTCGTCATACATCGTATCGAACATATCATCAATAATACGCTGGATAGATGCATCAACTTTTTCAACTGGTTTTGCAACGGTGCGAAGGCGCTCGTCTGGATAATGTAACACGTTTAAGACTGACATAAATTTTTCGAGTAGTTTCCAAAATTTGAAAGGTAATTACTGTCTATTCTAGACATTTATCAGTCATATTGACAGTATTGGTTATGATTTGTTCGTTTCTAAATGTGCTAACTTACTGTCAGGAAGACAAAATGAATGAACAGGAAATATGGCTAAGACTTTCGCAAGTTAGCCGAGTTGGAATAAAAATAGCGCCAAAGATAGTATCTCAATTAAAACAAGTGGATAAAGTAAATCATACAGTCTTAAAAGCTTGTGGGCTGAATGAAATGCAACGATTGCAATTCCTTAATGTCTCTTTAAGGCGAATTGAATCAACGTTGAAATGGCTAGAAAATACAGAAAATCAATTGATTACATTTTTAGATGTGCAATATCCTTTTTTATTAAAGCAGATATATAACCCGCCATTATTACTTTTTGTGTCGGGACGAAGTGAATTATTATCTGAAAAGCAAATTGCTATTATAGGAAGTCGGCAAGTTACCGAGTATGGTAAGAAATGGACAGAAGCATTTGTTCGAAAATTTATAGATTACAAATTGACAATCACCAGTGGTTTGGCTCTCGGTATTGATGGTATTAGCCATAAAACAGCGATAGATAATCAAGGGAAAACAGTCGCTGTACTAGGAAGTGGGCTTTCCTATATTTATCCGAAACAACACTTTGATTTAGCAGAAAGAATTAGGTCTGAAGGTGTATTAGTTTCAGAGTATTTTCCTGATGCTCCCCCATTACCAAAACAGTTCCCTCGAAGAAACCGTATCATTAGTGGGCTAAGTAAAGCAGTATTGGTTATCGAAGCGGGTATGAAAAGTGGATCGTTGATTACAGCCCGATATGCAATTGAACAAAATCGGGATCTATTTACACTGCCGGCACCATTAGGTAACTCCGCATTTAGCGGTAATCACTGGTTGATACAACAAGGGGCATATCTGCTGGTAGAACCCGAAGACATATTATTGCATCTAGAATGTTCACCAAATTGGATACAACCAGAATTGGAGATTGAAACCTCTGCACAGACAGAGTTAAATCTGACAGAAAGTCGGATTTTAGGTATGGTAGGGTACCAATCGACCCCTGCAGATATCATCGCTACTGAATTACAGTTACCTATCACGCAAGTGATTTCAGCCTTAACTGAATTAGAGATTAATGGCGCAATTATATCAGTGGCTGGTGGATATATCAGAGTAAACTAGTCATTGAAAAAAGAGTGGATTAAACAAAAACATGTCTAAGCAATTGCCTTTTGATACAGATAAAAATGAGTACTGTCCTGAATGTAACTCTTTGCTCGTTATCCGTAACGGAGCTCATGGGCCTTTTTTAGCATGTTCTGGTTACCCTCAATGTCATTATATTAAGCCATTAAGAGCTGTTGCAGAGACTCACATTGTCAAAGTATTGGAAGGTCAAAGCTGTCCTAAATGCGGGTATGATTTGGTATTAAAACAAGGGCGTTTTGGGATGTTTATCGGTTGTAGCCACTATCCTGGATGTGAACATACAGAGCTCATTGATAAACCGGATGAAACTAAGGTTCCTTGTCCTCAATGCCAAACAGGCAATTTGCTACAAAGAAAATCCCGTTTTGGTAAAACTTTTTATGCTTGCGATAATTATCCTAACTGTCAGTTTATCCTGAATAATAAGCCTGTAGTGGGAAAATGTCAGTCTTGTGAATACCCATTACTTATGGAAAAAAAGGTTGGACAGGGAGTAAGATTGTTCTGTGCCAGCAAACGCTGCGGTAAGTTACAAGAAGAATCATGAGTTAAAACTATGCAAAATCAATCTACACCTGCAATTAAAAATATTATTGAAGCACTGAAACAACAACAAGTTATCGCTTATCCCACTGAAGCTGTTTTTGGCTTAGGGTGTGACCCTGATAGTGAGGTTGCGGTAAATAAATTACTTGAATTGAAACAGCGCCCTTGGGAAAAAGGGTTAATTTTGATCGCTGATAATTATGAGCAACTCAAAAATTATATCGATGACAGCAAACTTAATGAGCAACAGCGTCAAGCGATGTTTGCTACGTGGCCAGGACCTGTCACTTGGGTAATTCCTGCAAAGAAAACAACACCAAAATGGTTAACGGGTCAATTTGATACTTTAGCTGTTCGTGTCACAAACCATGAGTTAGTGAAAGAGCTTTGCAGTGAATATGGCAAACCAATCGTATCAACGAGTGCAAATTTGAGTGGATTGGAACCATGTCGAACCACAGAAGAAGTGATTGCACAGTTTAAAGAAACGATCCCGGTTCTTGATGGGGCTGTTGGTGGAAGATTAAATCCATCAGAAATTCGAGATGCTTTGACTGGGCAATTATATCGTAAAGGATAATGATTAATGGGAATGTTTGCAGTTTTTGGTAACCCGATTCAACACAGTAAATCACCGTCAATACATCAAATGTTTGCCAAGCAGACAGGCATTGATCTTGAATACCAGAAAATACTTTCTCCTGTAGAAGATTTTGAAGCCTATTTATCAGATTTCTTCGAAAAAGGCGGGCAGGGTGCAAACATTACATTGCCGTTTAAAGAAAGAGCCTTTCAATACGTATCAGAGTTGACAGAAAGAGCCCAAACCTGTGGTGCCGTAAATACGATTAGAAAACTCGATAATCACCGTTTGTTGGGTGACAATACGGATGGTGCTGGATTGTTGCTTGATCTACAGCGCCTTGGATTTGTGTCACCCACAAGCAAAATATTGGTTATTGGAGCTGGTGGTGCAACTCGTGGCGCTCTATTACCTCTACTTGAGTACGGCTGCGATATTACATTGACTAACAGAACCTTTATAAAAGCAGAATCTTTAGCTCACCAGTTTTCGGCTCTTGGGAAAATACAGAGTAGACCAATGGAGCAGCTCATTTCAGCAGAGTTTGATCTAATCATTAATGGTACTTCTTCTGGAGTGACTGGCGAGATCCCTAAAATCAATCCTGAACTATTTTCCCAACAGACCGCATGCTATGACATGTTTTATCAACGAGGTTTAACACCGTTTTTGTCATTTGCTAAGCAGTATAAAGTGAATAAGCTAGCGGATGGCTTAGGTATGCTGGTTGGGCAAGCAGCATTTGCTTTTAAACTTTGGCATGGGGTGATTCCAGAGATAGAACCAGTATTAAAAGAGTTAAAAAAGGAACTTGAATAATGAATCAGGCGATTCAATTTCCAGATAGGGAAGTGTGGGATCCCGCTATTAATAAGATACGTTTCCCTGTTTTAGTCAATGGGCTACTTTCAGAGTGTGTTGTCTCACAAACACTACTTATTAGGCGCTATGGGCAGAATGAAACTCCACTGGCACTTTTTCAACATTATCGTTGGGATATAGAAGAAGAGTTCGAGGCCTTGATTGAACAAGGACTCGATAATGAAAATGGCTTCTATGAGTTGTTGGACGATAAATAATTATTTTTCCACTCAACATAGTTATTAGCTGAATAACGTAAATGGTTAAGTTCAGCTTCGGTGAGTTTTCGAATCGCTTTGGCTGGGCTTCCCATATATAAGTAGCCAGACTCTAGTTTTTTTCCTTGAGTGACGAGGCTATTAGCGCCGATCACTACATCATCTTCAATAATAGCCCCATCGATTACGATAGATCCCATACCGACAAGAACTCGATTACCGATCGTGCATCCATGCAGCATGGCTTTATGCCCAACAGTGACATCTTCCCCAATGATTAACGGATTTCCATCAGGATTGCTGGTGGACTTATGGGTGACATGTAGAATTGAACCATCCTGAATATTTGTACGTGCACCTATAGAGATATAATTCACATCACCACGTAGTACTGATAGTGGCCAGATACTTACATCTTCGGCTAAGCGAACATCTCCAATGACGACAGAAGATGGATCAATAAAAACAGTAGCAGCGACAGAAGGGAAGGTTTTTAAATAAGGTCTTAAAGATGTATTCATATTCGTAGCCATAAAACGTAGATGGATATAAAGGTAACTATAAAGAAGCTCTTAATTAAGAATCAAAGGGCAGTAAGAATAGAATTATACGGCAAAACAGCTGTTTTTATAACC
The DNA here is from genome assembly GCF_009706275.1 of Providencia sp. wls1943. Taxonomy (NCBI): domain Bacteria; kingdom Pseudomonadati; phylum Pseudomonadota; class Gammaproteobacteria; order Enterobacterales; family Morganellaceae; genus Providencia; species Providencia sp. wls1943. The sequence continues at coordinate 25,841 of NZ_WLTU01000001.1, forward strand.
ATAATGATAGTAAAAAAAGCATAATGATGAAATTATCTGCAAACGATATTTTTTTTAAAAAAAAAGGTTGTGTAATTTTCCGAGCTCCCTATAATGCGCATCCGTTGTCACGATAAACCGGCTCGAAGAAAACCTCGAAGCCCCGTGATAACAGAGGTGAAGAAAGAAAATAGTTGAAAATAATCGCTTGACTTTCTAAATAAAAAACGTAGTATACGACACCTCGCGACAATGACCTAAAGTCGATAATCGAAAGATTAAGTCGCACCGCTCTTTAACAATTTATCAGACAATCTGTGTGGGCACTCACAGGACACTATCAAAAAAATATTTGATTTTAAGTCTTGAAGAGTGACTAACACGTTAATTCATATATATGAACTAATAGGTAATTTGGTTTCTTCGGAAATCAAACGACAGTAAACATTCTTTGAGCATCAAGCTTTTTAATTGAAGAGTTTGATCATGGCTCAGATTGAACGCTGGCGGCAGGCCTAACACATGCAAGTCGAGCGGTAACAGGGGAAGCTTGCTTCTCGCTGACGAGCGGCGGACGGGTGAGTAATGTATGGGGATCTGCCCGATAGAGGGGGATAACTACTGGAAACGGTAGCTAATACCGCATAATCTCTAAGGAGCAAAGCAGGGGAACTTCGGTCCTTGCGCTATCGGATGAACCCATATGGGATTAGCTAGTTGGTGAGGTAATGGCTCACCAAGGCGACGATCCCTAGCTGGTCTGAGAGGATGATCAGCCACACTGGGACTGAGACACGGCCCAGACTCCTACGGGAGGCAGCAGTGGGGAATATTGCACAATGGGCGCAAGCCTGATGCAGCCATGCCGCGTGTATGAAGAAGGCCTTAGGGTTGTAAAGTACTTTCAGTTGGGAGGAAGGCGTTGATGCTAATATCATCAGCGATTGACGTTACCAACAGAAGAAGCACCGGCTAACTCCGTGCCAGCAGCCGCGGTAATACGGAGGGTGCAAGCGTTAATCGGAATTACTGGGCGTAAAGCGCACGCAGGCGGTTGATTAAGTTAGATGTGAAATCCCCGGGCTTAACCTGGGAATGGCATCTAAGACTGGTCAGCTAGAGTCTTGTAGAGGGGGGTAGAATTCCATGTGTAGCGGTGAAATGCGTAGAGATGTGGAGGAATACCGGTGGCGAAGGCGGCCCCCTGGACAAAGACTGACGCTCAGGTGCGAAAGCGTGGGGAGCAAACAGGATTAGATACCCTGGTAGTCCACGCTGTAAACGATGTCGATTTGGAGGTTGTTCCCTTGAGGAGTGGCTTCCGGAGCTAACGCGTTAAATCGACCGCCTGGGGAGTACGGCCGCAAGGTTAAAACTCAAATGAATTGACGGGGGCCCGCACAAGCGGTGGAGCATGTGGTTTAATTCGATGCAACGCGAAGAACCTTACCTACTCTTGACATCCAGAGAACTTAGCAGAGATGCTTTGGTGCCTTCGGGAACTCTGAGACAGGTGCTGCATGGCTGTCGTCAGCTCGTGTTGTGAAATGTTGGGTTAAGTCCCGCAACGAGCGCAACCCTTATCCTTTGTTGCCAGCACGTTATGGTGGGAACTCAAAGGAGACTGCCGGTGATAAACCGGAGGAAGGTGGGGATGACGTCAAGTCATCATGGCCCTTACGAGTAGGGCTACACACGTGCTACAATGGCGTATACAAAGAGAAGCGACCTCGCGAGAGCAAGCGGAACTCATAAAGTACGTCGTAGTCCGGATTGGAGTCTGCAACTCGACTCCATGAAGTCGGAATCGCTAGTAATCGTAGATCAGAATGCTACGGTGAATACGTTCCCGGGCCTTGTACACACCGCCCGTCACACCATGGGAGTGGGTTGCAAAAGAAGTAGGTAGCTTAACCTTCGGGAGGGCGCTTACCACTTTGTGATTCATGACTGGGGTGAAGTCGTAACAAGGTAACCGTAGGGGAACCTGCGGTTGGATCACCTCCTTACCATTGAAGTGTACTTGTGAAGTGCTCACACAGATTGTCTGAT
>NZ_WLTU01000002.1:0-39179 GCF_009706275.1 Providencia sp. wls1943
TGTCTAAAGAAAAATTTGAACGTTCAAAACCGCACGTTAACGTTGGTACAATCGGCCACGTTGACCATGGTAAAACTACCCTGACAGCAGCAATCACTACTGTTCTGGCTAAAACTTACGGCGGTAACGCTCGTGCATTCGACCAAATCGATAACGCACCAGAAGAAAAAGCGCGTGGTATCACCATTTCTACTTCTCACGTAGAATATGACACTCCAACTCGCCACTACGCACACGTAGACTGCCCAGGTCACGCCGACTATGTTAAAAACATGATCACTGGTGCTGCGCAGATGGACGGTGCAATTCTGGTTGTTGCTGCGACTGATGGCCCAATGCCACAAACTCGTGAGCACATCCTGTTAGGTCGCCAAGTAGGTGTTCCTTACATCATCGTTTTCCTGAACAAATGTGACATGGTTGACGACGAAGAACTGTTAGAATTAGTTGAAATGGAAGTTCGTGAACTTCTGTCTCAATACGATTTCCCAGGCGACGACACTCCAGTTGTTCGCGGTTCAGCACTGAAAGCGCTGGAAGGCAACCCAGAGTGGGAAGCGAAAATTGTTGAATTAGCGGGCTACCTGGATTCTTACATCCCAGAACCAGAGCGTGCAATTGACAAGCCATTCCTGCTGCCAATCGAAGACGTATTCTCAATCTCTGGTCGTGGTACAGTAGTAACAGGCCGTGTTGAGCGTGGTATCATCAAAGTTGGTGAAGAAGTTGAAATCGTTGGTATCCAAGCAACGGCTAAGACTACTTGTACTGGCGTTGAAATGTTCCGTAAACTGCTGGATGAAGGTCGTGCGGGTGAGAACGTTGGTGTTCTGCTGCGTGGTACTAAGCGTGAAGAAATTCAACGTGGTCAAGTACTGGCTAAACCAGGTTCAATCAAGCCACACACCCAATTCGAATCAGAAGTTTATATTCTGAGCAAAGATGAAGGTGGTCGTCATACTCCATTCTTCAAAGGCTACCGTCCACAGTTCTACTTCCGTACAACTGACGTAACCGGTACTATCGAACTGCCAGAAGGCGTAGAGATGGTAATGCCAGGCGATAACATCAACATGATCGTGACTCTGATTCACCCAATCGCGATGGATGATGGTTTACGTTTCGCAATCCGTGAAGGTGGTCGTACTGTAGGTGCGGGTGTTGTTGCAAAAATCATTGCATAATACCGCTCTTTCTGAATAAGAAAGAACCACTTTAGTAAAAAGGGCATCGACTGATGCCCTTTTTATACTCAAGTTTTTAAAATGTTAGCGTTTAAACCTAAGAACCTATCTCATCAATCGTTTTCATAATTATTGGTGAGATAGGCTCTGAAACAACGATTTACTGACTGTATTGAGAGCCTGATGCAGTTATATGAGATTTATTAAGGTTTTGCTCAGAAGTTATGGTATATTTTACCGCTGCCACGAAAAGAAATTTATTTTCGAAATAAGGTGGTCATTAAATTTACTGGGTATGCTGGCATATTCTATTGGTGTGCTCTGATTGCCATACTGCATAGGTAAGGCAAGCGAGCTTTATACATACTTCATGGTAACAGGTTGAATTATGAGTGCGAATAGCGAAGCTCAAGGAAGTGGACGCAGTGCAGACATCTTCAAATGGGTAGTTGTCTGTGCCTTATTAATTGTTGCTATCGTGGGCAACTATTACTTCCGTCAATATAATCTCGCACTGCGTGCTTTTGCAGTTGTGGCTGTAGTAGCTATTGCTGGTGCTGTTGCTTTGTGGACCACAAAAGGTAAAGCAACTCTGGCGTTTGCGCGCGAAGCTCGCATCGAGGTGAAGAAAGTCATTTGGCCTACTCGCCAGGAAGCATTACAAACGACTTTGATTGTTGCTGCTGTAACGGCTGTAATGTCACTAATCCTGTGGGGATTAGATGGTATCCTAGTGCGTTTAGTTTCATTTATTACAAGCCTGAGGTTATTCTAAATGTCAGATTTACCTAAAAAACGCTGGTATGTCATTCAGGCATTCTCTGGTTTTGAAGGTCGCGTAGCACAGTCTCTGCGTGAACATATCAAATTACATAATATGGAAGAGTTGTTTGGCGATGTTATGGTCCCAACTGAAGAAGTTGTTGAGATCCGTAGCGGCCAGCGCCGTAAGAGCGAGCGTAAATTCTTCCCTGGTTACGTATTAGTTCAAATGGTCATGAATGATGACTCTTGGCACTTAGTACGCAGTGTTCCGCGTGTAATGGGCTTTATCGGTGGGACTTCAGATCGTCCAGCACCAATTAGTGATAAAGAAGTTGATGCGATCATGAATCGCTTACAACAAGTTGGTGATAAGCCACGTCCTAAAACGCTATTTGAACCAGGTGAAATGGTTCGTGTTAGCGAAGGTCCATTCGCTGACTTCAACGGTGTTGTTGAAGAAATCGACTATGAGAAGAGCCGCTTAAAAGTCTCTGTTTCTATTTTTGGTCGTGCAACTCCAGTTGAGTTAGACTTCGGACAGGTAGAAAAAGCCTAACTAATCCGAATAGCAGACTTGCAAAAGGCGCGAAATTTTCATACAATTTCGCGCCTTTTGTTTTTTATGCTTGGCATCATACTGCGCAAACGGTGTGTTGCGGGGCGTTAATGTAACGGGGAGCCTTAATCCATTAAGGCGTTATTACCCAATTTGAGGAAATATTCATGGCTAAGAAAGTACAAGCCTACGTTAAGCTGCAAGTAGCAGCTGGTATGGCAAACCCAAGTCCACCGGTTGGTCCAGCACTGGGTCAGCAAGGTGTGAACATCATGGAATTCTGTAAAGCGTTCAACGCAAAAACAGACAGCCTGGAAAAAGGTTTACCAATTCCTGTTGTTATTACTGTTTATGCAGACCGTTCATTCACTTTCGTAACTAAAACTCCACCGGCAGCAGTTCTGCTGAAAAAAGCGGCTGGCGTTAAGTCTGGTTCTGGTAAGCCGAACAAAGACAAAGTTGGTAAAGTGACTTCTGCACAGGTTCGCGAAATCGCAGAAACTAAAGCTGCGGATATGACTGGTGCTGACGTTGACGCGATGATGCGTTCAATCGCTGGTACTGCTCGTTCCATGGGCCTGGTAGTGGAGGACTAATAGAATGGCTAAACTGACTAAGCGCATGCGCAATATCCGTGAGAAAGTTGATGTAACTAAACAGTATGACATCAATGAAGCCGTTGCCCTGCTGAAAGAATTAGCGACTGCTAAATTCGTTGAAAGCGTTGACGTAGCTATCAATCTTGGTATCGATGCTCGTAAATCTGACCAGAACGTTCGCGGTGCAACTGTACTGCCAAACGGTACTGGCCGTTCAGTTCGCGTTGCTGTGTTCGCACAAGGCGCAAACGCTGAAGCTGCTAAAGCTGCTGGCGCTGAACTGGTTGGTATGGAAGATCTGGCTGATAAAATCAAAGCTGGTGAAATGAACTTTGACGTTGTTATTGCTTCTCCAGATGCAATGCGCGTTGTTGGCCAATTAGGTCAAGTTCTGGGCCCACGTGGTCTGATGCCAAACCCGAAAGTTGGTACTGTAACTCCTAACGTTGCTGAAGCGGTTAATAACGCTAAAGCGGGTCAGGTTCGTTACCGTAACGACAAAAACGGAATCATCCATACCACTATCGGTAAAGCTGATTTCGACGCTGACAAACTGAAAGAAAACTTAGAAGCACTGCTGATCGCGCTGAAAAAAGCAAAACCAGCTTCTGCTAAAGGCGTTTTCATCAAGAAAATCAGCCTGTCCACTACCATGGGCGCAGGTGTTGCTATCGACCAATCTGGTCTGTCAGCAGCAGTTTAATTCCGTTAGCATCTGCTAATTGGCAATTAGGCTTTACCTTTGCGGCAAATTTGTATAAAATTTGACGCCTCGAGTTTGTTGGGTATAGAAATGTGCCCAACAAACCACAAATTTCGGTATGGAGTCTGGCCTTTCCAGACCCCGTCCAAGACCGCAGGTGTAGTTTATTAGTTACTAGTGGCTACTTAATTTACCTGCGTAGACGGTGACAGAGATACCTAGAATTTAATTCTGGATTTCTATTCTGCTCACCGTGTTTTAGCGCTCTTACATAATGTTGTGTTTGAGTGATGTGAGTCCCGGGTTTTCCCGGTTAATCCAGGAGCAAGAAGCTAATGGCACTAAATCTTCAAGACAAACAAGCGATTGTTGCTGAAGTCAGCGAAGTAGCCAAAGGCGCGCTTTCTGCAGTTGTTGCTGATTCACGCGGCGTAACTGTAGCAAAAATGACTGAACTGCGTAAAGCAGGTCGCGAAGCTGGCGTTTATATCCGTGTTGTTCGTAACACACTGATTCGCCGTGCTGTTGAAGGTACTTCTTATGATGTACTGAAAGACGCGTTTGTTGGTCCAACCTTAATTGCTTTCTCTAACGAACATCCGGGCGCTGGCGCTCGTCTGTTCAAAGAGTTCGCGAAAGCGAATCCAGCATTTGAGATTAAAGCTGCGGCCTTTGAAGGTGAGTTAATCCAAGCGAAAGATATCGATCGTCTGGCAACTCTCCCAACTTACGATGAAGCAATCGCACGCCTGATGGCAACCATGAAAGAAGCCGCTGCCGGCAAATTGGTTCGTACTCTGGCTGCTCTGCGCGATCAGAAAGAAGCTGCATAAGCCCTTTCCTTCGTTGCTTTTTAACGTATAAACTATTTCTGAATTTTAGGAACACTTGTTATGTCTATCACTAAAGACCAAATCCTTGATGCAGTTGCAGAAATGTCTGTAATGGACGTTGTTGAACTGATTACTATGATGGAAGAAAAATTCGGCGTTTCTGCTGCTGCAGCTGTTGCTGTTGCTGCGGGCCCAGCTGAAGCTGCTGAAGAAAAAACTGAATTCGACGTTGTTCTGGCATCTGTTGGTGCGAACAAAGTTGCAGTTATCAAAGCAGTTCGTGGTGCAACCGGTCTTGGCCTGAAAGAAGCTAAAGACATGGTAGAATCAGCTCCAGCAGTTATCAAAGAAGCTGCAAGCAAAGACGAAGCTGAAACTCTGAAAAAATCTCTTGAAGAAGCAGGCGCTTCTGTTGAACTTAAATAAGTTCAATTTCAAGAACGCAGCTTAAGTAATTAGGCTGATGGCTGGTGATTTTTTAATCACCAGCCTTTTTGCGCTGTAAGGCGTGATGGGTGTTAACAGCTTTTCACGCAGTTTTAATGTTAACAAACAACCCTCCAATACTTCTTTCTATTTGACGACTTAATATACTGTGTTCTGTGCTACGACCCGCTCGGGTAGCTCGGTAGCAACTGCAACGCAATGAAATGATTTAAGAGTAATAGAAATGGGTATTCAGGAAAGTATTCATTTTCCATTTCTTCAAAAACGCGTTCCTGTTCTGCCCTTAATCTAAAGGCGAACGATTTGGGTCACTGATCAACGAGCTGAGGAAACCTATGGTTTACTCCTATACCGAGAAAAAACGTATTCGTAAGGATTTTGGTAAACGTCCACAAGTTTTGGATATACCTTATCTCCTTTCCATCCAACTTGACTCGTTCCAGAAGTTTATCGAGCAAGATCCTGATGGCCAGAATGGTCTGGAAGCTGCTTTCCGTTCCGTATTCCCAATTCAGAGTTACAGCGGTAATGCTGAACTGCAATATGTCAGCTATCGTTTAGGCGAGCCTGTTTTTGACGTTAAAGAATGTCAAATTCGCGGCGTGACCTATTCTGCACCACTGCGTGTAAAACTGCGCCTGATCGTGTATGAGCGAGAAGCTCCAGAAGGCACCGTTAAAGACATCAAAGAACAAGAAGTCTACATGGGTGAAATTCCACTCATGACTGAAAACGGAACTTTTGTTATCAACGGTACTGAGCGTGTTATCGTTTCCCAGTTACACCGTAGTCCTGGTGTATTCTTCGATAGCGATAAAGGTAAAACTCACTCTTCAGGTAAAGTGCTGTATAACGCACGTATTATTCCTTACCGTGGTTCATGGCTTGATTTCGAATTCGATCCGAAAGATAACCTGTTTGTACGTATTGACCGTCGCCGTAAATTACCTGCGACCATTATTCTGCGTGCAATGGATTACAACACCGAAGAAATCTTAAATCTGTTCTTCGACAAAACTGTATTCCAAATCCGCGATAACAAACTGATGATGACGCTGGTTCCTGAGCGTCTGCGTGGTGAAACTGCTTCTTTCGATATCGAAGCAAACGGCAAAGTTTATGTTGAAAAAGGCCGTCGTATCACTGCTCGTCATATTCGTCAGTTAGAAAAAGAAGAAGTTAGCGACATCGAAGTTCCTGTTGAATACATCGCAGGTAAAGTTGTTGCAAGAGATTACATCGATGAGAGCACCGGTGAGCTGATTTGTGCAGCGAACATGGAACTGTCATTAGATATGTTGGCACGTCTGAGCCAGTCTGGTCACAAAACAATCGAAACATTGTTCACTAACGACTTAGACCACGGTGCTTATATCTCTGAAACCGTTCGCGTCGACCCAACTAACGATCGCTTAAGTGCATTGGTAGAAATCTACCGTATGATGCGCCCTGGTGAGCCGCCAACACGCGAAGCTGCAGAAAACCTGTTCGATAACCTGTTCTTCTCTGAAGACCGTTACGACTTGTCTGCTGTAGGTCGTATGAAGTTCAACCGTTCACTGAACCGCGATGAAATCGAAGGTTCTGGTATCCTGAGTGAAGAAGACATCATTGATGTTATGCGTAAACTCATCGATATCCGTAACGGTAAAGGCGAAGTCGATGATATCGACCACTTAGGTAACCGTCGTATTCGTTCCGTTGGCGAAATGGCTGAGAACCAATTCCGTGTAGGTCTGGTTCGTGTTGAGCGTGCAGTGAAAGAGCGTCTTTCTCTGGGCGACCTCGATGCATTAATGCCACAGGATATGATCAACGCTAAACCAATTTCAGCAGCAGTTAAAGAGTTCTTTGGTTCCAGCCAACTGTCTCAATTTATGGACCAGAACAACCCACTGTCTGAGATTACGCATAAACGTCGTATCTCTGCATTAGGCCCAGGTGGTCTGACTCGTGAACGTGCAGGCTTCGAAGTACGTGACGTACACCCAACTCACTATGGTCGTGTTTGTCCAATCGAAACCCCTGAAGGTCCGAACATCGGTCTGATCAACTCATTATCTGTTTATGCACAGACCAATGAGTACGGTTTCTTAGAAACTCCATACCGTTTAGTCCGTGATGGCATCGTAACTGATGAAATCCATTACCTGTCTGCAATCGAAGAAGGTAACTTCATCATTGCTCAGGCAAACACCGTATTAAGCGACGATGGCCGTTTCATCGAAGAATTAGTTACTTGCCGTAACAAAGGCGAGTCAAGCTTATTCAGCCGTGAACAAGTTGAATATATGGACGTTTCGACTCAACAGGTTGTTTCTGTTGGTGCGTCACTGATTCCATTCCTTGAACACGATGACGCCAACCGTGCATTGATGGGTGCGAACATGCAACGTCAAGCGGTTCCTACTTTACGTGCTGACAAACCATTAGTTGGTACAGGTATGGAACGTGCAGTAGCGGTTGACTCCGGTGTTACTGCTGTTGCAAGACGTGGTGGTTCAGTTCAATACGTTGATGCTTCTCGTATCGTTATCAAAGTTAACGAAGATGAGATGTATCCGGGCGAAGCTGGAATCGATATCTATAACCTGACTAAATACACTCGTTCTAACCAGAACACCTGTATTAACCAGATGCCTTGCGTATCTTTAGGTGAACCAGTTGAACGTGGTGATGTGTTAGCGGATGGTCCTTCAACAGACCTCGGCGAATTAGCACTGGGTCAAAACATGCGCGTGGCATTCATGCCATGGAATGGTTATAACTTCGAAGACTCCATCTTAGTTTCTGAGCGTGTTGTTCAAGAAGACCGTTTCACAACTATTCACATTCAGGAACTCTCTTGTGTGTCCCGTGACACCAAATTAGGGCCTGAAGAGATCACTGCGGATATTCCAAACGTTGGTGAAGCAGCACTGTCTAAACTTGATGAATCCGGTATCGTTTATATCGGTGCAGAAGTGAAAGGCGGAGATATTCTGGTTGGTAAAGTCACCCCTAAAGGTGAAACCCAATTAACACCAGAAGAAAAACTGCTGCGTGCTATCTTCGGTGAAAAAGCTTCAGACGTTAAAGACTCTTCTTTACGTATTCCTAACGGCGTATCTGGTACGGTTATCGACGTACAAGTATTTACCCGTGATGGTGTAGAGAAAGACAAACGTGCTCTGGAAATCGAAGAAACTCAGTTACGTGATGCGAAGAAAGACTTAACAGAAGAGCTGCGTATTTTTGAATCCGCACTGTTCTCTCGTATCCGTTCTGTACTGATCAGCGGTGGTATTGAAGCTGATAAACTGGACAAACTGCCTCGTGACCGTTGGTTAGAATTAGCATTAGCTGATGAAGAGAAACAGAACCAGTTAGAGCAATTAGCTGAACAGTACGATGAACTGAAATCTGAGTTCGCTAAGAAACTGGAAGCAAAACGTCGCAAGATCACTCAAGGTGATGACCTTGCACCGGGCGTACTGAAAATTGTTAAGGTTTATCTGGCTGTTAAACGTCAGATTCAACCGGGTGATAAAATGGCGGGTCGCCATGGTAACAAAGGTGTTATCTCAAAAATCAACCCAGTTGAAGACATGCCTTACGATGAAAACGGTAACCCAGTTGACATCGTTCTGAACCCGCTGGGCGTACCATCACGTATGAACATCGGTCAGATTCTGGAAACTCACTTAGGTATGGCTGCTAAAGGTATTGGTGAAAAAATCAATGCTATGCTTAAACAGCAGCAAGAAGTTGCCAAACTGCGTGAATTCATCCAGAAAGCTTACGATTTAGGTGATGCTCCGCGTCAGAAAGTTGACTTAAATACTTTCTCTGATGAAGAAGTTATGCGTTTGGCAGAGAACCTGAGAAAAGGTATGCCAATTGCAACACCAGTGTTTGATGGTGCAAAAGAGAAAGAAATTAAAGAACTGCTGAAACTGGGCGGTCTGCCAACTTCAGGTCAGATTACATTGTTCGACGGTCGTACTGGCGAGAAATTTGAGCGTCAAGTCACCGTAGGTTACATGTACATGCTGAAACTGAACCACTTGGTTGACGATAAGATGCACGCTCGTTCAACGGGTTCTTACAGCTTGGTTACTCAGCAACCGCTGGGTGGTAAAGCGCAGTTCGGTGGTCAGCGTTTCGGGGAGATGGAAGTGTGGGCACTGGAAGCATACGGTGCAGCCTATACCCTTCAAGAAATGCTTACAGTTAAATCGGATGACGTTAACGGCCGTACGAAGATGTATAAAAACATCGTCGATGGCAGCCATCAGATGGAACCTGGTATGCCGGAATCTTTCAACGTATTGCTGAAAGAAATCCGCTCACTGGGTATCAACATCGAGCTGGAAGACGAGTAATTCGTTCTGTGCCGGAAGGTTCGCCTTCCGGCCCATGTAAGCACTGGGATTTGGGGAGAGTCGCTTCGAGCACTCACCTGACAGGTCTAACTCCGACAGGAGCCATTTTGTGAAAGACTTAATTAAGTTTCTGAAAGCGCAAACCAAGACCGAAGAGTTTGATGCGATCAAGATTGCTCTGGCATCACCTGACATGATCCGTTCATGGTCATTTGGTGAAGTTAAAAAGCCAGAAACCATTAACTACCGTACGTTCAAACCTGAGCGTGACGGTCTTTTCTGTGCGCGTATTTTCGGGCCAGTAAAAGACTACGAATGCCTGTGCGGTAAGTACAAGCGTTTAAAACATCGCGGTGTGATTTGTGAGAAGTGTGGCGTTGAAGTTACACAAACTAAAGTGCGTCGTGAGCGTATGGGTCATATTGAACTCGCGTCTCCAACTGCGCATATTTGGTTCTTAAAATCACTGCCATCCCGTATCGGTTTGCTGCTCGATATGCCACTGCGTGATATCGAACGCGTTCTGTATTTTGAATCTTATGTTGTTGTTGAAGGCGGGATGACCAGCCTTGAGCGCGCACAGATTCTGACAGAAGAGCAATACTTAGATGCGCTAGAAGAGTTCGGTGACGAATTCGACGCGAAAATGGGTGCGGAAGCAATCCAAGGTCTGCTGAAAAACCTCGATCTTGAGAACGAGTGTGAAACGCTGCGTGAAGAGTTAAACGAAACTAACTCAGAAACCAAGCGTAAAAAGCTGACTAAGCGTATTAAACTGTTAGAAGCGTTTATTCAATCTGGTAACAAACCAGAGTGGATGATCCTGAACGTTCTGCCAGTTCTGCCACCTGATCTGCGTCCATTAGTACCACTGGATGGTGGTCGTTTCGCAACGTCGGATCTGAACGATCTGTATCGTCGCGTAATCAACCGTAACAACCGTCTGAAACGTCTTCTGGATCTGGCTGCGCCAGATATCATCGTACGTAACGAAAAACGTATGCTGCAAGAAGCGGTTGATGCACTGTTAGATAACGGTCGTCGTGGTCGCGCAATCACAGGTTCTAACAAACGTCCTCTGAAATCTTTGGCAGATATGATCAAAGGTAAACAAGGTCGTTTCCGTCAAAACTTACTTGGTAAGCGTGTTGACTACTCAGGTCGTTCTGTAATCACCGTAGGTCCATACCTGCGTCTGCATCAGTGCGGTCTGCCTAAGAAAATGGCACTTGAGTTATTCAAACCATTTATCTACGGCAAATTAGAATTACGTGGTTTGGCAACAACCATTAAAGCTGCGAAGAAAATGGTTGAGCGCGAAGAAGCGGTTGTTTGGGATATCTTGGATGAAGTTATCCGCGAACACCCAGTTATGCTGAACCGTGCACCAACACTTCACCGTCTGGGTATCCAAGCGTTCGAACCAATTCTGATCGAAGGTAAAGCTATCCAATTGCACCCACTCGTTTGTGCGGCATATAACGCCGACTTCGATGGTGACCAAATGGCGGTACACGTTCCTCTGACTCTGGAAGCTCAGTTAGAAGCACGTGCGTTGATGATGTCAACCAACAACATCCTGTCTCCGGCAAGTGGTGAGCCAATCATCGTTCCTTCTCAGGACGTTGTATTAGGTATCTACTACATGACGCGCGACTGCGTAAACGCGAAAGGCGAGGGCATGGTTTTAGCCGGTCCTAAAGAAGCTGAGCGTGTTTACCGTTCAGGTCATGCTTCACTGCATGCCCGCGTTAAAGTTCGTATCACTGAAGAAGTGAAAGACAGCGAAGGTAACATTACGATTAACACTGGTTTAGTTGATACCACTGTTGGCCGTGCAATTTTATGGATGATCGTACCGAAAGGTCTGCCTTACTCTCTGGTTAACCAGGCGTTAGGTAAGAAAGCTATCTCCAAGATGCTGAACACCTGTTACCGCGTACTGGGTCTGAAACCTACTGTTATTTTTGCTGACCAAATCATGTATACCGGTTTTGCCTACGCGGCACGTTCTGGTGCATCGGTTGGTATTGACGATATGGTTATTCCAGAGAAAAAAGCTGGGATCATCGCCGAAGCCGAAGCAGAAGTTGCAGAAATTCAGGAACAGTTCCAGTCTGGTCTGGTTACAGCAGGCGAACGTTACAACAAAGTTATCGATATCTGGGCCGCGGCAAACGAACGTGTTGCTAAAGCGATGATGGAAAACTTGTCTACTGAAGCAGTCATTAACCGTGACGGCCAAGAAGAACAACAAGTTTCCTTCAACAGTATCTTTATGATGGCCGACTCCGGTGCTCGTGGTTCTGCAGCGCAGATTCGTCAGCTGGCCGGTATGCGTGGTCTGATGGCTAAGCCAGATGGCTCCATCATCGAAACGCCAATCACGGCGAACTTCCGTGAAGGTCTGAACGTTCTCCAGTACTTTATTTCTACCCACGGTGCTCGTAAAGGTCTTGCGGATACCGCATTGAAAACTGCGAACTCCGGTTATCTGACTCGTCGTTTAGTTGACGTTGCTCAGGACTTGGTTGTCACTGAAGATGACTGTGGTACTCACGAAGGTATCCTGATGACTCCGGTTATCGAGGGTGGCGACGTTAAAGAACCACTGCGTGAACGTGTACTTGGACGTGTAACTGCAGAAGATATCCTGATTCCAGGTACTGCAGATATTCTGGTTCCACGTAATACACTGTTACACGAAAAACTGTGTGACCTGTTAGAAGCTAACTCTGTTGACAGCGTGAAAGTACGTTCCGTAGTAAGTTGTGAAACTGACTTCGGTGTGTGTGCTCACTGTTATGGTCGTGACCTTGCTCGTGGTCATATCATCAACAAAGGTGAAGCTATCGGTGTTATCGCGGCACAGTCAATCGGTGAGCCGGGTACACAGCTGACGATGCGTACGTTCCACATCGGTGGTGCGGCATCTCGTGCGGCAGCAGAATCTAGCATCCAAGTTCGTAACACAGGTACGTTGAAACTGTTCAACGCAAAATATGTTACTAACTCAGAAGGCAAGCTGGTAATTACTTCTCGTAATACAGAACTGCGTCTGATCGATGAATTCGGTCGTACTAAAGAGAGCTATAAAGTTCCTTACGGTGCACACTTAACTAAAGGTGATGGTGCAGCAGTGATCGGCGGTGAAACCGTTGCAAACTGGGATCCACACACCATGCCAGTTGTCAGTGAAGTATCGGGTATCATCAGCTTCTCCGACATGCTTGAAGGTCTGTCAATGACTCGTCAAACTGATGAGTTAACCGGTCTATCTTCAATCGTTGTTATGGATACCGCTGAGCGTACCAGTGCTGGTAAAGACTTACGTCCTGCACTGCGTGTAATCGATGCGAACGGTAAAGATGTTCTGATCCCTAACACGGACATGCCAGCTCAGTATTTCTTACCGGGTAACGCAATTGTTCAGTTAGATGATGGCATCGCTATCAACGTCGGTGATACTTTAGCGCGTATTCCACAAGAATCCGTAGGTACTAAAGATATCACGGGTGGTCTGCCACGCGTTGCTGACCTGTTCGAAGCTCGTCGTCCGAAAGAGCCTGCGATCCTAGCTGAAATCAGCGGCATTATCTCGTTTGGTAAAGAAACCAAAGGGAAACGCCGTCTGGTTATCACTCCATTAGATGGAAGTGAGCCATACGAAGAGATGATCCCTAAATGGCGTCAACTCAACGTATTCGAAGGTGAAATCGTTGAACGCGGTGACGTCGTTTCTGATGGTCCAGAGTCTCCGCATGACATCCTGCGTCTGCGTGGTGTTCATGCTGTGACTCGTTACATCACGAACGAAGTTCAGGAAGTTTACCGCTTACAAGGCGTTAAGATTAACGATAAACACATCGAAGTTATCGTTCGTCAGATGCTGCGTAAAGTTACCATCGCGGATGCAGGAAGCTCTGAATTCCTCGAAGGTGAGCAAGTTGAATACTCACGAGTTAAAGTTTCTAACCGTAAACTGGAAACTGAAGGCAAGATTCCAGCTAACTTTGAGCGTGATCTGTTGGGTATTACTAAGGCATCTCTGGCAACAGAATCCTTTATCTCAGCGGCATCGTTCCAAGAAACAACTCGCGTACTGACAGAAGCAGCGGTAGCAGGTAAGCGTGATGAATTACGCGGCCTGAAAGAGAACGTTATTGTTGGACGTCTGATCCCAGCTGGTACTGGTTTCGCGTACCACCAAGATCGTATCCGTCGTCGCCATCTGAGCGAAGCTGTGGAAGCTCCACAAGTTAGCGCAGATGAAGCAACAGCGAACTTAGCTGAACTGTTAAATGCAGGCTTCACCAGCGACAATCAGAACTAATTTCTGATTTACAAATCGCTTAATAGAAACCGGTGTCGAAAGATACCGGTTTTTTTTTGCCTGCCAATTGCCAGCTATTCATTATTAAGGTAACTCAGTGGCACAGGAATGCGACGACTTTCTTGACTCGTCAACCAGTGAGCCATATCAAATAACCACCACTGTTCAACAATAAGCTCATAAAAACGTAAATGACCATTTTCTTGCAGTTGCTCAAGGGCAATAGAAGGCAACGCATTTTGAGTCTCATCGAAAAGCGAATTTTGATGAAATTCACGATAAGCATCCGCAGACTCATCAACTGATAATTCACGTGCAACCCCCGTAAACTGAGCCTCATCAAAACCAGCCGAACCAAACTCAGGTAAATGATAATTAAACAGTGTTCCGCTCACTTGAGGGTGATAACGAATATTTTGAGAATGTTGGCTTTGATGAGCGGAATACCAAAGAAACCGCACTGGATTGAACAGAATTTTTGGTTCGGCGGTGGTTACCCACGGCACATTTTCAGGACTGAGTGTCGCAAAAGTGACGAAACGGGTGGTGTGCAAGAGAACTAAACTGCGCTGCTTTAAACTCATGGGGTCTCCATTGTATGTATATAAGAAGAAAGCCCGCTATTGGGACTTTCGAGATTGGTCATCATGTATTGAATTAGATGGTTATTAAGGTGAGTCTTGGGGAGAGCGATAATTAAAAATAGTAAGGCTTGGTATTATTAATATTTTCATTTCATATAGGGTTATAGTTAGGATTAATAATTTAGTTAGGAAATAGTTGAAGCTATTTCTCTATAAGCTTGTGTTTTTAATTGACTATTTTCACGGTGAATGAATTTGGCAATTAAAATTTTGAAGTAATATAGGTGAACAATAACGTGATGAACATTATCTCATTTATTAGGAACTACTAATAATTGAAAGGTAGAGATTGATTCATGAATATGTGTTTTATAATTCAATTAATTAGCCTTTGTTTTTCTGAAAATACAATGTCGAGTAAAAATATTTAACTAATCTTATTTGTTAATAAATTGATTTTTAACTGAAGCAATTAATATTTATCAGTGCATTGATATTAATTATTATGTCAATGTAAATGCAAATAAATTAATAATACCGCCCTCGATTTAATCAATTAGGGGGTGGTTAAATACGTCATAAAAATATTATCTAAATATATTATTCAAATATTAAAATCCAATAAATCAAATGCTATGAATTTAACAGGAATATAAACATGGGTAAAAATACAGAAAGTAATGACATTGAAAATAATAATAAAATGACGTCTAGCAGCATGATGCAAAATATGGCTTCGTTTGGAGCGCCAAGTATTATGGTTAATCAAACCTCACAGCTTGTTACAGGGACGGGGGATATTGCCTTAGATTTGGTCGTGGTGATTGATACTAGCGGCTCCATGTCTGATGAATCTACGGATTTAAGCCAACAAATTGATGCTGCTATTGAAAAAGCGGCAGCAAATTGCCCATCACATTTACGCGCCACATTCTTAGGGATACAAGGTGTTTGGTCTGGTACTAAGTTTGATCAATCAGTGAGTGATTATTTAATCTTAAAAGGGGTTAACGAAAGCAGCCTACAAGCGCGCCCACCTTTTAAAGAGGCTGATGGTATTGACCATGCAGGTAATAAAGAAGATCTTTGTCGTGCCGTTATTGATGTGAGTAAATACTTTGATTGGCGTGATGGCGCTCGTCGAGCCATTTTTGTCTTAGGTGACGAAGGTATGGAGGGTGGAGGTGGCCGACTTACCAGTGCGGCAATAGCCAAAAACAATGAAGCGATTGACGTTGCTCAACATGCTCATGTCAAAGTGTATACCTATCAAGGGACACCGGATGATGCGCCAACCAATCTTGACCGTTTCCCAAGTCTAGCGGATAGAGACAGAGTCACAAAAGAATATGCCCGTCTAGCTGAGCAAACAGGGGGCCGTTCTTATATCTACACCACTGGCATAGCCAACTTTGCTTTAGTCTTGCAAGAAATTCTTTGTGACAGTTTGGTCCCTCCGACTATCCCAAATCCAGAGCGTTCAGACTGTGCAAATGTCTGTGACCAACTGCCGACTATCTTAGAAACGGTGAATACGCTAGCTGAAATTATTAATAAGGCGATAGATGCTTGCTGTGGTAACGAAAGCCATCACAGCCACCACTCGCATCATCATTCAGCTTGCCAGTGTCAAAAATAATAACAAAAAGGCCTGCAATTGCAGGCCTAATTAAAGATAACAGTCGATTTAGTAGAAGATGCCAATAATTGCGCAGTGAGCCACAAAGCCCACCATCAACGGTATGGCAGTTCGTTTCACCACATCGAATGGCTGAAGTTTGGCACCACTGGATACGGCGATTATCACTCCCGAAACCGGAGACATACCGCGCCCCATATGAGAAGCCTGCTGCATTGGCAGGATCATCGCAATCGGGTTAACCCCCATGCTGTGTGCAATTTGTGGGATCAATTCCACGAATGCTAAGAATGGTGCATTACCAGAACCCATAATGATTGCGGCAGCTAAGGTGACTAATGCGAACACAATCGCCATCGCAAACGGCGGTAAGCCAACGGATTCAGCACCAAGGATTAACTGGTCGATTGCGCCACTCACTTTTATCCCGTGAGCAAACACGCCCGCAGCGACTAACAGCCCGACTACGTTACTAAACGCATGTCCCATCCCATTCAAAAAGGTTTGAAAGCCATTACACACTTGCTTGAAGTTACGTACTCGGATGGTTTCCAGTACCATACAAATCGCCATAGCAATCAGTACGATGGTCACAACATCGAGATGAATTCCCTCAAAGAACAGATTGGAAGAGCCGACCGCCATAATGATTGGCAGCATCGGTAAAATGGCATAGTAGCCCGGTACCGATTTGGTTGTTGCTTCTTTGTCGTGAGACTGGACTGCTTTACCGATTTCAGGGACGAAACCCTGTTTACGGTCACAATGACGTTGCCAGAAAATATGGGTAATACCGACCACTAGTACCGTGGCTAATGCCGCAGGCCCTTGGTAGTAAAGGACATATTCAACGACAGACATATCAACGGCTTTCGCACCACGGATAGCATCAATCGCGGTTGGTGTATAAGCAACCCCAAGGGATGTTGCGATAACTCCAGCGGCAGAGGCAGGAGAGAGTCCCAAACCAATCATAATTGGGAACATCGTACCCATTAACAGCACAGCTAAGCCTGTCGCCGATGGAATAGCTAACTGTAAGATACTCGCTAACAAGAATGAGAAAAATAGCAGCACATAAGGCGAACGCATATTTTTCAGAGGCTTAGTTGCAACACGTACCACGGCTTCGTTGGCACCGATATGATCCATATAGTGAGCAAAACCCATTAATGCCATGATCATCAGACCAAGATCAGCAGCACGGCTACTAAACAGGTCGCGCATCACTTCAAACGGATCAAGCCAAGTAATGCCCGTGGTTGCGACGCTTTTCGGTAGGATCGGACCCCAGCCTAAGGCTAGGGTGAAAATCATCAATGCCAAACCCGCAATTAATAACACGGGTTCAGCTTTGTATCCCTTCAAAATAAAGCGAGCAACCAAAACAACGATAATCAGAACCGTTAGAATTGGGATCATGCTTTATCTCCTGGCTTGAAACGTTCAGCCGTAATTTGTACCACTTGTTTTAAAACATCACTGGCGGCATACAGGGATTTCACTGGTAGATATTCATAAATCGAGTGGAAGTTATGAGCACCGGTGAAAATATTCGGGCAAGGAAGTCCATTTTGTGAAAGCGCGGCTCCATCATAGCCTCCACGCATTGGGATCACTTTTGGCGTAATACCACAAGCTTCATAAGCGGCGTGGGCAATATCGATTGGGTAACGGTTTTCACCTTGCAGGCTGTTGAACACGTTTGAGTAACGGTCAGCTAAAGTGCAAGTGACACTTTCTGGTCCCCATAAGTCTTCACAGTGACCCGCTAATTTTTTCAGGAATGCCATACGAGCGCGGTAGCCCTCTTCGGTAAAGTCACGCACATCCATTTTCAGCACTGTGCGCGCGCTGTTACCGGACATCTGCTTAACCCAGTAATAACCTTCACGGTTTTCGGTATATTCAGGCGCTTCGCCGCCTGGCAGCATCGCGATAAATTTCTGTGCCATTAGCAGGGAGTTCACCAGTTTGCCTTTCGCGGACATTGGGTGAGCTGATTTACCTGTAAAGACGATTTCAACATCCCCCGCGTTCCAGTTTTCGTACACTAACTCGCCAATACCACAGCAATCTAGGGTGTAAGCAAAATCGGCGCCAAATTCTTTTACATCAAACACTTTCGCACCGCGTAGACCTTGTTCTTCATCCGGAACGAAGCCCACTTTGATGTCCCCGTGTTTGATATCTGGGTTTTGTTTAAAGTATTGCAGCATATCCATAATTGAAGCGATAGCCGCTTTATCATCAGCGCCTAACAGGCTGGTACCGTCGGTGACGATGATGTCATCACCAAGGTAATTTTCTAATTCAGGAAACTCGCTTTTACGCAGGTAAATATTGAGTTCTTTGTTCATACAAATATCTTCGCCGTTATAAGGCAAAATTTGTGCTTTGGTATCGTTAGTCTGCTCTGCACTGGTATCTAAGTGACCGAAAAATGCCACTGTAGGCACTTTGTAATCAAGGTTGGAAGGCAGTGTTGCGGTAACGATAGCCGTATCACGCAGTTTGATATCCTGTAAGCCTAAGCCTTCTAACTCTTGAACTAACTGTTTGGCAAGAACGCGCTGGCCTTCAGAGGATGGCATGATGCCTGCGGCGCCTTTTTCCCTATTCGTGGTGGTGTTAATTTTTGTATAAGAAATAAAACGGTCAACAATATTCATTATTCTCATTCTCCAGCATCATCGTGATGCATTATTTTTATACTTTCATTATTGCAATGAAGACAAATATCACTTCATTGCAATATTCTTTTATCATGAATAACGACAAAATAAATATCTGACCAGTTATTTTTTTGACTAAAGATACAGAGTGATTAAAAAAGAAGAATAGAAGTGGCAATATTTAATTATTAAATTAGAATGTGCATCATAAAATACTCGGCGGAAGATTAATTTATCCGATTGATATAAGTGGAGTATTTCAGGTTGATTACCGCTGGTTATATTTAGTGCTAGATATTTATCTTTCCTAACTCAAATTGTTATTTAACGAAGATAATAAAAATTTAAAATTCAGTTATACTATTATCATAATGTCATCGTAGTTTAAAAAACTATATAAAATATTTTTTAAATATTATTAATATTTTAATTCAGCCTGATTAATGACGTATTGTTTTAGTTTTTGTGATCAGATTAATATTATTATTTAAAAATAAAAAGTCATATTCTCCAAGTTCCATTTAATGGGAAATATTCTATTCAATATTTCCCATTGAAAAATGAACCATTAACGTCCTAAGTAGCCATCCCAATCTTTCCAAACAGGTTGTAGCCCTGCTTGCACTAAGGCATGGGCGACTTGTGCTGCACTACGGTTATCGTGGGGCGAGAACTGCTCTAGCTCGGTTTTCGAATCCGCATAGCCTCCTGGCTGAGTTTTAGAGCCCGCACTGACACTGTTAATCGCCAGTGGCACCACATGATCCCGAAAATAAGGGGATTCTCGGGTGGACAGCGACAGTTCCACCGTAGGGGCAAGCAAGCGAAATGCACAAATTAGCTGAACCAGCTCCGCATCTCCCATCAGTGAGGCGGGTTCGATTCCTCCTGCGCAAGGGCGCAAGCGTGGAAATGAAATAGAATAGCGGCTCTGCCAATAGTGTTGCTGCATATACAGAAGATGTTCAGCCACCATGTAACAATCCGTTCGCCAGCTACTGGAAAGCCCAATTAATGCCCCCAATCCAATTTTATCAACACCCGCTTGGCCAAGGCGCTCTGGCGTTGCTAATCGCCAATGAAAATCCTGTTTTTTGCCTTTTAAATGATGAAGTTGATAAGTCGGCTCATGGTAGGTTTCTTGGTATACCATCACGCCATCTAATCCTAAGGTTTTCAGCTCGCGATACTCTTCGGTTGATAAAGGCTGAACCTCCATCATGAGCGAACTGAAATAGGAACGGATCACCGGAATATGGCGGCGAAAATAGTCCATTCCGACTTTGGTTTGATGTTCACCCGTCACTAACAGCAAGCTATCAAAACCAATTTGGCGGATGGTTTCACATTCACGAACAATCTCGGCGTCATCGAGGGTTTTGCGCTTAATGCGGTTGCTCATTGAAAACCCGCAATAGGTACAGTCATTGGCACATAAGTTGGAAAGGTATAGAGGAACATAAAACCCAACAGTATGACCAAAACGTTGACGTGTTAGTCGCTGCGCCTTTTGCGCCATCGGTTCGATGTAATGTCGCGCCGCAGGGGAAAGTAGCGCCATAAAATCATCGAGAGTCAAGGTGTCACTCTGTAACGCTTGCTCCACATCCGCGGCGGTTTTGCTATTGATCTGTAATGTGAGGTTGTCCCAATCTAACTGTTCCCAACGCTCCCGAAAGCTTTCAATCATTGCAGCGCCTCCAAAAATTGAGTCAGAGGGCTGGATGCCTCTGCTCGTTGTTTGGGTGCCGCAAGTCCGCTTTGACGAGCGAGCTGTGCCGCTTCAACCGCCATTTTAAAGGCTTGTGCCATCAATACGGGCTGTTTAGCGACAGCGATGGCTGTATTGACTAGTACCGCATCAGCCCCCATTTCAATGGCTTCGGCGGCGTGGCTAGGCGCACCAATTCCAGCATCTACCACCACTGGTACATTGGCTTGTTCGATGATGATTTGCAGCATCTCCTTGGTGACTAAACCTTTATTGGTACCGATAGGTGCACCGAGAGGCATCACTGCTGCGCAGCCCACTTCTTCCAATCGTTTACACAAAACAGGATCTGCGCTGCAATAAGGCAATACCACAAAGCCTTCTTTAACCAGTTGCTCAGCCGCGAGTAACGTTTCGATAGGGTCTGGCAATAAGTAACGGACATCGGGATGGATTTCGAGCTTTACCCAATGAGTGCCTAGCGCTTCACGGGCGAGATGTGCGGCAAAAATAGCCTCTTGGGCATTCTTGGCGCCGGACGTGTTGGGAAGTAACTTAACTCCCAACTCTTGAAGTGGCTGTAAAATACCGTCATCTTGCCCGCGTAAATTAACGCGCTTCATCGCCATGGTCACCAGCTGGCTGCCCGATGCTTGGATGGATTGCTGCATTAATGTTGGATTGGCAAACTTGCCTGTTCCGGTAAATAAACGTGACTGAAAAGTGACATCAGCAATTTTTAACATCATTAACCCCCTGCGATAGCTTGAAACAGCAGAATGTTGTCTTGTTCATTCAAAAAATGGCTCTCCCACTGGCTTTTGGGAATGATTATTTGGTTGATAGCCAGTGCTGAGCCGGATGTACTTTGCCCGAGTTGTGTTAATAGCTGGTGGACGGTTATGGGCGATTCAACCTCCATCGGCTGGTCATTGATTATGATATACATGTGGCTTCTCGGCAGACGGGACACTGTTTTGATCGAGTCAGTTGCAAGGTATTCCATTGCTGCTGCTTTCCATCAAACAGGCGCAGTTTTCCACTTAACGCAGAGGGTAACCCCACCAGCAATTTGATGGCTTCCAACGCTTGTAACGTCCCAATCACACCTACCACAGGCCCCAACACTCCCGCCGTGCGGCAGTTACGTTGAGGTTCTTCTTGGTCGGGATACAAGCAGGCGTAGCAGCCCGATTGAAAAGGCGGCTCAAGCACCATCAATTGCCCGCCAAAGCCAACAGCACTGCCGCTGACGAGCGGGGTATGACTAATGACGCAAGCGGCATTGACTGCATGGCGAGTGGCCATGTTGTCACAGCAATCCAGCACCAAATCCACCTGTTCCACTAAGGGAAGCAAACTGTCTGCATCCAACTTTTGTTGGAAAATGCGCGTCTTGGTATGGGGATTAAGCTGCTTTAAACGCGCTGCGGCTAGCTGCGCTTTCGACTGGTTAATATCCTGCGTGTCATACAGCACTTGGCGCTGCAAGTTAGATACATGCAGGTCATCATGATCCGCTATCCATAATTCACCGACACCCGCCCCCGCGAGATACAAACTTGCAGGGGAGCCTAGTCCACCTAAACCGACAATCAATACCTTGCTCTGTTTGAGTTTTTGTTGCCCTTCAGGGCTGACATCCTCAAGCAGCAATTGGCGGCTATAACGCATAAATTCGAGATCATTGAGCATGGTCGTTTTCCTTTAAGCGAGCGGTCGATTCAACCAGATCCAGCAATGTTCGCGTTGCACCTTGCCAGTCATCGGCTTGGGTGATGGCACTGACAACCGCCACACTGCCAACGCCAGTGGCAAGCACCGCAGGCACGAGGTTAATGGAGATCCCACCGATGGCCACCGTCGGATAGTCTGGTGTATCGATAACCATCTGCTTTAACGCGTCTAAACCTTGCGGAGAGGAAGGCATCTGCTTGGTTTGGGTTGGAAAAATATGCCCAAGGGCGATATAAGACGGGCGCACGGTTTTGGCAATAGCAACCTCGTGAGGATCATGAGTAGAGATCCCCAACCGTAGCCCCGCTTGGTGAATCGCCACCAAATCAGTGGTTTCCAGATCTTCTTGCCCTAAGTGGACGCCATAGGCGCCCAGCTCTACGGCTAATCGCCAATAGTCATTAATAAATAATCGGGCGTTATGCTGCTTGCCAAGCGCGATTGCTTGCTGGATCTGATCGCGAACTTGGTGGTCTTGCTTATCTTTGATGCGCAATTGCAAGGTGGAAACACCTGCATTTAGCAGGCGTTCAATCCATTCAACAGAATCCACAACCGGATATAGACCGAGGCAGTGCTCGGTCGGTGGAAATGGACTATTTGGGAGCTTAAGCGTTTTGTTCATCACTCACGACCTCAGCAATCTCAGCTCCATGATAGAGTTCGCTACCGTGAGCGCGGAACGCTTCTGACATCTGCTCCATGCCCGCTTCCTTTTGTGCAGCATAGTCACGAACTTCTTGGGAAATCTTCATTGAGCAGAATTTTGGTCCACACATAGAACAGAAGTGGGCGATTTTCCCTGACGCTTGCGGTAAGGTTTCATCGTGATATTTACGTGCCGTTTCTGGATCGAGCGCAAGGTTAAACTGGTCTTCCCAACGGAACTCAAAACGCGCTTTGGACATGGCATTATCACGAATTTGCGCCCCCGGATGCCCTTTCGCGAGGTCAGCGGCGTGGGCTGCAATCTTGTAGGTAATCAGCCCCTGTTTGACGTCTTCTTTGTTCGGTAAACCAAGGTGCTCTTTTGGCGTTACGTAGCACAGCATCGCACAGCCAAACCAGCCAATCATTGCCGCGCCAATGCCGGAAGTGAAGTGGTCATAGCCCGGTGCGATATCGGTGGTTAGGGGGCCTAAGGTATAGAAGGGCGCTTCATGGCAATGCTCTAGCTCTTCGGTCATATTGCGGCGGATCATCTGCATTGGCACATGTCCCGGACCTTCAATCATCACCTGCACATCGTATTCCCACGCAATTTTGGTTAGCTCACCTAAGGTATGTAACTCTGAGAATTGCGCTTCATCGTTGGCATCTTGCACAGAACCCGGACGTAACCCATCTCCAAGAGACAGCGATACATCATAAGCGGCGCAAATTTCGCAAATTTCACGGAAATGCTCATACAGGAAGTTCTCTTGGTGGTGGGATAAACACCATTTCGCCATGATAGAGCCGCCTCGGGAGACAATGCCGGTCAGGCGTTTCGCCGTCATTGGCACGTAGCGCAGTAAAACGCCAGCATGGATAGTGAAGTAATCCACCCCTTGCTCGGCTTGTTCCAGCAGGGTGTCGCGGAACATTTCCCAAGTGAGGTTTTCAGCAACGCCGTTCACTTTTTCGAGCGCTTGGTAGATAGGCACCGTACCGATTGGCACAGGGCTATTACGTAAAATCCATTCGCGGGTTTCGTGAATATAGCGGCCAGTGGATAAATCCATCACCGTATCTGCGCCCCAGCGAGTAGACCAAATTAGTTTTTCCACCTCTTCTTCGATGGATGAAGTCACCGAGGAGTTACCGATATTCGCATTCACTTTCACTAAGAAATTACGCCCGATAATCATCGGTTCAGATTCTGGGTGGTTAATATTGGCAGGAATGATAGCGCGACCCGCAGCCACTTCTTGGCGTACAAATTCCGGCGTAATATTTTCTGGCAAAATCGCTCCAAAGCTTTGCCCCGGATGCTGTTGTCTTAGAACTTCGCTGCGAATACGTTCACGTCCCATATTTTCACGGATGGCGATAAATTCCATTTCGGGAGTCACAATGCCTTGGCGAGCATAATGTAACTGAGTGACGCATTTGCCTGTTTGCGCTTTTAGTGGCGCAGGGCGATGATTAAAACGTAAGTGATCTAAACCTGCGTCCGCTAAGCGCTGCTGGGTAAAGTCGGAACTTAGGTTTTCGACGGCAACGGTATCGGCGCGTTCATCAATCCACGGTGCACGGATTTTTTTCAATCCTTTGTGAACGTTGAGTTCAGAGGTCGGGTCGCCGTAAGGGCCTGAAGTGTCATAAACAGGGACGGCCTCGTTATCTTCAAATTTGGGATTATCTTTATCGCCGCCGATAAGCGTTGGAGAGAGCTGGATTTCGCGCATGGGAACTTGGATGTCGTCCCGCGAGCCTTGTAGGTAGATTCGTTCAGAGTTTGGAAATGAAACACCGGAAAGGGTATTGATAAAGTTTTCTGCGGCATCACGCTGCTCTTTTCGAGTGCGTGCTGGCGCAGCTTTAGGGGAAATATCGGTGCTCGGTATAACTGCATTATTAGCATTATTGGACATAGCAATTTCCTGACATCGTCACAGGCTATACGGCGTAAAGCGCCAATAGCGGGTTTATCGAAAGAAAGTTGCTTGTCTGGAGTTCGGAGGAGTAATGGTATGGCGTTGCAACAAAAGATCCACCAAAGGCGGGATCGAACGTGCTAGAAGATTACTCTTGTTCCCTTCGCGGGTATTAACCCGATCAGGTTCCGCGGATCCCGAATTAACGGTCTCAGCCTGATGCAAATGCATACTAGGCACTCCGACAAGAGTTAATCAGTATAGAGAGCTTCCTGTGATTCTCAAGCATTTTCCTCGTCATTCTTCGCGCGATAGGTGCGTTGGCTCCCTAGTCACATACTTGTGTATGCTCCTAGGGATATCTTAGTTTGCCGCCTTCCTCTAGCACGAATAATTTAGAGGAACCTTTGAAAGGCAGTTAGTTAAAAACCTAAAAATCCAAAACCTAGAAATTAAGAGTTAAAAGTTAAAACTAGGTTGGCTAAATAGGGGTTTTACAAACTCCACGAATATTGCGGCCAGTGGTTTTCAGTGGCGGCTTGGAGCAGGCGCGGGTCACCGTTGATGATGAACGTTTCATCGGCGAAATGACACATTGGTAGGTCATTGGCGGAATCGGTATAGAAATAAATATACGCATCGGTGATTGGCTGATGGGCAATCCACTGAGTTAAACGCTTCACTTTGCCCTCTTTGAAGGTCGGGATACCGTCAATTTCGGTGGTGTAACAGCCATTTGAACGCTTAATATCAATGCCCATCGTGACATCGGCGCCAAGGCGATCCGCTACCTTCTTCACGATAAAGGTGACCGTTGCGGAGATCACAATGATCGGGATCCCTTGGGATCGGTATGAAGCAATTGTGCTTAATGCGTTAGGGTAAATGCGCGGAATGATAATGGTATCCACAAAATCATCTAACCACTCATCGACTTGTTCAGTTTTAAAGCCATCAAGAGTCTGCAAACTAAACTTTAAGTAAGTCACCATATCCAAATTGCCCGCGTTGTATTGCGCCATCATCTCTTTATCGGCTTCGACAAAACGCGGGTCGGTAATGATTTTCTTATCCCATAAATATTGCGTCCAAAGTACGCTGCTATCGCCACGGATCAGGGTATCATCGAGATCAAAAATCGCTAATTTGGTTTGCGTAGATGGGTTTTGCATGGGGTTCCTTTCACTGACTAGCTTATTGTTGATTAGCTTAGAGCTCGAATTTCATTTTTATTAAACATTAACTCAAGGCGTGTGCCTGGCTCAAATAAACGCTCAGATGAGCGGTTGAGCAAGTCCACGGTCATATCCCCCGCAGGCGTGTTCACGCTATAGCGAATAATATTCCCTAAAAGTTGGTGGTCAAGGATCACGGCATCCACAGGTGCCGAAATATGGTTGCCATATTGACGTCCCACTTCGCGAACATAAATGGACTCAGGGCGAATGGCTAGGGTGCCTTGTAAATTCACGCCCAGCATCCCATTGGCTTTTTCAGCGTCCACCAGATTGTAGTGCCCCATAAATCGAGCCACAAATTCAGTAGCTGGCTGAGTATAGATATTTTCCGCAGTATCGCTTTGGATAATTGAGCCTTTGTTCATTAAGAAGATGCGGTCAGACATAATCATCGCTTCGTCCTGGTCGTGGGTGACGAAAATGGTGGTGAGCTTCAGCTCTCGCTGAATTTCACGAATTTGCTGGCGTAAATGTTTACGAATGCGGGCATCAAGGGCGGATAACGGCTCATCGAGGAGTAAAATTTGTGGCTTCATCACCAATGCGCGAGCAAGGGCAACACGCTGGCGCTGACCACCCGAAAGTTGGTGCGGATATTGGTTTTCTTTGCCTTGTAATTCCACCATATCGATGACTTCCGCCACGGCTTTATCTCGCTCAGTGGCGGGCATCTTACGCATTTTCAACCCAAACGCGATGTTTTCAGCCACCGTCATGTTTGGGAAGAGGGCATAGCTTTGAAATACCATGCCCACGCCGCGCTGTTGAGCTGGCTGCTGAGTGATATTCTGGCGGTTGATATACAGCTCCCCGCTGTCAGGTTGTTCAAGCCCCGCGATACAACGCAGTAATGTGGATTTTCCGCAGCCACTTGGCCCCAATAGCGTAATAAATTCCCCTTGTTCAATCGTAAACTGGATATCGGAGAATACTTGGTTCTGACCAAAGGATTTTGTTAGGTTTTCGGCAATAACGTAGCTCATCGTTCATTTCCCTCACGATTCAAGCGCGTTGCTAACCACGTGAGCAACAACGTAAATAGGAAGTAAGACATCACTAGCGCAGAGGTAAAATGTCCGCTAGTTTGGCGCATATTAAACAGATAGATCTGCAAGGTTTCAAAGCGGGTTCCCACTAAGATATTGGCGAATACGAATTCTCCCATTAAGAATGAGAAGGAAATCAGTAAAGAGACCAATAACCCTTTACGGATATTTGGCAGGACTATCATTAAAAAGGCTTTAAAGGTGCTGGCGCCGAGTAGGTGTGCGGCATCCATTAAGTCGTGCAAGTTGATCCCTTGAAAGCTATTCGCCAGCGCGCGGTACATAAATGGCAACGTAATGGTGAAGTAGGTGCCAATTAAGATCCACGGAGTACCGACCAACATGAATGGCTCATCAGCAAAGATTTGCAGTAAACCGACTGAAGAAACCACGGGTGGGATCGCAAAGGGGAGAATAATCAGTAAATCCATCAACCCTTTGAGCTTTGGAAAACGGTAAAAAACGGCAAAAGTCATTGGCAAAATGACCAGTACGCTGATCAGCAA
This sequence comes from Providencia sp. wls1943, assembly GCF_009706275.1. Taxonomy (NCBI): domain Bacteria; kingdom Pseudomonadati; phylum Pseudomonadota; class Gammaproteobacteria; order Enterobacterales; family Morganellaceae; genus Providencia; species Providencia sp. wls1943. Next base: position 27,500 of record NZ_WLTU01000002.1, read on the forward strand.
TGTGCCAAAACAGATCAGTAGTGATCGCCCAAATGCCATTAAAAAGCGCGGATCTTGCCACAGTTGCAAATACCATTTGATCGAGAGCGCATCAGGCATAATCGTCGCGCCCCACGAGCTCGAAATGGAGTAAATAAAAGTGGCGATAATTGGCAGCGCAAGAATAGCGGCAACGGTGCCGAGAACCATTTTATGAAACAGTAAGCTCGGTGCTTTTGGGCTACGAATATTAGGATTTAGCATGGTAGCTCCGCTTTAATAGCCAGTGGTGGATGGCGGTGATAAACCCGAGGATCGCAATCAGCACAACGGACAGCGCGGCTGCCATATTTGGCTCTAAGAACAGGTCGCCAGAGACCAGGCTGGCAATGCGGATAGTGACCAAGTTGTAGTTACCACTGGTGAGTGCGTAAGTACTGGCATAAGCGCCAACGGCATTGGCAACCAAGATAATAAATGTCCCTAACAGGGCAGGGGAAATGACGGGAATGCCCACTTTCAGCCAGTAGGTTAACTTGCTGGCGCCCATGGTTTTTGCCGCATCTTCCCATTCAGGTTTAAGTGCATCGAATGCAGGATAAAGCAGTAAAATACCAAGCGGGATTTGGAAGTAGATGTACAGCAGCATCAAGCCACTGGCGCTGTAAATATTAAAATCATCAATCCATCCCCACGCTTTAAGTTGCAGGGTAATCGCCCCGTTAAAACCTAAGATAATAATAAATGCGAAAGCTAATGGGACGCCGCTGAAGTTGCTCGCCATGGTGGTAAACGAAATCATGAAATTGCGCACTTTGCCTTGCATCTTATAGATAGAAAATGCCGTTACGCAGGCGATCAACAAGCCAACAACGCTACAAATTAGCGATAGCCATAGGGTGTTTTGAAACGCTTGTAGGTAGAAATCATTGGAGAAAATTTCAACGTAATTTTCAAAAGACCACGCTTCTTCGTAGACAAAACTATTGAATAGCACCCAAATCATTGGGGCGATTTGAAACAGGCAAAACAGCACAATAAACGGCACGATTAACAGTGTGGCGCGCCAGTGAAAACGTACATTGGGCTTGTTAAACATCGTTAAGCCTCTCTCTTGCTGGCGGGGCTGGTCGTTGGCAGGGATATCCGCCATTAGCGACCTCCTGCTAATAAATCATGGCATACAGTTTTGTCTGTGAATGGCGCACCCAGTAACTGGCAAACGGTGCCACAAATCGCCGTTTGCTCCATTGGAACGTCGGGGCGATGAGAGAATGCGCTGCCGATAGTCAACAGCGGAACTGTACACTCTTCTGGTAAAATACCACCGTGGCTACGGTCGTTATTCATCCCGTGGTCGCTGGTGATGATGATTTGGTAGCCTTGCTCTATCCACATCGGTAAGTAATGGGATAAATAAATGTCTGCTTTACGGGCTGCATTGCGATACTGGGGTGAGTCAAATCCAAACTTATGCCCCGCATCATCGATATTCATGGGGTGGATCAGTAAAAAATCGGGGTCGTGCTGGGTGCGTAGATATTCGGCATCCATAAACAGGTGATCATCAGGGTAGTGGTCTGCTTGGTAGAAGCAACCATGCTGAATCGGTAGCTGTTTATCATGGGTAAATCGGTCGCGGTTCGCCTCAAATGGCGCACGGTTATACAGCTCACTGACCCAATAGTACGCTGCCGCTGCGGTGGTTTTTCCGGCTTGGTGAGCCAGTGAAAAGATGCTCTCGAAGTGAGAAAGTCGCACCACATCGTTGTTGACGATGCCACTTTGAACCGGAGGAATGCCCGTCAAAATGCATTCGTACAGCGGGCGAGACATGGATGGGAGCTCACACTCCATTTTATAAAGTGTTGCTCTATCGGCTTTGATAAGACCATTGAGATAGCCCATACATTGATGGGCTACTGAATAACTTAAACCGTCGAGAACAACAAGTATGACTTTTTTAGACATCAGACTGTTGATTCCTAATTGCGATTATTGCTGGTGAATTAATACTTGTTGCTGCCACATTTTCGGTAAATTGCGTGATGACTTTTCCCAGCCTTCGGCATCTTTAATCGGGTGAACATTTTTGTATTGCTCATCTGGCAGTAATTTGGCTTGGATATCCGCAGGCAGTGTCAGATATTGAGCACGAATTGGGCGCGCATAACCTTCTGCAAGGTTGATTTGTCCTTTATCACTGAAGATAAACTCGCGGGCTAATTTCGCGGCATTTGGGTTTTTAGCAAATTTATTGATGATGGTGGTGTAACCGGAGATAACGCTGCCATCGGATGGGATCACCACGATAAAGCGGTCACGGTTGATTTGGTCACGGTAGTTCAGTGCGTTGAAATCCCATAAAATTCCCACTTCCACTTCGCCTTTTTCGATGTTGGCAACCGTTGGGTCATTGACGGATAAACGCTTTTGTTTGGCTAATTCGCCAAAGAATTCAATGGCAGGCTTCAGGTTATTTTCATCGCCACCACGTGCAAAAGCGGCAGCCAATACAGCGTTGTTGGCTTGTGCAGCAATGCCCACATCCCCAACGGTGACTTTGTATTTTCCTTTAAGTAAATCATCCCAGCTTTTTGGGGCGTCTTTGACTAAGTCTTTATTGATCATAAATGCGATAGTGCCGGTATAAGCCAGCGCCCAATGACCATCTTTATCTTTTGCCCAGTCCGGCACTTGTGACCAAGTGGTCGGTTTGTACGGCTGAGTCACGCCTTTTTGCACAGCAACAGGGCCGAAAGATGCGCCGACATCACCGATATCTGCGGTGGCGTTATTTTTTTCAGCGGCAAACTTTGCAATTTCCTGCGCAGAGCTCATGTCTGTATCTTGATGTTTTAAACCGTATTCTGTCGATAAATCCTGCCATGTGCCTTTCCAGTTCGCCCATGTATCAGGCATCCCGACGCTATAAACTTGGCCTTCTTTCTTTGCAGCTTCGATAAGTTGGGTTAAATCGCTGTCAGCCGCAAATGCCATTTGAGACGCACTGAGTGACAGTAAAATTGCAGGTACGATAGCTTTCATCTTGTTTCTCTCTATAAGAGTCGCCGTATTGGTTAGTTGGCATGCTAATTATTTGAGATGACAATGAATTGACAGTTGTGTGACACTTTTTAGATGCGGTGACTTTTAAATGTCTAAAAAGTGTCAAAATCGTGAAAGGGTAGTGACGAATCAAACGGTTGTATGACAATCTATAAAATAAGCGTATCTTTAACCGCAACTCAGCGTGCTGAAATAGAGAAACAGAATGAATAAACACACATTAGCAGGAACCGAAAGCGGCTGGTGGTTTGTCTGCTTTGCGGGGCGGTTATGGTTGCCCCAAGGTGATGTACCAAGAGGTGCTGCACAGCAGTTTGGATTAACGGGGAAACTAGCAACTCCAATAGGTGAGTGGCAAGGGGAAATTGTCTGGCTGATTGCTGAAAAAATGTCATCGGATATGGCTTCGCCTCGCGTGGTCGCTTCTCAAGATGAAGGGCTATTTCGCCTCGCAGGGCGTGGTGTACAGCTCGCGGAATTTTATCGCTCTCATCGTTATTGTGGATATTGCGGAACGGCGATGCGCCATAGTTCAACGGAGTGGGCATGTCTGTGCGACCACTGCCATGAACGTTATTATCCACAAATTGCCCCATGCATTATCGTCGGTATTCGCCGCGATGATCATATTTTGCTGGCACAACATCGTCGCCATTCACAAAATCCGCTGTTCACGGTGCTGGCAGGTTTTGTGGAAGTGGGGGAAACCTTAGAAGAGGCGGTGGCTCGCGAAGTGATGGAAGAGAGCCATATAAAAGTACGCAATATTCGTTATGTCTCTTCCCAGCCTTGGCCATTCCCACACTCGTTGATGATGGGCTTTTTAGCGGATTATGATAGTGGGGACATTCAAGTAGATCCTAAAGAGTTAGTGAGCGCTAACTGGTATCACTATAATGATCTGCCGCTGATCCCGCCGGGAGATACGATTGCTCGGCGATTAATTGAAGATAGCGTGGTGTTATGTCGTCAATTTGATGAAGATAACCACTAATTGCGCTGGCGCTGATATTGTTTCCCTTTACTGGTATAATATGGCGCCTTAGCCATTTGCGGCGGCCACAATAATAATGGAGTAAATAATGACTGAGTTGAAAAATGACCGCTATCTACGTGCGTTGCTACGCCAGCCTGTAGATGTGACCCCAGTATGGATGATGCGTCAAGCAGGGCGTTACCTACCAGAATATAAAGCAACTCGTGCAGAAGCTGGTGATTTTATTGCTTTGTGCAAAAATACTGAGTTAGCGTGTGAAGTCACGTTACAACCACTTCGTCGTTTTCCATTAGACGCCGCAATTTTATTCTCTGATATTCTAACCATTCCTGATGCGATGGGGCTGGGGCTCTATTTCGAAACAGGGGAAGGCCCTCGTTTTGAAAGACCAGTAGCAAGCGCTGCCGATGTTAAAAATATCCCAATTCCCGATCCAGAAATGGAACTGGGCTATGTAATGGACGCCGTTCGTGCCATTCGTAAAGCCTTAAATGGTGATGTGCCACTGATTGGTTTCTCGGGTAGTCCGTGGACATTAGCGACCTATATGGTTGAAGGTGGCAGCAGCAAAGCGTTCACTAAAATCAAAAAAATGATGTATGAAGATCCAAAGACGCTGCATTTGCTGCTGGATAAGCTGGCGGATAGTGTGATTTTGTATCTGAATGCTCAAGTACGTGCGGGTGCGCAATCCCTGATGATTTTTGATACGTGGGGCGGCGTATTAACTAAGCGTGATTATCTGGAATTCTCCCTGCGCTACATGCACAAAATTGTCGATGGTTTAATCCGTGAAAATGACAGTCGTCGTGTGCCTGTGACCCTGTTTACTAAAGGTGGCGGTCAGTGGTTAGAAGAGATGGCGGCAACAGGTTGTGATGCGCTAGGTTTGGATTGGACGACCGAAATTGCGGATGCTCGTCGCCGTGTTGGTGACAAAGTGGCGCTGCAAGGCAATATGGATCCTTCAATGTTATATGCGCCACCTGCGCGTATTGAGCAAGAAGTACAGCATATTTTAGCGGGCTTTGGTCAAGGTGAAGGGCATGTCTTCAATTTAGGTCATGGTATTCATCAAGATGTAGCGCCTGAACATGCGGGTGCGTTTGTGGACGCGGTTCACCGTTTCTCTCGTCAATATCACCAATAGTCTTTCATTCCCAATAGCGGCGTCACTTTGCAGTGATTTGCCGCTATTTGTGCCTCTGATTTAAGCGATGTATTTACAGGATCTTGTAAGTGCATCATTATCATCTATGATTAATCCTTATTAATAATGGTTCCATGATGGCAATTGATACTCAGCAGTTGCGACAACAGCAGGTAGAGCTAGCTCAACAAGTCATTCTGAATGATGAGTTTGTCCCGCCGCGTTTTATTGGTGGTGCGGATGTCGGTTTTGAGCAAGACGGCACCGTGACTCGCGCGGTGATTGTGGTGCTTTCATGGCCTGAGCTGCAATTGGTGGAGTATCAAATCGCACGGATCCCAACTCAGTTACCCTATATACCCGGGTTGCTCTCGTTTCGTGAAGTCCCAGGATTAATGGCGGCGTGGGAAAGAATTCAACAAAAGCCCGACTTAGTGCTGGTGGATGGTCAAGGTATTGCTCATCCGCGGCGTTTTGGGGTGGCTTGTCATTTTGGATTATTGGCCGATGTAGCGACGATAGGGGTAGCAAAAAGCCGTTTATGTGGTGATGTTGTTGAACTCAATGCTGAACCTGAAAGTGTCGAAATGTTGAAAGCGGCTCAAGAGCAATTAGGGTGGGTTTATCGCAGTAAGAAACGCTGTAATCCTTTATATCTTTCTCCGGGTCACAAAGTCAGTTTTATTTCCTCGCTAGAGTGGGTAAAACGGTGTATTCAGGGGTATAGATTGCCAGAACCGACCCGTTTTGCTGATGGAATCGCTTCGAATCGCACATTTTTTAAGCGAATGAATGAGAAAATTGGCTAATTATCAGCAAAATATGTGGCATTGGCAGATTTTCAGGTAAACTGCGAAGTATTGAGATTGATGAGTCAGAAATTATGTTAAGAAATCCTATTCATTTGAGGTTAGAGAAACTAGAAAGCTGGCAGCATATGACCTTCATGGCATCCCTGTGCGAGAGAATGTATCCTAATTATCAAATGTTTTGCCAGCAAACTGAATTTGCTGATGCGAAGGTTTATCGTGCCATCCTTGATTTAGTTTGGGAAACCTTGGTTATCAAAGATAGCAAAGTCAATTTCGACAATCAGTTAGAGAAGTTAGAAGAAATTATTCCAGTCGCCGATGACTTCGATATGTACGGTGTTTATCCTGCTATCGACGCTTGTATTGCTTTAGGTGAACTCATTCATGCAAAACTGAGTGGTGAAACCCTGGAGCACGCAATCTTAGTCAGTGAAGCATCGATTCGTACTGTTGCTATGCTTGAAATGACTCAAGCAGGGCGTGAAATGACCGATGAAGAGCTAAAAGTGGTGCCTGCTGTGGAAGAAGAGTGGGACATTCAATGGGACATTTTCCGCTTATTAGCCGCTTGCGAAGAACGAGACTTAGAGTTAATTAAAGGATTAAAATCTGACCTCCGCGAAGCGGGTGTCAGCAATATCGGCATTACTGTCGCGTAAATTTTGCACTTTTAAACGCGAAAACGTGACTTAAAGCAGTAATGCTGTGTACTAAGACTTCACATTTACCCCTACTCTGTTCTACATTTAGGGGCGAGAAGAAGTGGCTATCGGGGGCGTGTATCAGGGGCTGTCTATCTGGCATATCCGACGCACTCGATGCTTTGCAAACGATAAACACACTGTGTAAGGATAATTTATGAACAAGACTGAATTAGTTGATGCTATCGCAGAATCAGCAGATCTGACTAAAACTCAAGCTAAAGCAGCTTTAGAAGCAACTCTGAGCGCAATTTCAGATTCTCTGAAAAGCGGCGAAGCAGTACAACTGGTCGGTTTCGGTACTTTTAAAGTTAGCCACCGTGCAGCTCGTACCGGTCGTAACCCACAAACTAAAGCAGAAATCCAAATTCCTGCAACAACTGTACCAGCATTCTCTGCCGGTAAAGCACTGAAAGACGCTGTAAAATAAATACATTGTCTACGAGAATTATCAGAGGGGGTATGAAGTTACCCCTTTTGTTTATTCGCCAAAGGTTGCTGGTGTTGGGAGCAGTCTCAATACTAAGCGCCTGTTCTTCTAATTCGCCTCGACTCCCTGAGTTTAGTGCCAGCGGATTTATTGCCGATGAAGGCGTAATCCGAATGTGGAGACTGAATGATGCGAAGAGTCAGCCGTTGGTCTTAATGGTGGTGTATAGCCCCTATAAAAGAACCGACACCTCCGTCAATTTCTTTGAATATCGTGATGGCAAATTGTGGCAAATCCGCAGCCAAGTCCTCAATCAAGGGGATAACAACATCACGGAACAACTGCGCTTTAGTAAAGACAATGAAATTGTGTTTATGCAGCGCGCGCAAAATAATATCAAAACCCCGCTTTCCTCTGATGAAATTAATCGTTGGCGCTTTGAAGCCGACCGTATCTTGAATATTAATACCGCACTGATTGTGGGTGGCGTAGAGCTACATCAAGGGTATTGGAAGCAAGGTAAAATCACCACTTGTGATGGTGAAAAGCGCGATGTTACTTTCGAACCGTATGCACAGAAATGGCTAGATGATAGAGCCAAAGTCTGGACGAAAGAGCTGAATTTGGCGTGGCTGGAGTCGCCAGAGGGGAGTCAGCTTTTGATGGTGGCGGATACTAATTTTTGCAGCTGGCAACCTAGTAAAGATTCTTTGTAGGTCACCGCTCGTCGTCTTTCGAACCACAGCTGTATTGCTACGTTCGTTCACTCTAGTCACATACTCATGTATGCTCCTAGAGATTCTCTCTCTTGCAGCTTTGCTGTGATTCGAAAGACTTAGAGCCATTGGTGGTGTGAAGGTCAAAGGCAAAAAGCAAAAAGCAAAAAGCAAACAGCAAACAGCAAAAATTCAAAAGTAAAAAGCTGATAAAAGTTTCCTCTTATCAGCTTGTGGGTTAATTGCTTCTATTATTTGTTCTATTACTTAATACGAGCGATGGCACGGTAGCCGATATCGTTGCGATAGAAGCTGCCAGACCAATTGATAGTCTTGGCAACTTCATACGCTTTAGCTTGGGCTTTTGCGATGTCATTACCTAACGCAGTGACACACAGAACGCGTCCGCCAGCAGTGACGACCTCACCTGCTTGGTTTAGTTTGGTACCTGCATGGAACACTTTGCTATCAGTCGCTTCTGAGGTTGGGAGACCCGAAATCACATCACCATTGCGATAATCACCTGGATATCCACCTGCCGCAATCACGATACCTAGCGCTGGACGTTCATCCCACAGGGAATCTTTACCTGCGAGTTCGCCTTTAGCACCCGCTAAACACAGAGCGACTAAATCAGATTGTAAGCGCATCATAATTGGCTGAGTTTCTGGGTCGCCAAAACGGCAGTTAAACTCGATAACTTTCGGATTGCCCGCTTTATCAATCATCAAACCTGCATATAAGAAACCTTGGTAACGGTTCCCTTCTTGATCCATCCCTTTAACGGTCGGATAAATGACTTGCTCCATAACACGCTGATGAACCGTATCTGTCACCACTGGCGCTGGGGAATATGCACCCATACCGCCAGTGTTTAAGCCAGTATCTCTATCGCCAACACGTTTATGGTCTTGGCTGGTTGCCATCGGAATGACATTCTCGCCATCCACCATGACGATGAAACTTGCTTCTTCGCCATCAAGGAACTCTTCGATAACGATGCGATGGCCCGCATCACCGAATGCATTGCCAGCCAGCATATCATGGACGGCATCTTTAGCTTCTTGCAGCGTCATCGCCACAATCACGCCTTTACCAGCAGCCAAACCATCAGCTTTGATAACGATAGGTGCGCCGACTTTATCTAAATAAGCCAAAGCAGGCTCAATTTCCGTAAAGTTTTCATAAGCTGCAGTCGGAATATTGTGACGCGCTAAGAAATCTTTGGTGAACGCTTTAGAACCTTCTAACTGCGCAGCACCTTGAGTTGGTCCAAAAATGGTTAAACCAGCCTGTTTGAATGCATTGACCACACCGATAACTAATGGTGCCTCTGGGCCTACGATGGTTAAACCGATTTGCTTGTCTTTGGCAAATTGCAGTAAACCATCAATGTCAGTTGCTGAGATATCGACATTTTCCAGAGCAGGTTCCAGTGCAGTACCCGCGTTACCCGGTGCAACATACACTTTATCTGCTAATGGAGACTGTGCGGCTTTCCATGCTAAAGCGTGCTCACGACCACCACCACCAATAATCAGTATATTCATAGAAACCCCTAGCAATTAGTGACGGAAATGACGCATGTTAGTGAAGATCATTGCGATGCCATGTTCATTGGCAGCGGCAATTACTTCATCATCACGAATAGATCCACCTGGTTGAATAACGCAAGTAACGCCTACAGAGGCAGCTGCATCGATGCCATCGCGGAATGGGAAGAATGCATCGGATGCCATTGCACAGCCTGCGACTTCTAAACCTTCATCAGCGGCTTTGATCCCAGCAATCTTAGCAGAGTACACACGGCTCATTTGGCCTGCACCAATACCGATAGTCATGTCATTCTTCGAATAAACAATCGCATTTGATTTTACGAATTTAGCCACTTTCCAGCAGAACAGCGCATCTTTTAATTCACGCTCAGTTGGCTGGCGTGTGGTCACGACGCGTAAATCTTCCGCTTCGACCATACCTAAGTCTCGGTCTTGAACCAATAAACCGCCATTCACACGTTTGAAATCTAAACCTGCAACTGGCTTGCTCCATTCACCACACACCAGAACGCGTACGTTTTGCTTGGTAGATAAAGAAGGTAATGCATCTTCAGCAATAGAAGGGGCAATAATCACTTCAACAAATTGGCGTTCAATGATGGCTTCTGCGGTGGCTTTATCTAATTGGCGGTTAAACGCAATGATGCCACCGAATGCTGAGGTTGGGTCAGTCTTGAATGCTTTATCATAAGCGGTATGGATATTGTCACCAATAGCAACGCCACAAGGGTTAGCATGCTTAACAATAACGCAGGCAGGCTCATCGAAAGATTTAACACACTCAAGAGCGGCATCAGTGTCTGCGATATTATTATAAGAAAGTGCTTTACCTTGAATTTGGTTCGCAGTGGCAATCGACGCTTCTTTTGGATTTTCTTCTATATAGAAAGCGGCATCTTGATGGCTGTTTTCGCCATAGCGCATATCTTGCTTCTTAATGAAGTTTAAATTCAGGGTACGAGGGAAACGACCTGATGGCTGAGTAGTATCACCGTGATATGGCGCGACCAGTTCACCAAAGTAGTTAGCAATCATGCTGTCATAAGCTGCGGTGTGCTCAAATGCTTTAATGGCTAAGTCAAAACGTGTTGACCAGTTCAGCGAGTTTTCGTGGTTATCCATCTCTTCGATGATTTTGTCATAGTCATTACTGTTAACCACGATAGCCACGTCTTTATGGTTCTTGGCTGCGGAGCGAACCATCGTTGGACCGCCAATATCGATATTCTCAACAGCATCTTCTAATGTGCAGTTTGGTTTTGCGACGGTTTGAGCAAATGGATAAAGGTTTACAACCACCATATCAATAGGTGCAATGTCATGCTGCTGCATGATGGCATCATCTTTACCGCGACGACCTAAGATCCCACCGTGAACTTTCGGGTGCAAAGTCTTAACTCGACCATCCATCATTTCAGGAAAACCTGTGTAATCTGAAACTTCAGTGACCTTAAGGCCTTGCTCTGCTAGTAATTTAGCGGTTCCACCGGTAGAAAGCAGTTCAACACCACGGTGAGAAAGCGCCTTAGCGAATTCAACAACCCCTGTTTTATCAGACACACTAAGCAGGGCACGGCGAATAGGACGAAGCTGTTGCATGAGATAGATCCCTTGGATTTGGATAAAGAAGCAATATCTATATATAAGTCACTAACAATTTCAGAGCATCAAAATAAAATCAATGCCGAATTTTCGCGCCAATTGTAGCGCAAACGTTTGCGTAATGCGCGAACTATTTTCACTATTTTTTCAGTCTGTGGATAAATCTGTGTGTAAGTGAGTATAAATAGGGGTTTTGCTGTGGAATGCAGCAGTTGAACTAAAAACCGTAAAAAATCTTAAAAAAAGGGTTGCAGGATTTCTGCGACTCCCTATAATGCGCATCCACTGACCGGGAACAAGCCAACGCAAAGCGCGATGGACACTGAACCGGCAGCGAGAGAATCTGAAAAGATTAAGCAAAAAAATGCTTGACTCTCACTGAGGAAAGCGTAATATACGCCACCTCGCGACAACGACCTAAGTTGATAAAAACTGAGTCGAATTTCTTAAGAAATGTCGCACCGCTCTTTAACAATTTATCAGACAATCTGTGTGGGCACTCACAGGACACTATCAAAAAAATATTTGATTTTAAGTCTTGAAGAGTGACTAACACGTTAATTCATATATATGAACTAATAGGTAATTTGGTTTCTTCGGAAATCAAACGACAGTAAACATTCTTTGAGCATCAAGCTTTTTAATTGAAGAGTTTGATCATGGCTCAG
>NZ_WLTU01000003.1:0-90164 GCF_009706275.1 Providencia sp. wls1943
CTGAGCCATGATCAAACTCTTCAATTAAAAAGCTTGATGCTCAAAGAATGTTTACTGTCGTTTGATTTCCGAAGAAACCAAATTACCTATTAGTTCATATATATGAATTAACGTGTTAGTCACTCTTCAAGACTTAAAATCAAATATTTTTTTGATAGTGTCCTGTGAGTGCCCACACAGATTGTCTGATAAATTGTTAAAGAGCGGTGCGACATTTCTTGAGAAATTCGACTCAGTTTTTATCAACCTAGGTCGTTGTCGCGAGGTGGCGTATATTACGCTTTCCTCAGTGAGAGTCAAGCATTTTTTTGCTTAATCTTTTCAGATTCTCTCGCTGCCGGTTCAGTGTCCATCGCGCTTTGCGTTGGCTTGTTCCCGGTCAGTGGATGCGCATTATAGGGAGTCGCAGAAATCCTGCAAGTGTTTTTTGAATATTTTTATTCGACCGTTTTCTTTTTAAACAAATCGTATAAATCAACCACGATTTGTTTAAAAATAAGCCTAGATATTATCAAATCTCGTTGCGAACTCAGCGACATCATTCCAATTAGTGTATTCAATTTCTGTATTTGGGTCGGTTGGCCCGTCTGTCATTTTCATAATCAGTCTGATCATCACTCTATCAAACCATTTATAGCGGGGATAAAACAGCGCACCTGCAAAAACAGACTTCACGGTCGGTTGCCATGGACACTTCTCTAAGAACTTACGAGTATAGGCATTCGTCTCAACAGTATTCTTACCTTCTTTTCTTGCTGTAAGGTTAACGGCAAAGAATCCCGTCTTCATCGAATTAAGTTGATTTTGATGGGTTGTGGCAAAACGCACTAACTGCTTATTGAAATGTCCATAACGAATAGAAGCTCCCACTAGAACCTTTTCGTAAGCAGATAAGTTAAAGCTTTTATCTGAATTCAAATCACGAATATCACACTCACGCCCAGCGCGACGTAATTGATCTGCCATTTTAAGTATGATTTTTTTGGTTTGCCCATCGGTGCTTGAGTGCAAAAGTAGATAACTCATTTTTCTTCCTAATCGTTACTATCTATATACGTTAGCGACGCAGTTATATTACTCACGCCAGAAAGTTGGGGTCAGTAACACTAATAAAGTAAACACTTCCAAACGACCAAACAGCATCGTGACAACTAAAATCCATTTACCTGCAGGATTCATTGTTGTGAAGTTATCAGCAACAGTACCTAAGCCAGGACCTAAGTTATTCAACGTTGTTGCAATCGCTGAGAATGCAGAAAACTCATCCACCCCAGTGGCGATTAAAAGCAACAAGCTAACCACGAAAACTAAAGCATAAGCAGAGAAGAACCCCCAGACAGCTTCAATGATCCTTTCAGGCAGCGCCCGCTGCCCTAATTTAATGGTATAGACCGCATTAGGATGTACTAATCGCTTTAATTCTCGTGAGCCTTGCAGGAACAGTAAAAGGATACGAATAACTTTTAATCCCCCTCCCGTTGACCCTGCGCATCCACCGACAAACGCCGCACATAATAGGAGCATTGGTAAGAACAGCGGCCAGCCAGAAAAACTATCGGTGGTGAAGCCCGCGGTAGTCGCCATCGAGACCACTTGGAAAAAGGCTTGATCCAGCGTTTGTCCAAAGCCAGCATATACGGAGTGATACATCAGCACCGCGGTACAGATCACGACTAGAACAAACTGGAAACTGATGAACATTCTAAATTCAGGGTCGCGCCAATAAATTCCAAGGCTTCTTCCCGTTAGAACCGCAAAGTGCAAACCAAAGTTACAACCCGAGATAATTAGAAAGACGCCAATAATGGTATTAATGGCAGGACTATTAAAGTAGCCGATGCTAGCATCATGGGTAGAAAACCCACCGATCGCGATGGTTGAAAAACTGTGTGATATCGCATCGAACACATCCATACCGGCGATCCATAATGCAATCGCACACGCAATAGTTAGCAATACATAAATAAGCCAAAGGGTTTTTGCCGTTTCCGCAATTCGCGGACGCATTTTGTTATCTTTTAATGGCCCCGGCATCTCAGCCCGATAGAGCTGCATCCCCCCGACACCTAAGAGAGGCAAAATCGCGACAGCAAGTACAATAATCCCCATCCCTCCAAGCCATTGCAGCATCTGCCGATAGAATAAAATCGCTTTCGGAAGAGAGTCTAATCCCGTCAGAGTTGTTGCACCGGTAGTTGTTAGCCCAGAAAAGGATTCAAAGAAGGCATCTGTAACAGATAAATTGGGTTTTTCAGAGAAGATAAATGGCAGCGCCCCGACACTTCCTAGCACCGTCCAGAACAGAACAACGATTAAAAAACCTTCTTTTGCTTTTAATTCATGTCGGCTATTTCGCGTAGGTAACCATAAAAAAAGCCCAATCAGCAATGCCGTTATAAAAGTTTGACTGAATGCTCGTCCCGCACCATCGCGATATATCAGTGCGACAATACCAGGTATGACCATAGTAAAAGAGAAGATAATGACGAGTAACCCGACAATACGAGTTATTGCGCGAAAATGCATTCGGCCGGTTCCTTGCTATGCTGTTTGCTCTTGTGACGATTCTAAGAGAGTAACTTCCCCACGACTGATATCACGTAATTTATCATTAGCCTCCTGCTCACAAGTAGCAGGAATAGAAATTTGCAAAGATACAGACTCATTATAATCACTGAGCAATATAGTACCATTTACCTGAGCTAATAATTGCTCAACTCCATTGATAAGTGAGTAATCACATACCACATTGAAGATTTTTTGAGGGACTTTCGTTTGTGTTGGGAGCAACTTCAGTGCCTGCTGAACCCCACTGCCATAAGCACGGACTAGTCCACCCGTACCTAGCTTTATTCCACCAAAATAACGCACAACAACGCAAGTGATCTCACCTAAGTTGCTACCTAATAGCTGCGCCATAATGGGTTTACCTGCCGTTCCCGTAGGCTCTCCATCATCAGAAAAACCTAACTGTTGAGAATCATCAGGTCGCCCCGCCACAAATGCCCAGCAATGATGCCGGGCATCGGGGTATTGCGCTTTAATCGATTGAATATAATCTTTCGCAGCTTCAATACCCTCGGTATGAGCGATATAAGTAATAAAACGGCTTTTTTTGATCTCTTCCGAAAAAGAGATCGTTTCTGCCGGAATTGAGTACGCTTTCATTACGGTAAATGCAAATCTCGAGTCATATTTTCAATATGGTTATGATGGATAACAATATTATCTTCAATTCGAATACCACCATAAGGTTTGAAGTGCTCGATTTTATCCCAATTAAAGTGCTGACTGAACTCCCCTGTACGCCACGTAGAAAGCAGAGACTCAATAAAGTAAAGGCCCGGCTCGATAGTTAACACCATTCTTGGTTCCAAAATACGAGTGCAGCGTAAGAATGGATACATTTTCGGTGCAGCTAAATGAGTACCATCTTCATCCTGCATAAAACCTGCCACATCATGCACTTGCAGACCTAATGGATGGCCTAATCCGTGTGGTAAAAATGGTGTTGTTAGACCATTTTCAACCATCGCATCTTCGCTAATTCCTTTCACGATTCCATGTTTAGCGAGTAATTTCGCAATACGGTGATGCATATCGACATGATAATCGGTATAACGTACGCCAGCTTTAATAGACGCGATCAGCGCGAGTTGTTCTGTATTCAAATCCGCAACTAATTCTGCAAATTCGCTTTTGTTCTTAGCGGCATAAGTACGAGTAATATCAGCGGCATAACCATTGTACTCAGCACCGGCATCAATCAAGAAACTACGTAATTCACTCGGAACTGTTTGCTGTAATTTAGTGTAGTGAAGCACGGCTGCATTTTCATTTAAAGCCACAATGTTACCGTAAGGTACATTCGTATCACGATGCCCTGTCGCTTCTAAATAGCTAATATTAATATCAAATTCACTTGCTCCAGCTTGGAAAGCTTCGAAAGCTGATAAGTGACCATTCACCGCCATTTTTTGGGCTTCACGCATGCAGTACAGCTCATAATCTGTCTTATATGAACGGTGATAATGATAATAATCGAGTACAGGTTTTGGATTGATATTGTGTGTCGAAATACCTAGAGATTCAGCTTTGTTTGCAGAGGAGCCAATATAAGCTAGATGCTCTTTCGGTAAATTAGCTAAAAAGCCTTTAATTTCATCCGCCTTTTTTAGATGAATAAGCTCAACTTCTTTCGTCCAGAAGCTAGTTGGTAAAGGTTCAACGCTATGCCAATAATCAACGGGTGAGTAAAACCATAACTTCGGCTTATTCACTCCGTCGACTAATAACCAGGAGTGAGGGACATCCGTCACAGGAACCCAAGCTTTGAAATGCGGATTTACTTTAAATGGGTAGTCACTGTCATCGAGAAAAATGCGAATTGGCTCTCCCGAATGAATCAAGATGGCATCTAATTTACTGCGTTGTAAAACTTGCTGAGTCGTTTCTTGTAACGTTTTAATATGTTCTGCGTAGAGTCCAGCCAGTTTTTCCATTTCGTTCAACCTTTCAGTATTAGTTAGAAAAATCAAGCTTATCACGTTCTGCTAATAACGTGTATGCACTCAATGACAAGATAAAATTAATGCATTGATTATTAATGAAAATATCATTTTCACCTTGTGTTATTTACCTTAATTCCTGTGAGCCGCCTTCCAGTTTTGTTATTAACCATTTGCATTTAATTAACATTATCGTCACACTAATTTCCATCTGGTCATACCAGATAAGACCGCCACATAAAGGAGAACAGCATGCTTTATCAAAGTGAGACAATCTCTATTCAATGGTTGAAAAAAGGTATTGCAGAACTGGTGTTTAACTCATCAGGACCAATCAATAAATTGGATACACATACCGTCGCTTCACTTGATGAAGCTATTGCAGTACTCGAACAACAAAGCGATTTACAAGGCGTTATTTTGCGCTCAGATAAACCCGCTTTTATTGTTGGCGCCGACATCAAAGAATTTTTATCCCTATTCGAAGCATCCAAAGAAACCCTCAGTGACTGGCTTGGCTATGCAAACAGCATTTTTAATCGCCTTGAAGACCTTCCCGTCCCAACGATTAGTGCCATTAATGGTTATGCGCTGGGTGGTGGCTGTGAGTGTGTACTCGCTACTGATTTTAGAATTGCGTCACCGGATGCCAGAATTGGCCTACCTGAGACTAAGTTAGGGATTATGCCTGGCTTTGGTGGGTCAGTACGTTTACCTCGGCTTATTGGTCTTGATAGCGCTCTGGAAATTATCACTGCAGGTAAAGATGTTAGTGGGCCTCAAGCGCTTAAACTCGGTTTAGTGGATGCGATTGTCGAAACTGAAAAATTACCACAAGCGGCCTTACAAATCATCGAGCAAGCTATCTCTGGTGCACTAAATTGGCGTCAAGCACGACAGCCAAAACTTGAGCCGTTAAAACTTAGCGCACTTGAGCAGGCAATGAGCTTTAATGTTGCTAAAGGCATGGTTTATCAAGTTGCAGGGAAACACTACCCTGCACCAATGAGCGCCGTCAATACCATCGAAAAAGCCGCTAACTGCACCCGCGATGAAGCGTTGAAACATGAAACTGCCGCGTTTGTCCCGTTAGCTCACAGTGATGTTGCTCGTGCATTAGTTAGTGTTTTCCTAAATGATCAACAGGTTAAATCTACCAGTAAAAAAATTGCAGGCTCCGCAGGTGCTCCGACCCATGCGGCTGTTTTGGGTGCGGGTATTATGGGTGGCGGCATTGCTTATCAATCTGCGAGCAAAGGCGTTCCCGTTCTAATGAAAGATATCAATGAAAAATCATTAGATTTAGGTATTGATGAAGCGAAAAAGCTTCTTAATGGTCAATTTGAACGGGGAAAAATAACTGCAGATAAGATGGCGACAACACTAGCAGCTATTCACCCTTCGTTGTCCTATGCTGGTATTGAAAATTCTCAGGTGATCGTTGAAGCTGTCGTTGAAAATCCTAAAATTAAAGCTGCCGTACTGTCTGAAGTAGAATCACTCATCACATCAGAGACTATACTGGCTTCTAATACTTCAACCATTCCAATTACCGAGTTAGCAAATTCTCTTAAACGCCCAGAAAACTTCTGTGGCATGCATTTTTTCAATCCTGTTCACCGTATGCCTTTAGTCGAAATTATTCGAGGTGAAAAAACCAGTGATGCCACCATCGCTAAAGTGGTTGCTTACGCGAATAAAATGGGGAAAACCCCTATTGTTGTAAATGACTGCCCTGGCTTTTTCGTTAACCGTGTTCTTTTCCCTTACTTCGCTGGTTTTAACTTGCTGCTTCAAGATGGTGCCGATTTTAGAGAAATCGATAAAGTCATGGAAAAAGAGTTTGGTTGGCCAATGGGGCCTGCTTATCTACTTGATGTTGTCGGGATTGATACCGCATTTCATGCAGAGCAAGTCATGGCTCAAGGCTTCCCGCAAAGAATGCAAAAAGTAGATAAAAACGCCATCGATATTATGTTTGAACAACAACGTTTTGGTCAGAAAAATGGCAAAGGCTTTTATCAATATGAAAAAGATAAAAAAGGAAAACCAAAGAAAATTGATGACCCAAAAACCGATGAATTATTAAGTTCGATTCGCCAAAGTAAGCGTTCTTTTACTAAAGATGAAATTATTGCTCGAATGATGGCACCAATGGTGAACGAAGTGGTTCGCTGCCTTGAAGAAGGTATTATTCAAAGCCCTTCAGATGCAGATATTGCGCTAGTTTATGGACTAGGCTTCCCACCATTCCGTGGAGGTGTTTTCTGCTATCTTGACACACTCGGTAGCCAGTCTTACGTCAAAACTGCGGAGTCCCACTCCCATTTAAGCCCGCTTTATCAGGTTCCAAATGGATTAAAAGAAAAAGCGGCCACTAACGCCAAATACTATCCGCAGCCACCGGTTGTGGCTATTGATGTTAAAAAAGTTGCGAGAGGTTAATCCTATGGAAAATGTCTTCATTATTGATGGTATACGCACACCAATGGGCCGTTCCAAAGGCGGTGTATTTCGTCATGTAAGAGCAGAAGACCTCTCTGCACACCTGATGAATGCAATTTTTGAACGCAATCCAAATGCGAAAAAGAAAGAGTTGGATGACATTATTTGGGGATGTGTTCAGCAAACCTTAGAGCAAGGTTTTAATATCGCCAAAAATGCGGCACTGTTAACTGATATCCCGCACACCGTGCCAGCCGTTACAGTCAATCGCCTTTGTGGCTCTTCAATGCAAGCCATTCATGATGCAAGCCGTTTCATTATGACGGGCGATGCACACTCCGTTTTGATTGGCGGTGTTGAGCATATGGGGCATGTTCCAATGACTCACGGTATTGATTTCAATCCAAAGCTTACATTACGCGTAGCAAAAGCCTCTGGAGCAATGGGTTTAACTGCTGAGATGCTTGCTAAAATGTATAAAATCAGCCGAGAAGAGCAAGATGCTTTTGCACTGAGATCTCACCAACGCGCGGCTGCGGCAACCAAGAATGGTAAATTTAATCGTGAAATCGTTCCGATTGCAGGGCATGATGCTGATGGCAATCTTATTTCAATTAACTATGACGAAGTCATCCGCTTTGATGCCACTTTGGAAGGGCTCGCTGTACTAAGACCCGCTTTCGACCCTGTCAGTGGTACTGTGACCGCAGGCAATTCATCAGCACTGTCTGATGGTGCTTCAGCCATGCTACTTGCCAGTGGATCTTATGCTAAACAGCATGGATTGAAACCTCGTGCAAAAATTCGCGCTATGGCCGTGGTTGGCTGCGATCCATCAATCATGGGTTTTGGGCCAGTTCCAGCCTCTGAGTTAGCGTTAAAGCGGGCAGGTTTGACGTTGAATGATATTGATATTATTGAACTTAATGAGGCTTTCGCGGCTCAGTCTATTGCTTGCCTAAAAGGTCTGCAAATTTCAGAAAGCCAAGTGGATCAGAAAGTGAATTTAAGTGGTGGAGCAATCGCTTTAGGGCACCCTCTCGGCTGCTCTGGCGCAAGGATCACAACCGCGTTACTTAATCAGTTAGAGCAACATGATAAGCAGTTTGGTTTAGCTACAATGTGTATTGGATTTGGGCAAGGCATCGCCACAATTATCGAAAGAGTCTAATTCATTTTGCCGTTACATTGTCGTATCTTGCAATGTTCCCGCCTAGTCAGGGGCGGGATTTTTTTATCTTCAAACAGCACAATCAGCTCAGTCAAAATCGAAAAATAAATCAATTCGAATTTTAAATACAACTCCATACATCCCTTAAATAGTTCAGGTCACAGGTAGGCGGCAATCTTTAGCATACTGGAGTATGTGATAGGGGAGCTTTATGAAGCCAACACCCCTACAACTTGAAATATGACGAGTTATAGAAAGTCGAAGGCATCGCCGAACAACTGGGTGGACTTTGCCCCCCTCTCATTACAAAACCTATCCCGCGCAATCTTCGCCATCTCAAAACGCCCTGCAATATAAATATCATGCCCAGACAAATCACCGAAATCTTCTAGCACGGTACTCAAAACAGTTCCCGTTCTTCCACGCCAATTTTCATCCGGTTGCTCAACAACAGGGACAACTTTCAAGTTAGGATAACGCTCACTAATAGCTTGTAATTCACCGAGATCATACAAATGCTCCAACTGGCGACCGCCCCAATAGAAAGTAATATCTCGTTGAGGGTTTTCAGCCAGTGCAGCCAATAAAATAGAATGAGTATAAGAGAAGCCAGTTCCGCCTGCGATCAAGATCATCGGGTTTTGGCTATTTTCGCGGAACCACGCTTTGCCATGAGGAATATCAATATCAATACGTTGCTGTTCTAAAATACGATCCATCACCGCCATCGCATACAAATTAAATTCTGACGCGCCAATATGCAGTTCGATAGATTGATTATTTTCAGGTGTAGAAGCCATAGAGAATGGTCGTTTGTCTCTTTCATCCATAACGACCATAAGATATTGACCCGCTTTAAAATGAAAAGGTCCGTCTGGCAACAAAATAACCCGATAAACTGTATCCGTGATAGATTCAACAGATGTGACTTTACAGCTCAAAGTTGCCATGCTTTTCCTCTTACTTTTCAATAATATTTAACTGTTCCCAGATATCATCTACGCGGGATTTGACACTTTGCGTCATGACAATTGGGCGTCCCCACTCACGGTTGGTTTCTCCCGGCCATTTATTGGTCGCATCCATTCCCATTTTGGAACCAAGTCCAGAAATCGGTGATGCAAAATCGAGATAATCAATCGGCGTGTTTTCCATCATGACAGTATCGCGAGCGGGATCCATACGTGTTGTGATGGCCCAAATAACATCTTTCCAATCACGAGCATTGATATCATCATCACAAACAATCACGAACTTAGTGTACATGAACTGGCGCAGGTAAGACCAGACGCCCATCATTACTCTTTTTGCGTGTCCTGCATACTGTTTTTTCATGGTAACAACCGCCAGACGGTAGGAACAACCTTCTGGTGGTAAATAGAAATCCACAATTTCAGGGAACTGCTTTTGCAAAATAGGCACTAAAACTTCGTTCAGGGCTTCCC
Organism: Providencia sp. wls1943; assembly: GCF_009706275.1. Classification (NCBI taxonomy): domain Bacteria; kingdom Pseudomonadati; phylum Pseudomonadota; class Gammaproteobacteria; order Enterobacterales; family Morganellaceae; genus Providencia; species Providencia sp. wls1943. The sequence continues at coordinate 9,570 of NZ_WLTU01000003.1, forward strand.
CTAATACTGCAGGTTCATCCGGAGGACGACCTGTATAAGTAGAGTGATAAATCGCATCGCGACGTTGAGTCACATGAGTCACAGTAAATACCGGGAAATCATCAATCTCATTATAATAACCCGTGTGGTCGCCATAAGGACCTTCTGGTGCCATTTCGCCAGGTTCAATATACCCTTCAAGGATAATTTCAGCCCCAGCGGGAACTTCTAAGTCATTAGAAATACACTTTACAACTTCCGTTTTATTGCCCCGGAGTAACCCAGCAAAAGCATATTCAGATAGCGTATCAGGAACCGGCGTCACTGCGCCTAAAATCGTTGCGGGGTCAGCACCTAGCGCCACAGCGACTGGGAATCGTTCACCGGGATGTGCCTGACACCACTCTTGGAAATCCAGCGCACCACCGCGATGAGATAACCAACGCATAATAACTTTATTTTTACCAAGGACTTGCTGGCGATAGATACCTAAATTTTGGCGTTCTTTATGAGGGCCTTTCGTGACCGTTAGACCCCAAGTAATCAGCGGCGCAGCATCTTCCGGCCAGCAATGCATAACTGGGATTTTAGTCAGGTCAACATCATCACCTGCCCAAATTTCTTCCTGGCAAGGCGCTGAACTCAAGCGTTTAGCTGGCATGTTCAGCACTTGCTTGAATTTCGGCAATTTGTCCATTAAGTCACGAAAACCCTTCGGAGGATCCGGTTCTTTCAAGAAGGCGAGCAACTTACCCACATCATGTAAGGCTTTAATATCTTCTTGCCCCATTCCCATAGCAACGCGCTTGGTTGTACCAAACAAGTTACACAGAACGGGCATGTTATAGCCTTTAGGATTTTCGAATAGTAAGGCTGGCCCCCCTGCTCTTAGTGTACGATCTGCGATTTCAGTCATTTCCAAGTAAGGATCGACTTCCATCGTAATGCGTTTTAGTTCGCCTTGCTTTTCAAGCTGCGCGATGAAATCTCTAAGGTCACGGTATTTCATTATCTTCTTTTACTATTACAGGGGGAACCTCATTATAAGGTTCCCAGCCAAGGTTACAAGTTACTGTTAAACATACTTAATAATCAATGTCTTCAGATTAAATATATCACTTTACTTGCAATCAAACGGAACATAATCCTTTAATGATACGGTATCAAATTGCTCAGGGAATGTTTTGTTGTGCTGAAACAGCTTGAAGCCTTCATTTTTGCCACTGAAGTAACTTAACTCATTACCTTTGATCTGTAATCCGCTACCTTCACGTAACGCAACAACCACTTCATGAGGGTTAATAACACAGAATTCTTGTAGGCGCTCATCGCGTGTTTCACCCATATGCCCAGAAATATGCGCATCAATATAGTGTGGGTTGATTTGCATTGGGAACAGACCCAAGGACGGCATGATAACTGCATTACTCACAGGCATATCATTCGTTGTACGAATGCTTGGAGTCGCCACGTTGCAACCTGCGCTCCAACCAATGTAAGGTACACCGCGTTCACGTACTGCACGTTGGATAGCAACAATTAAGCCATTCTCATGCAAGCATTTATTTAACCACCATGTATTACCGCCACTCACCAGAATACATTCTGCTTGTTCGATGGCTTCTACTGGGCTTTCAAAATGTTCAATCGACGTCACTTTAATACCTAAAGCATCGCTTAACTGCTCCGCACGCTCATCGTGAGAGCCACGTAAAACAGCATAAGGCACCAATACTGCAGACTTAATCTGCTTACGTTCAATCATTTCGCTAATTCTTGGTAATGCGTAACTTAGCCATACAGGGTTACCGGAAAGTTTGCCATTACTCAGTAAAAAGATATCCATGGTGTCTCCTACAAAAAGTGTATTAACTGCTGTGTTTATTGTGTATCTAATTTCGTAACTATCGAATTAATCGATACTTGTGTAGATGAATAATATTGTGCTACTCATCATTAGTCACATTCTTATGCCTTAATTTGTTATCATGAGCATAACTTTGTTGGATGGGATCAAAAAATGGAAAAATGGTATTTGCTGTATTGCAAACGAGGGCAACTGGATAGAGCGGTTGAGCACTTAACTCGACAAGATGTGACTTGCATGACTCCAATGACTGAAATGGAAAAAGTCGTTCGAGGCAAACGCACAGTTATCACTGAAGCACTATTTCCCAATTACCTGTTTGTAAAATTCGACCATGAGCAAATTCATACAACCACTATCCAATCTACACGCGGTGTCAGCCACTTTATTCGTTTTGGCGCATTACCGGCTGAAGTTCCTGAAGAGATAATTGACCTCATACAGCAGACGCCTATCAGCCAGACTCAATCTCCGGATCTCCCTTCTCAGGGAGACAGTGTTGTTATTACTGAAGGCATTTTTGCTGGCGTTAAGGCCATCTTCAATGAACCAAATGGTGAGTCGCGTTCAATTCTTTTGCTTAACATCTTAAATACCACTGTCGCAAAAGTCATTGATAATACGCAATTTAGAAAAGAGTCCGAATAAGTTTTTCGCGATATATTTGCTTCAAACAGGCATAAAAAAAGCCCATTGAATGGGCTTTTTATTTCACAATAACGTTGTCACCGTGACTATTCTTCTGGCTCTTCTTCTTCGTCATCGCCTCTACGTCGACCTTTGCCAACATAGAAATTCGACAGTAATACCCCAAGCTCAAACAGCAAGTACATCGGTACTGCGAGTAGAGTTTGCGATAAAACATCTGGCGGAGTCAGGAACATCCCGACGATAAACGCACCTACTAAGATGTATGGGCGTTTACGTCTGAGTGATTCTGGAGTCGTTACGCCAGTCCAGCACAGTAAAATAATCGCGATTGGCACTTCAAACGCAGCCCCGAAAGCCATAAACAATGTCATGACAAAACTGAGGTATTTGCTGATATCCGGTATAAAGTTAACGCTTTCTGGCGTTGTTTTTACAAAGAAGCCAAAAGCTAACGGGAATACCACAAAGTAAGCAAATGCCATTCCTAGATAGAATAGGAAGCTACTTGATACCAGTAACGGCAGCATTAATCGACGTTCATGCTTATACAGCGCAGGCGCGATAAATGCCCAGACCTGGTATAAAATGACGGGGATCGAAACAAATACAGATACCATCATGGTCAGTTTAATCGGAGTAAAAAACGTCGATGCTACGTCTGTCGCACTCATTTGAGAGCCAACAGGCAGCTTATCAATCAAAGGCGCAGCAACAAGGCGATAAATATCATTTGAAAAATAAGCGAGCGCCGCAAAGACGATTAATACCGTAATCAAACAGTTTAGTAGCCGCTTTCTTAGTTCAATCAGGTGGCTAATAAGTGGTTGAGCATCATTGACAGCCATGTGTTATTTTTCACTTTCTGTTTGATTGGAGTTTGTTACTTTAGCATCGAGTGGCTTAGAGTCTGTTGGTGTTGCTGAAGCTGGTTTTTCTTCAACAACTGCAGCCATCTTAGCAGCATACTCAGGATCAGGGTCTGACTCTTGAGTTTGCGAAGAACTAGCATGGGATTCCTTTACCGCAGCATCGTAGTTTTCTGTGATCTCTTTTGCTTTGTTCAACTCAGATTGGACATCATTGGTTGTTGCCTGATAACCACTTTGTAAAGACAAAGCAGCATGACGCAGGTCATCCATCGACTTTTTAAGTTCTGGAGAAAGAGTTTCCAAACCCGCTTTCTCTTCAACTTTTTTAAGAGTCTCTTGCAGTTCTTGCAATTTCAGTTCTTGTGATAGCTCATTCTGGACATTAGCAGCCATAGAGCGCATAGCACGAATCCAACCAGCAACAGTTCTCACTGCCACTGGTAGACGTTGAGGGCCTAATACCACAAGACCGATGATCGCAACTAGCAGTAGTTCACTAAAACCTATGTCAAACACGGTTTATCCCTGCTCTTTATTTTTGCTCTCAACTGGGCTCTCTTTTTTCTCAGGAGCCTGTTGTTCAGTGATGTTTTTTGGCGCAAAATCAGCGTCTTGCTTCTCTTGCTCTGCTTTCGCTTTTGCAGCTTCATCATCACTCATTGCTTTTTTGAAGCCTTTAAGTGATTCGCCCAAGTCAGAACCTAAAGAACGTAATTTCTTGGTGCCGAAAATTAAAATGATAAGCAAAGCAATGATAATTAATTGCCAAGGACTACCGAAAGCAGCCATTGCAAAAGTTGATTCCATTGTTAATACCTCTATAGTTTTGGGATCAATTGTAACTAACTCTATTATATACAACCAACGCTAAATACGGAAATGATCACAGCCTTATAAACTTGTCGCAAAACAAAGTCTACTTAATTATCCTCTCCTTTACACCAACCTACAAGCCACGACAATGCACCTACAGCCATAAATGCTGCTGCAATTCGGGTTAAGTCGGAAATAAAGAATAAGCTACCACAAAGAATAAAGGTTGCTCCAATTCCTAATAGGTACTGTGATTTACGTTGTTTAGTGCGTTGGTGCTTTAACTCTTGTGTAAGCTTTTCAATATTGGACTGCAAGAAACGGTGCTGCTTTAATGCCCCATAGATCAAATCAGGGATTTCTGGCATTTTCTCTGCCCAATATGGCGCTTTTTCCTTTAACGCTTTGGTAATAGCCGGAATACCCACTTGGCTATGGATCCAATCCTCTAGGAATGGTTTTGCCGTTTTCCATAAATCCAACTGCGGATATAACTGACGACCCAGACCTTCAACGTACAACAAAGTTTTCTGCAATAACACCAATTGCGGCTGCACTTCCATATTAAAGCGACGGGCGGTATTGAACAGATTCAATAACACATGCCCAAATGAAATCTCAGCTAATGGCTTTTCAAAGATAGGCTCACAAACAGTGCGAATAGCAAACTCAAAATCTTCAACATTGGTATCTGGCGGAACCCAGCCAGAATCCACATGCAACTCAGCAACTTTACGGTAATCTCGATTAAAGAATGCAATAAAGTTTTCAGCTAAATAGCGCTTATCTTCTTTGTTAAGTGAACCCACGATCCCACAGTCGATACCAATATAGAGAGGATCTTCTGGGTGGTCGTAGCTAACAAAAATGTTGCCCGGGTGCATATCTGCGTGGAAGAAACTGTCACGAAATACCTGAGTAAAGAAGACTTTTACGCCCCGCTCTGCCAGCAACTTCATGTTCGTGCCTTGCGCTTCTAATGCCGCAATGTCTGAAACAGGAATACCGTAGATACGCTCCATGACCATCACGTTTTCACGGCAATAATCAGGATAAACTTCAGGGATATACAGCATAGAACTGTTTTCAAAGTTGCGTCGTAACTGGATAGCGTTAGCAGATTCGCGAAGAAGATTTAGCTCATCAATTAAGGTTTTTTCGTACTCACGCACGACTTCTTTAGGACGTAAACGTCGTCCATCAGGAAGAAGAGGAACCCAATTGGCGATACGGTACATCAGCTTAATATCCGCTTTGATGACAGGCAAAATATCTGGGCGAATCACTTTTAAAACAACATCTTTGCCATTTTCTTTTAATGTTGCAGTATGAACTTGGGCAATCGACGCAGAGGCAAGAGCTTGCTCATCAAAGTTATCAAACCATTGTTCTAATGGACCACCGAGTGACTCTTCAATATAACGACGGGCTAATTTACCATCGAAACTCGCCACTTTATCTTGTAATAATGACAGCTGGTCAGCAATTGCAGGAGGGAATAAATCTCGGCGAGTCGAAAGCATTTGACCAAATTTGATCCAAACCGGCCCTAATTCTTGCAATGCTAAGCGCAGTCGTTCACCAAGATCTTTATCTTTGTGTCTGTTTTTGATCCAAAAAAAACCTAGCCGCCCAATTCTTAAAGGCAATGTCAGCTTAATTTTAGGGATCAGCTCATCTAGTCCATAAGAGAGAAATACCCGAATAATGAAGTAAAGGCGTTTTATTTCACCGGGAGTCATTCTTCTCCTCCAACTGATTGAGTCGTTGTTCTAACTGACTCATTGAATTTGAAACCTGCTCAACTTCGTCGCTAAAGTGCGCCAATTCCAGCTGGCTTGGTGCCATTTTCCACTCTTCCAGAATAATGTCTTTAACGTATGTTTTTTGGCGACCGACTAAACGAGACGCGAGGCAAGCCCCTTTACCCAATACTTTACTGATGCCTTCTGCCGCAACATCACCAATATAAGGGGATAAATAATGAGCCGGGTTCCAGATAGCTAAATCCAGTAATGAAGACCAGTGTTGAACAATTTGCATATCGCCTTCAATCACAATGTCACCATTATTGATGAGTTGTGAAAGCTGCTGCTTATCTTTCAACTTAATCAATGTAAACAGTGACGTTTTGATAGTGCAATCTGCAGGTTCTTGCCATTCACTTAATACATCAACATGATTTTCAGCAAAAATAAGTGTCAGAGTTTTATTCAGCTCTTTAAGCTCAATCCCCATCACTTTACCTGCTAAACGCATTCTTGCAGGTTGCAGGACTTTTTCCTTGAACAACATGTGGTTCAAGGAGGTTTCCATTAATGCCGTCATCAAGGAATACAAAACAGTATTAGGATTTTCAATATGCGCTGATGGTGCTTCCATCTTAGAATTTAAACCCTTTATGTAATGCAACAATACCACCGGTCATATTGTCATAAGAGACTTGCTCGAAACCTGCGTTTTCCATCATTCCTTTCAAGATTTCTTGATTTGGGTGCATACGGATAGATTCAGCGAGGTAACGATAGCTTTCAGGATCATTCACAATCACTTGACCGATACGCGGTAAAATATGGAATGAGTAAGCATCGTAAGCTTTGTTCAGTGGTTCAAGAATTGGTTTAGAGAACTCAAGTACTAATAGGCGTCCACCCGGCTTCAATACGCGGAACATGGAGCGTAATGCTTTATCTTTATCGGTCACGTTACGTAAACCAAAAGAGATAGTAATACAGTCAAAATAGTTATCAGGGAATGGCAATTCTTCTGCGTTCGCTTGAACGTAATTAACATTACCAACAATGCCTAAATCGCGCAGTTTCTCGCGTCCCATTTTTAACATTGAATCGTTAATATCTGCCAGAACCACTTCACCCTTTTCACCCACAAGGCGAGAGAATTTTGCAGTAAGGTCACCAGTTCCACCAGCAAGATCAAGTACACGTTGATTACGACGCACACCACTCGCTTCGATTGTGAAACGTTTCCAGATACGATGAATACCAAAAGACATTAAGTCATTCATCAGGTCATATTTAGAGGCTACAGAGTGAAAAACATTTGCGACTAGGCCAGCTTTTTCTTCTTTCTCTACAGTACGGAAACCAAAATCGATGGTTTCTTTTGTTGGTTCGGTCATTTCTATTATGCCTGTTAATCGTTCAAACTTTTTTGTGAAGTGTACCAGCCTTTGAGTGAAAACCCTATTATAACTCTAAGATTCCGCACAATTAGACTTGTCAGCCCGCTCAGCTAGCTGAGGGTCTATAGATTGCTTAACTTCCACACCTAACTCTTTAAAACTTTCCGCTTGAGCAAGCAAATTACCTCGACCTTCAGCAAGGCGCTTCATTGCTGAAGAATAAGTATGATTTGCTTTCTCTAAACTCGAGCCCAATACCTGCATATCATCGATAAATAAACGCAGCTTATCGTACATTTTAGCGGCTCTATCTGCGATTTCTTGAGCATTTTGCTCTTGCCGTTCATAGCGCCACAAATTATTAATGGTACGCACGGCCACCAACAAGGTGGATGGACAAACCAACATAATATTCAGTTTTAATCCTTCATCAAGTAGTTCAGGCGCTTCTTTTAGTGCTAGTAAATACGCAGGTTCAATCGGAATAAACATGAGCACATAATCTAAAGAGCGAACTCCCGGTAACTGATGGTAGTCTTTGCGACTGAGCATTTTCATATGATTACGAATGGACGCCACATGCTCCTTGATGCCTTGCTGCTGCTGTTCTGGATCATCGCTATTAAAATAGTGTTCATAAGCCACCAGCGACATTTTCGCATCGACCACCACATCTTTGCCTTCAGGAAGATGGATAATCACATCGGGTTGATAGCGGCTATTAAACCCCGTATTGATGCTTACCTGAGTTTCAAATTCACTACCTTTTCGCAGCCCTGAAACTTCTAAAATCCGCGTTAAAATCATTTCCCCCCAGTTCCCTTGGATTTTGTTATCTCCTTTTAGGGCTCGGGTTAAATTGACCGCTTCTTTGGTCATTTGGTTATTTAACTGCTGTAATTGGCGAATTTCATAAGTGAGTGTATGGCGTTCTTTGGCTTCTTCACCATAGCTTTGCTGTACTTGCTGGCGAAACCCTTCAAGTTGCTCACGAAACGGTGACAGCATCGCCATTAAATTTTTCTGATGTTGTTCGGATGCTCGACGTTCGTTCTGCTCAAAAATACGATTGGCTAAATTTTCGAACTGAGCGGTAAGGCGCTGCTCGCTGTTTTGTAAAATCCGTTGTTTTTCTTCATTGGCGAGCTGCGTCTGTTCAAAACGGGTCATCACTTCCCGCAGCTCAGCTTCCTGTTCGCGGTTAATATCCCGCTGTGTGCGTAGCTCCTGATCGAGCCTGTCACATTCCTCTTTCCACTGCGCTAAATGCACATTTTTTTCATCGCTCGCCGCCAGTTGGCGATATGCCTCTTGTAGCTCTCGCTCTTTTCCCGCTATTTTTTGGACAATAGAAAACCAGACCGCTAAACCGCCGACCAAAATGCCACTTAAGGCGCCAATAATTGCATATAAAAGAGAGGTATCCACGACTCAATCCTTACTTTTTAAAATCTAGAGTAAGGTAATGGGATACTGTATAAGTGTCCAGAGGTAAATCTCCCAACGGCTACTTTTTGCGAGCGGCTTCGCAGCTTATCCCATCCAACTCGCAAACCAACGTAAACCAAGCGCGCCAGGGGCTAAAATGCCAAACGCCCAAATCATCGCAGAGGCTAGGTTAGCGACTTGGAAATGTCGCTGCTTCATTTCACAGATCCCCGCAACAAGCGGCACTACCGCCCTCAGTGGCCCGAAAAACCGACCAAAGAAAATGCCCCAAACGCCCCACTTCTCAAAGAAGCGATGCCCTTTGTCTATCATTTCAGGGTTGCGGGAAATCGGCCACATTTCACGAACTTTATCTTTATAGTGAAAACCAAACCAATAAGAGACCCAATCCCCGAAAAATGCGCCCAATGCAGCGGCTAACCAAATCGGGAAAAAGGCAATCTCACTTTCACCAATTAATGCCCCTAGCCCAAGCAAGATAACGGTCGCAGGGAGCAATAACGATAAGAAAGCGAGGGACTCGCCAAACGCAAGAATGAACACAATCGGGATAGCCCACACTTCGTGAGCGCGAGTGAATTCTGTAATGACCGTGACAATTTCATTAATGCTCAAGGGCGAATTCCTACGGTTTGAGATTGGTATGTTAACTATGAGTAGACTAAGTAACTATTATTCAGCTAATTAACTGTTATTAAGATAAGCAATTATTACGCCGCTAAGTGAATATATTATAGTTCTTGGAAGTAAATAAAGTTGCAACAAAACTGGCGTATTGCAACTTCAATTCCGCAGAGGTTTATTCGAGGAAGTAACTTTGTAATACGCTGCGCTGAGCTTTATCTAAACCAAAGTCTTTTTCTAGCCAGCCATCCACACCACCATAATTATTTTCTATACTTTTCAATGCAGTTTGTAAAAATTCTTCACGAACAGAAAACACATATTCGAATTTTTTCACCACGTTTTCACTCATGGTTTTGGAGAACTCTTCGAGTAAATGGTTACGGAATGGCGCTAACGTCTCGTTCGTTAAAAGGTAATCATCCATCACGGTATTCACATCTGCACCCAACGCAAACAACACGAGCGCCGAGCCAACCCCAGTGCGATCTTTACCCACGGCACAGTGTTGCACAAGTCCACCTTTTTCTGGCTGCTTCAACATGCTCACTAATTGGTGATAAGCGGCATTATTCAGCGGAAGCAACTCATAGAGGCGGAACATAAAAGCTTGAGGATCAAACTGTTCTAGTACTTCTGGGGTGAGTTTATCAAGATTCGCACTCACTTCTTTTGCCAGCGGGTTCGCAGGGGCATGCACATAATGAGCGCCACTCCACACCACATCCGGTTTATCCAAAATTTCAGCTTCATCGCGATAGTCGATGATTTGGAAAAGGTTTTGTGACTGTAAAACTTTTTCATCATCTTGGGTTAAGCGGTCGAGCGCCCCAGAACGAAATAAAACACCGGGCTTTATTTTTCCACCATTGGAAAGCTTTTTTCCCCCTAAATCACGAAAGTTAATTCCACCTGTTAAAGGTAGTACAGAGGGGTGAAGGTAAGGTTTGGTTGACATACGTTTTCCCTTTTTAGCTCTGTCATTGCTCAAACAAAAATAAACGAAATCATCAATTACTTGTAATTTGAGTAACTTAAGAGGCTTCTATTAATTGTTTTAAATGACAATAACAGATTCATCGATGAAGGGAATAGGAAAAACGCGAGAAAATAAATTTTGCGCTGATCAATTAGAGATACAAGAATATTTAAGATACATGGGTAGCACGATGATAACTGAACCCGTTTACCGAAAATCCACAACCGAGTGAAGTCAGTAAACGGGTCAGCTAATTAGGGTTACAGCAGGCGACGAGCAGCTTCGACAACGATACTCAGAACATTGCCTTCTGTTTTTTTCAGAAGCGCTTCATTTGGAATTTCTTGCTGAGTACGGTTTACGATAACTCCAGCGACCATACCTGCACGCAGGCCTTGGCTTGCACACATGGTTAACAGCGTTGCAGATTCCATTTCATAGTTCATCACGCCCATGTCTTGCCACTCTTTCATTGAACCTCTGAAGTGACGCATTACACGGCCTGTATAGGTGTCGTAACGTTCTTGACCTGGGTAGAAAGTATCGGAAGATGCGGTAATACCAACGTGTACAGTTGCACCCGCTTCTGTCGCCGCAGCATACAGCGCATTAGTACACGTGAAGTCAGCAACTGCAGGGAATTCCAGTGGTGCAAAGTGCTGGCTTGCGCCATCTAAACGAACCGCACCTGTGGTGACAAGTACATCACCCACATTGATGTTTTCTTGGATTGCGCCTGTTGTGCCAATACGTAAGAAGGTACGGATACCTAACTGAGCCAGTTCTTCAACTGCGATAGAGGTTGATGGGCCACCAATACCGGTTGAGCAGACAATCACGGCTTTGCCATCAAGCTCGCCACGCCATGAGGTGAATTCGCGTAATGAAGCCAGATGTACAGGGTTGTCCATCAGACGTGCAATTTTTTCAACACGGTTAGGATCCCCAGGAACAATAGCAACGGTCGCACCCTGTAAGTCACTCTTTTTTAAACCTAAGTGGAAAACGTCAGACATATCAAACTCCTTTACACAATGGCATCATTGAATTAGTACGTTATTGTCAATATAGCGCTTAGCTTTGATTAATTTAGTGACCAATATCTACTTTAATAGAAACAGATACATATGAATTTCATTAAAATGAGATCGTGATCACAAATAAATTATCTTAAGATGAATGTGAATAATGAGATACACCCAGTATAGATGAATGTTTGTGATTATCGAAAGAAAGCGCCCATTCGGGCGCTTTTATTAGGCAGAAGAAAAAAACACTATAATATCAATGCACTAGATTTACAGTGCTACATCAGATTACAACACTACGTCAAGGATCAAGACCCCAACCAACCCGATAGCCCAAGCTATTGTTGTTGGAATAGACCAAACAATCATTTGTTGTTTAACGTCTTTGATCCCCATCATTCTGTTCACCACCCAGTAAAGGCTGTCGTTAAAGTAACCGAAGAACAGAGACCCCATCGTTGCCGCTTGGGCCGCAACTAATAAGTTGATATCAGGAATTTGGCTAATGATTGGTGCAGAGATTGAAGCCGCGGTGATCATTGCTACCGTTCCAGACCCCTGAATTAAACGCACTAATGTCGCGATAATAAACGGGATTAATACGGGCGTAATCGGTAAATTCGCGACATGCTCCGCAAGAATGGTTCCCGTCCCGCTGTCACGCAATACTGCACCTAATGCTCCACCAGCACCTGTCACAAGCAGGATGATACCCGCTGCTTGTAAACCTTCTTCCATACGGTCGATAACTTCTTCTTTCGATGCTTTTGGCATTAACGTATAGACCGAAATCAGGACACTAATAGATAAGGCGATAATCGGTGCTCCCAAGAATTGGAATGATTGGAAGTACCAATTATCATCCATGCCTTGGAAGGCGGCTGTTTTCAGTAATAATCCGTTGATAGCATTAATAAAAATCAACAGAATTGGCGTGATAATTGGTAACAATGATAAGAATAAGCTCGGTAATGGTTTGTTGGCTTTTTCTTCCATGTAACGCGCATGTACTTCTTTTAAATCTTCGCTGCCCGTCTCATCTGGCATAAATTCAGGATATTTAGTTCCCAGCCACTTGGCGTAGAACACAATCCCGATAACGCACGGCACTGCCAGCGTCATACCCGCTAAAATCATGGCACCAACATCAACCCCGAAGATCCCAGCAACACCGAGAGGGCCCGGAGTTGGTGGCACAGTATGGTGGGTAACAACCAGACCACCCGCCAATGCGACACCAAGGGTTAAAATACTGCGCTTCCCATTCTTCGCTAACGCTTTTGCCAGCGGATACAAAATAACGAATGCAGAGTCGACAAAGATAGGAATACTGACAATATAACCGGTAATTGCCAGCGCCCACTCTTCGCGTTTTTTACCTAACCATTTGATAAAACTATAAGCTATCTGCTCAGCAGCGCCGGACACTTCCAGCACCCTTCCCATCATTACCCCGAGACCGATAACAATACCAATGCTACCGAGGGTCGAACCAAAGCCCTTTGTAATAACGGTGACGGTTTCCGCCGCAGTTAATCCCCCTGATAACCCTGCGATTGCAGCCGCAATCAACATCGCTAACAAGGCGTGAACCCGCGTTCGCAATACTAAAAAGATAAGGACAAATATGGCCACCGCGAGGCCAATAATAGGAATATAGGACATTGTTTAATCTCCTATTTTGCACAGCCGTGGTGCTTAATGAAGGAACGGATCGCATCGCTAAATGATCCATCAGCTTTAAAACCTAAATCCAGTGCACGGCGAATATCGAATTTACCCGGCCAGCTAGCTACGATGCGGTTGACGGCTTCATCCGGTTCAAAGCGAATTAAATCAACTGCTTGTTGACCAGCGACATCACGCAGGGCATCAATCATCTCTTGCACTGTCACGGTGATCCCTGGCAGGTTCACTGTGCGTGAAAGACCAAATTTCTCTGCTGGAATCGAAACCGCATGGATGAAGTTGTTGATGACCGTTTCAGGGCTAGATAACCATAGCGCCAACTCTGGAGACACTGGGCAAACACTCTCAATCCCATTGAGAGGCTCGCGGATAATACCGCTAGCAAAAGAAGATGCCGCTTTATTCGGGACTCCCGGGCGAATACTAATGGTAGGTAAGCGCATCACGCGTCCATCCACATAGCCTTTACGGGAATAGTCGTTCACCATCAATTCACACATGGCTTTTTGAGCGCCATAAGAAGACTGAGGGTTCACAACACACAGGTCGGTGATCACATCCGGTAATTCACCGCCAAAAACCGCAAGGGAGCTGGTGAATAAAAACTTGATGGCAGGGTTTTTAGCGCGAGCGACTTCAAGCAATTGGCGAGTCGCATCGAAGTTCACTTTCATGCCTAAGTTAAAGTCACTTTCAGCATGGCTACTGACGATCGCCGCAAGGTGGAATACCACATCAGTTTGCGCGTCAATCAGCTTATCGGCCGCTTCTGGCTGGGTTAAGTCTAATGCAACGCAACTCACGCGAGAGTCTTCAATAGGCGATGTAGGGCACTGAATATCCGCTAAAACGAGCTGGTCAAATTTTAATCCTTGGTTGTTTTTAAGCAAAGCAGCGGCTAGCTGCTGGCCCAGAAAGCCTGCGCCACCAGTAATAATAACTTTCATTGTCATTCTCCTTGCTATAACCCTGTCGGGCTATGCATCAGTAGGTAAGATGTTTTTTATGTATTTATTAAATGAAGTTTTATGTTTTTTTCGAGTATCCGTTGCACCACATCAGACGGTAAATGTTGGTCACAAATGATGTCGTGCAATTGATCTAATGGGCAGACACGGAACATACCGTATTTACCGAATTTACTGCTGTCTGAAACCAGTACACATCGACGAGCAACATCCAATAAAGTTTGTTTTATTTGGACTTTTTCCTCATGAGGAGTGGAAACCCCATGTTGCAGATCCCACGAGCTGGTACTAATAAACGCGATGTCTACATTCAGTGTCTGCAACATAGCGGCCGCCGTATTGCCAACACAGGAGTGATTGCGTTTATCAACCTGCCCGCCAGTGTGATACAGGTTCAGTTGTGATTTATTCATCAAGTACTGCATGATGGAAAAATCATTGGTCACGATAGTGAGATTAAAACGCTCACCTAATACGCGGGCAATTTCAAAGGTAGTGGTGCCTGCATCGAGGTAAACCACCTGACCATCTTCAACCAGTGAACTGGCAAACTGCCCGATTTCGCGTTTCGTTTGATGATGAAGCCTCGCCTTTTCGCTCCATGGTAGCTCTTGGCGTAACGCATCATTTAACCGAACTCCACCGCTAATTCCGACAACCTTCCCTTCCTCTTCCAACATGCGAATATCACGTCTAACCGTCATATGAGAGACATTCATTAAACCAACTAAGTCATTGATAGACACAGTTTGGTGCTCATAGACATAGCGATAAATAAAATCACGACGTTCGGAAGGGATCATTCGGTTCTCCTAGGAATTAGCTTGCTTTAGCCAGCCTAAACCGTCTTCGGTGCGTCCTGCTGGGTGGTATTCACATCCCAGCCAGCCTTCATATCCCATTTCATCAAGTTGATTAAAAATCCATGGGTAATTGACTTCACCGCTATCAGGTTCATGGCGAAAAGGTACTGATGCTATCTGAATATGACTAAATTTACCCCAAAGACGCTCAATTGTTTTCAATAAGTCACCTTCCATAATCTGGCAGTGATACAAGTCCAATTGAATAAATACATTGTCGCGATTGATTTCAGGTAACAGCGCTTCAGCCTGCTTTTGGGTCGTTAAGAAATACCCCGGCATATCGCGGGTATTAATCGGCTCGATAAGCACACGAATGTCGTGCTCAGCCATCACATCCGCAGCATACTGTATATTCTTAATAAAACACGTTTTTTGCTCTTCAGGCGTGAATTTATCATCCACTTTTCCTGCCATAGCATGCACTTGCTTGCAGCCTAATGCTAAAGCGTACTTCAGGGCGGTTTGTACCCCTTGAGCGAATTCTGCTTCACGACCGGGAATAGACGCCATTCCACGCTCGCCAGCGCCCCAATTTCCCGCAGGCATATTAAATAGTGCTTGAGTAAGCTGATGTTTTTTTAATTCAATCGCAATAACATCCGCATCTTCTTCATAAGGGAAAAGATACTCAACGCCCTTAAAGCCAGCCTGAGCGGCACGTTCAAAGCGTTGAATAAACGGAACTTCGTTAAACATCATACTGAGATTTGCTGCAAATTTAGCCATATCTATCGCCTCATTTCTGTGGATAACGGCTTTCGAGCTCATGAACCTGCTCTTGCGTTAACGTGGTGAAGCCGTGTGGGCGCAATGTAATGTATAGACGCGCGGTATCTTCTAATTCTTCCGCATTGAAAAACGCCTGTCTTAAGGTTTTTCCGCCAACAACGGGGCCGTGGTTAGAGAGTAAAATCGCATTATGATTTGGCGCTAATTTTGCGATTTCTTCACCAATACGGTCATCACCCGGTGGTAAATATTCAATCAACGGTAATTTGCCCACACGCATCACGTAATAAGGCGTGATCGGCGGTAAGCAGTTTGCGGTATCTAAATTCGGTAAACACGACAGTGCCGTTAGCCAAGGTGAATGTAGATGAACCACCGCTTGGCAATCTGAACGCTGCAAATACATTGCCATATGCATGGAAACTTCTTTTGTTGGCTTGTCACCATCAATCCAGTTACCTTGCGCATCGAGCTTGCTCAGGCGCTCAGGATTTAAATCACCAAAGCTCGAGTTAGTCGGGGTGACAATAATGCAGCCATCCGGCAAGCGTGCGCTGATATTGCCTGCACCACCGCTGCTGTAGCCGCGATTAAACATTGATTTAGCCCAATCCACTAACTCTTGGCGTAGCGCCTTTTCATTACTCATTAACCATCTCCTGTGCTAACTGGAAGAAATTCTCTTGACCAAAATTGCCTGATTTCAGTGCTAACCAGTTACCGCTCGCTAAGTCTTGTACCCAAGGCACACCTGGCGCGATAGGTGAGCCAATACTTAATTGTTCAGTTCCAAGGCTTTGCACCACTTTCCCAGAGGTTTCACCACCTGCGATAATAAAAGTGTTATAACCTTGCTGCTGAAGTAACGTCACTACCTGCCCAAACACATTTTCCACCGCGGTACTCGATAATGCGGCGCCGTATTTTTCCTGTGTTTGTTTCAACAACTCAGGTGGTTGGGTTGCATATAACAGAGGCGCTAACCCAGTGATTTTCTGGTCTTTAACCCATTGCGCTAATACAGTTGCATAGTCTGGATTATTGATGCATTCACCCACATCTAGCGCTTTGCTAGGTGCAACTTGTTGATAGCTTTGTACTTGCTTGTTGGTCATTAGCGAGCAGCTACCTGATAGAATGACCGTTTTTCTCTCTTTGCCCGTCGGCTTAGCGCCACGGCTTTCCCCTTGCCCCCAAGCTACTTGGCTATCAATATTCGCAAGTGCAGCCCCCAATCCAGACCCGCCCGTTAATAAAGGCAGTGATTGCGAAGCCTGAGCAATCGGCAGTAAATCATCCATCGTGAAGCTATCCACAACCGCATAGCTGATACCTTGCTGGCGTAGCTGTTCTAACTGCTCTGTGATAGCGGCGCTACCCTTTTGTACGGTTGCCAAGTTAATCAGCCCCGCTTTACCTGCGGACTGTTTTTCCATGACCCGCATCAGGTTGGCATCGGTCATTGGTGTCACTGGGTGATGCTGCATTCCACTTTCATTGAGCAATTGACCGTTAACAAACAGGTGCCCATGTACCACGGTTCGACCGTTAACAGGCAATGCAGGGCACACTAGCGATAATGAGGTATCCAGCTGCTTCATCAGTGCATCGGTGACTGGACCAATGTTGCCTTTCTCGGTTGAATCAAATGTGGAGCAATATTTAAAGAAAATTTGCTGGCACTGCGCCGATTCCTTCAGCCAGCGGCAGGCATTCACCGAGGCACTAATGGCTTCATCCACAGGGCAAGAACGACTTTTCAAGCTCACCACAATGGCATCCACATCTTGAGGGATTGGGGTATTTTCATTCGGCTCATTCAGTAGCTGCACCACTTTCCAGCCGTTTTGTACCATAAAGCCTGCAATATCTGTCGCGCCGGTAAAATCATCAGCAATCACGCCTAATTTCACTGTCATGCCTTTTTCTCCGGTAAAGTAATTCCCTTAAAGGTTTTGATAACGGCACTATCATCCTGTAAGCCAAAACCTTCATTACTGGCTGAGATAAACATTTGATGCGCTGTTGCCGCGAGAGGTAGCGGGAAATTCAGCGCTTTTCCGGTTTGCATCACCAAACCGAGATCTTTCACAAAAATATCGACTGACGATTTAGGTGTATAGTCTCCATCAAGTACATGCTGCATGCGGTTCTCAAACATCCATGAGTTACCAGCGGCATGGGTGACGATGTCATACATCACATCTAAATTGATACCCGCTTTTGCCGCCAGCGCCATACTTTCCGCAGCAACCGCAATATGCACCCCCGCCAGTAGCTGGTGGATAGTTTTCACGGTTGAGCCAAGGCCGATTTCATCCCCCACACGATAAAGGCGCTCTGAAATTGCCTCAAATACCGTCGCAAGCTGAGTGAATAGCTCTGGAGAACCCGATGCCATGACGGTCAGTTTGCCTTCTGCCGCTTTAATCGCGCCGCCAGATATAGGCGCATCGACTAATGGAAGCTGGTATTCGGCAAGGCGCTGAGCTATCTGTTTTGTCTGCTCCGCCGCCAGTGTGCTGTGCAACACAATGGCAGTATTTGGACGAAGCTGCTCGACCAGTGGTTTCTCACCACCAAACAAAATCGCCTCAACTTGTCGGCCATTAACAACGACCATAAGTAGTGCATCTAGCTGTTGCGCATACTGCGCAGCATCTTTACCTGTAGCTTGCGCCCCATATTCGAGTAGCGCCTCACAGGCTTGTGGATTTAAATCAAACCCATAGGTTGGGATCTTATTTCTTATTAGTGATTGCGCGATCCCCATCCCCATCGAACCCAGACCAATAACGCCAACATGGTTAACGGTATTTTTCATCTAGCCCCCTGATGTTGTCAGTTCCAACAAATGATAAATTCTGGTGAATACTGTTAGTTTAGTTTTGGTAAGTACTGTTAATTCTGGTGAATATTGTGAATTTTCACATAACCAAATTCACAAACACATGACTACCATCACACTAAAGATAATATAAATTTTAAACAATTATCCTATATCTTCATGATATTTAAATAATTTTTAATTTAACAATCTGATATCTCCCTTCACAAGAAAGTGTGATAAAAATTGTGATTGATTTGGCTATTTTTTAATCCATTGGTTTTTATACCGATTAAATTCCCTCTTTGTCTCTGATTTTCATTGACCTGTTGAGTAAATTCCCCAAAATAGCCGCCTATTATTTTTTGTAAAATGTTCCATACTTGGTATTGAACGCATCAATTACGTTATCGAGGAGTCAAAATGGGTCTGTTTGATCAAGTGTTAGGCATGGTTGCAGGTGATAAAATGCAACAGTTTCAATCTGTTATTGATTGGGTTGAAAAGCAAGGTGGGCTCTCAGGTGTCGTCGATAAATTTAACACTGAAGGCTTAGGCGGGATCGTTTCATCATGGATTGCTGAAGGTGAAAATTTGCCAGTTAATGCTAGCCAGTTAATGCAAGTTTTCGGTGATTCAGGGATCCAAGAACTCGCTCAGCGCGTTGGTTTAGATCCACAACAAGCAACAGATATGGTCGCTAAGTACTTACCGACTATCGTAGATAGTGCTAGCCCGAATGGTGTGCTGCCAGAAAATATTGATTTAGCGTCAATTGGCATGAACTTACTGAAACAAAAACTGTTCGGTTAAGATCTGCACTCAGCACAGATAACAAAAAGCCCACTTTAAAGTGGGCTTTTTACTGAACTAGCTTTGATACTCATTTCGCAGTTTTTTCGCCGCTTCCACCATGTTAGCCAGTGCTTGGCGAGTCTCTGTCCATCCGCGAGTTTTTAAACCGCAGTCTGGATTCACCCATAAACGCTCCACGGGCACTCGCTGTGCAGCCTTACGTAATAGCGCCACAATCCACTCTACATTTGGGACGTTAGGCGAGTGAATATCATAAACCCCCGGACCAATTTCATTTGGGTAATCAAAATCTTCGAATGCGTCTAATAGATCCATATCCGAGCGCGACGTTTCAATGGTGATAACATCAGCATCCAGCGCAGCAATCGAATCCATAATGTCATTGAACTCGCAATAACACATATGGGTGTGAATCTGTGTCTCATCATCGGCGATAGCGGCACTTAATTTAAAGGCATCTACCGCCCAAGTCAGATAGTCATTCCACTCATCGCGGCGCAGCGGCAGCCCTTCACGTAATGCAGGCTCATCAATCTGAATGATGCCAATACCCGCTTTTTGTAAATCATCCACTTCGTCACGCAATGCCAGCGCAATTTGCTTGGCTATCGTTTCACGACTGACATCTTCCCGAGGGAATGACCAGCACAGGATTGTCACCGGGCCTGTCAGCATTCCTTTGACCGGTTTATCCGTCAACGACTGTGCATACTTCGCCCACTCCACGGTAATGGCTTCTGGGCGGCTAATATCACCAATGATCACAGGTGGCTTCACGCAGCGAGAACCGTAACTCTGTACCCAACCATTTTGCGTAAAGACATAGCCATCAAAGTGTTCACCGAAGTATTCCACCATGTCATTTCGCTCGGCTTCACCATGCACGAGGACGTCAATATCCAGTAGCTCCTGCTCCTTGATAGCTTGTTTGATATGCTCACTGATACTGGTACGGTAATTCAGTTGATCCACATGACCTTTTTTGAAATCAAGACGTAAAGAACGAATTTCACTGGTTTGCGGGAAAGAGCCAATCGTCGTGGTTGGCCACAACGGCAGATTAAAACGTTGGCGCTGAAGTTCAGCACGCTTTACATAAGGACGAGTACGCTCGGTATCTTTCGCGTTAATTGCCGCTAAGCGCTGAGCGACCTGCGTATTATTGACTCGAGAAGAGGTGCGGCGAGCACGAATTGGCGCACTATAGGTTTCTAGCGCTGCGATGTATTCTGCCGTTGGTTGATTGAGTGTTTTCGTCAATAGTGCCAGTTCTTCACATTTTTGCAGCGCAAACGCAAACCAGCTTTTCACTTCGGCATCCAGACGCGTTTCATCATTTAAATCAATTGGGCTATGCAGTAACGAGCAAGATGAACCGACCCACAGAGTGCGCTCTCCTAGCAGCGGTTTCACCCGTTGGAATTTTTCGCCTAAATCCCCTTTCCATACGTTACGCCCATTAATTAACCCTAACGAAAGCACCCAGTCCTTAGGAAGTGCTTGATGCAGTGCCGCGATATCATCCTTACCCGCAACCACATCCACATGCAATCCTTGCACTGGCAGTTGTTTAATCACATCCAAGTGATGGCTAATACCGTCAAAATAAGTGGTTAACAGTAAGTTAGTTTTACCTGCTAGGGATTGATACGCTTGTTGATATGCGTCCTGCCATTCGAGAGGTAAATCGAGTACCAGTGCGGGCTCGTCAATTTGCACCCACTCCACGCCTTTTTCAGCCAGTCTAGTTAGAATTTCTTGGTAAACAGGCAGTAAATCTTTCAGTAACGATAGGCGGTCGAAGGCAGGTCCCTTCACTTTTCCTAACCACAGGTAGGTAATCGGGCCAATGACGACAGGTTTAACGTTGTGACCGAGTTTTAATGCTTCGTCGACTTCGTCAAACAGTTGATTCCACGACAGTTTAAATTGTTGCCCTTGCTGGAATTCCGGCACGATATAGTGATAGTTAGTATTAAACCATTTCGTCATTTCTCCCGCCGCCGCTGGCTTGCCTGTTGGCGCACGACCACGAGCCACACGGAATAAGGTATCTAAATCGACAGTGCCATCTTCATTTTGATGACGCGGCGGAACGTTTCCTAGTAATAAACTAGTGGTTAAAACTTGGTCATACCACGCAAAGTCACCGACGGGTAGCAGATCGACACCGGCATTTTTTTGTTGTTCCCAGTGACGAACACGTAATTGATAACCCGTTTCAAGAAGTGCAGATTGGTCAATTTTGCCTGCCCAATAATCTTCTTGTGCACGTTTGAGTTCTCTTTTTAGACCGACACGTGGAAAACCAAGTGTATGATTTATAACAGACATATTGACCCCTTAAAATATTTAGCCGTCTAGATGTTTACACATCTATAATCAACAGGTACTGTATAAAGCACAAGCGCAAATTATTCATCGTCTACTTGAAGGTTTCTCATGATCGAATTAAAACATTTAAAAACGTTGCAGGCACTCAGCCAATACGGATCATTAGCTGCCACTGCGACGCACCTGCACCAGACTCAGTCGGCGCTATCTCACCAATTTAGTGATTTAGAGCATCGCTTAGGCTACAAACTGTTTGTTCGTAAAACTCAGCCCATCCATTTCACACCGCAAGGGGAAGTGCTGCTACAATTAGCGCAACGTATTTTGCCAATGGTGAAAGACGCGATTCGTGTCTGCAATGAACCGACCGTCAGTACGCTGCGTATCGCGATTGAGTGCCATAGCTGCATTCAGTGGTTGACCCCTGCGCTACAACAGTTTAGGCAAGCATGGCCACAAGTGACCGTCGATTTTAAATCTGGCGTAACCTTTGACCCGCAGCCTGAATTACTTTCGCGAGAATTAGACATCGTGATGACCTCCGATATCCTTGCGGATCAAGATTTACACTACACACCGATGTTTGATTATGAAGTGAAACTGGTGGTGGCGAATGACCATCCATTAGCTAAAAAACCGTTGATTGAGCCTCATGATCTTGCCAAAGAGACATTGCTGATTTATCCAGTTCAGCGCCAACGTTTTGATATCTGGCGTCATTTCTTACAGCCAGCGGGTGTTTCACCTAATATCAAAACCGTCGACAATACGCTGATTTTAATTCAGATGGTGGCGGCTAAAATGGGGATTGCGGCACTGCCACACTGGGCGGTGGATTCCTTTGAAAAACAAGGTTTGATTACGACGAAAACTTTAGGAAGTGGGTTATGGAGCCGACTGTACGCTGCATGTCGTGAAGGCGAACAGCGCCAGCCAGCCATTGAAACATTTACCAATACCGCTACTGATCACGCGGTGGAGAATTTGTCTTACGTGAAGTCGGTGCGAGGATCCAACGCTTATGCACCCACAGAGACGCAATTATCAGGCTCGACCCCATGGTAAAACTGAGCCAATTAGGATGTTGCTGCCAAATAGCAAAGTTCACTAATAAACCGGCTGGAACCATCATGTTATTCATTATCGCGAGGGTTCCGGCATCCACTTTTGTGGCGCCATAGTTCCACAGAAAATAACCAATCCCCGACGCAACCACACCCAACCAGAGTAAAACTATCCATTGAGCTTGGCTTGTCGGCACCATCGCCTTATTTCCAAACAGTAGCCATCCCATCAAGGCAATCAACGTCGCCCCGAGATAAAACCATGAAAAGGCTTGATGCTGGGGGATCGGGTGCACTTCCATTAAGCGCTTATATCCCACTTGCCCCAATGCAAAGAAGATGTTGGCAAGCTGAACAAACATCAGACCAATCCAGAATGATTCGCTAAGGTGATCATAACGAATAATGGCAGCACCAATCACGGCTAATATCGAGCTAAACAGATAGCCTTTACGTAGGCGTTGGCGCTCTAAAAGGTCATAAATCAACGTAACATATAGCGGAGTTAATACCGTAAATAGCAAAAATTCTGCCACACTCAGGTATTTATAGGCTTGGAAAACAAAGTAATACATGATCCCCAGCTGGCAAGCACCTACCAACATATACAGTGAGATCACTTTGGCGCTGAAGTTGCGCCAACGCAGAAAAGGTAGGAATACCAAAGAGGCTAAACTCACGCGGATAAGCACAGATAGCCAGCTATCCACCTGCCCTGCGAGGTATTCCCCCATTAAACTAAAAGACGCTGCCCAGAGCAGCGTCGTGAAAACGAGTAACCACATTGTTGTTCACTCTCAAGCACAATGATTTAACAAACAAGATGCCCGTAGAATACGCGTTTTTTCGATTTAATGCTCTTTTTCGATCAGTACAGCTTCTAATAAATCCAGATCCACCAGCAAGCTTTGCAAGGTTTCATTACTGATTTTCCGTGTTGCACGCAAGTGATAGAGCTCACCACGTTCTGCACGTAGCGCCGTTAAGCGAAAACGCCGTTCAAGGTCTTCAACCTGCAAGTTGTGTTCCATCTCGTCTTGGTCGGCGGTTCGACGGCGTAAATGACCAATCACCCTTGTCGCGACCTCGTTGATGTCTTCCGAATCTAATTGCTCTTCCGCATCCGCCGATAAACGCTCTTGCATCTTGTTCAAGCTGACAATCGCCACTTCTGCCATTGCGGCTTTCGCCATACGGATCTCGTTGATATCCGCCTCTTTATCCCCCACTTTAAAATTGCGCAGCAGGAGTGGTAACGCCACAACGCCCGCAAAAATGGAAAATAAAATAACCCCTGCGGCGATAAACACCAGCTGGTACCTTGCTGGGAACGGAGAACCATCGGTTAGAAACAATGGCACCGAGAGCACACCGGCTAAGGTAATTGCCCCACGAACTCCGGCAAACGACGCTAACCACAATTCACGGACTGTATAGTTCGCGAACTGTAATGGGCGTTTTTTCAGGAATAGTCGACTGAATCTCTTCATCAACCATAGCCAGCAGAAACGTAAAATCAGCAAGGCAAAATAGATGATAACGACCGCAGTAAACAGCATCCAAGTTTCGACGCTTGGGTCGAGTTCCGCTTGAATAACCGACGTTTCCCAAATCCCCGGTAATTGCAGACCGAGCATAATGAACACTAAGCCGTTAAAGACAAACTCTAACATCGACCAGACGCTATCGGCACGTAAACGCATCGCCAAAGGTGCATTACGGATAACGCCAGACTTGGTGATAGTCATACCCGCAGCAACCGCCGCCAAAATACCCGAGAAACCGATATGTTCCGCAATCATGTAGGATGCGAATGGTAACAGCAGCATGAAGACAATTTGCGTTGCGGGGTCATCCCCACTCCAGCGGCTCATTAAGCGTAGAGACTTACTGTATAGCCACGTCACAGCAACACCCGCCAATAGACCACCGACTGCGACTTTAAAGAATTCGATTGTAACGCCCGATACGCTGAAGACCATCGTTCCCATGGCAATCGCCACGGCGAACTTCAACGCCACCAGACCGGAAGCATCGTTCATCAATGCTTCCCCTTCGAGTACGCTCATCATGCGCTTGGGAATTCGTCCTTTCCCAACGATAGAGGACAATGCCACCGCATCTGTTGGGGAAAGTACCGCAGCCAGCGCAAAGGCGGCAATAAGTGGAATACCAGGCATCAACCAGTAAATCAGATAACCAATCCCGATAACGGTTACTAATACTAGCACTAATACCAGAATGAAAATTTCTCGCCCATTCTGGAAAAATTCACGGGTAGGGGTTTTCCAACCATCGACGAATAACAGCGGTGGAATCAACAGAACCATAAAGAGTTCGGGGTCAAAAGAGACATGTAACCCAAATTGAGGCCACGCTAATAATGCACCGATAGCAATCTGAATAAGAGGAAGGGGAATACGGATGGGAATGACTTTCGTCACCACACCAGAAACAGAGACAGCCAAGATCAAAATCAGAATAGTAAAGAAAATTTCCATGTTGCCCTTACTTATTAACTAATGCATACCCTAAATATCGCAGCTTAAAGTATAACGGGATAACCCAAAATTTGCCTGCCGCCGCATAGTAAGAAATAGCACCGTCCAGACCATGAGATTTTCAGTCAAGGCAGCCACTGGTTGAAAATAGGCATTTTCACTTCATATACCGCCTTAGCACTATTCTATCCTTTACAGGCTATCTGACGGGAAAATAATTTGGAGTTTAGAACGAATCGCAACAATCCGTTAAAGGGCGACAGCAGCTGCCGCCCTATCATTAGAATTACCTTTAGATAGCGAGGTCGGCAGCATAAAACGCTACCAATAGAACCGCGATAACCACGCTACCAATATTCAGTTTACGCCATTCACCCGCACAGATACGCCCGATAACCAGTGAAGCGAAACCTAGCATGATACCGGTGACGATATTACAGGTTAATACGATAAATACCGCGCACAGTAAACCTGACATCGAATCCACAAAATCATCGAAATCTAATTTCGAGACATTGCTCAGCATCAACAGACCCACATACATCAGTGCTGGCGCCGTTGCATAGGCCGGTACTAGATAAGACAATGGAGATAAGAACAAGATAAATAAGAATAAAACACCAACAACTACGGCGGTTAAACCTGTACGACCGCCTGCTGCGGTTCCTGCAGCAGATTCGATATATACCGCGGCTGGCGATGCGCCGATAGCCCCTGCAAAAATGCTGCTTACAGAGTCAGCGGTTAACGCTTTTCCACCATCGATAATCTGACCGTCTTTATCCAGTAAGTTCGCTTGACCCGCAACCGCGCGGATAGTCCCCGTTGCATCAAAAACTGCCGTCATTACTAATGCCAGAACGCTTGGCAGAACCGCAGCTTGAAGTGCACCCATGATATCCATGCTAAACATCAGCGCTAAACCATCTTCACCAAATGAAGGCAATTTAAAGAAACCTTGGTATTTAACGGCAGGGTCGAAAATCAAACCAATAATCGAAATCGCGATAATGACTAATAACACCCCACCCGGTACACGGCGTTTTTCTAAACCAAAAATCACCGCTAAACCAATCAGAGACATTAAAACAGGGAATGAAGTAAATTCACCCAGCGCAACGGGTAAGCCTGCATTTGGGTTTTTAACCACTAAGCCAACGCCCGTTGCTGCAATCAAGAGTAAAAACAGACCAATACCAATACCCGTACCATGAGCCACGCCCATTGACATGTTACGTAAAATCCAACTGCGGATACCTGTCACAGAGATAATGGTGAATAAACACCCCATTAAGAACACGGCACCCAGCGCAACTGGAATACTAATGTGTTGCCCTAACACTAAGCTAAAGGCGGTAAACGCCGTTAATGAGATTGCACAGCCAATTGCCATTGGCAGATTCGCCCATAACCCCATTAATAAAGAACCGAAACCCGCTACTAAACAGGTTGCGATAAATACTGCAGTAGGTGGGAAGCCTGCTTGTCCTAACATACCCGGCACGACGATGACAGAATAAACCATCGCTAAGAATGTCGTTAATCCCGCAATGATTTCGCGGCGCACTGATGAGCCACGCGCTGTGATCTTAAAATATGAATCCAATTTGCAATTGGATGAAGCCTGTTGGCCTGCCATGGTATACCTCTGCTATTAATTTTAGAAAATTCTATGTCACTATTTTTGCTAAGCTTTTCATAAGCATTTATTCATTTTTTGCTTGGTGGCTTAGCGAATATCGCCTCACACTGAAACTCACGTAAACGATTACCTTTTTAAAAATATTCACTGAACTGAGATAACAGGTAAACAGAATGACTCTCTAGGGACAGTGCGCAAACGTTTGGCTTTCAGAACAAAGTGAGGCGAATTGTGAAGAGCGTAATTATCGTTCGAAAGGGGGGAATTGATCAAGTGTTTTATGATGGGCTACTTTTCAGTCAAAAATCATAAAAACTGCGCCGTATTTTTACAATCCTCCATAAAAGTCAGTCATATTTCGTTCTATATACCCTTTGTTTAAATACATGTGTAAGAGTGTTGCTAAAATTCCCACTAATATTGAGTTTTTAATAAATAATCTGTTTATGAAAGTATTTATTCTCTAATGCTAATTAAATAACTCATTTCTCTGGTGATTATTTTTATAAATATATTTTTTAATAATACTTAACACTCGCTATAAATATTATGTCAACCATTACAACCTCAATTAAAACAATGCCAAAAAGTGCCTTAATACTTTTTGCTGTATTTTTACTGGTTTATCTCCTTCCCGGGATTTATGGCCATAGCCCATGGAAGCAAGATGAAAACTACAGTTTCGGTATTATTCAAACCATGTATGAAACTGGAAATTGGCTAGTTCCTACTAATGCTGGTGAACCCTTCATGGAAAAACCGCCATTCTATTATTGGACGGCGACAATTTTTTCTCATTTACTCTCCGGAGTGATGCCGCTATACGATGCCGCACGCAGCGCCAGTTTATTTTTCTCTATTATTAATTTTTATTTTTTTGTTTTATTAGCTCGCCGCTTTTTTAAATCTGACAGTTTTTCTGATGCCCGTATTTGGACAGCATTTGCACTGTACGTTTGTGCGCCGGGAGTATTGCGACACACCCATGAAATGTTCACGGATGTTTCGTTAATTACAGGGGCTACCATCGGCTTATATGGTTTATTAGGGTTAATTCAGCAACAGAAAATTGCTACGTCCGCCTTCTGGCTCTGCCTTGGAACCATTATCACCACCTTATCTAAAGGCGTATTTATTCCCGGCGTTCTGTGGATCAGCCTATTTTTGGCGCCTGTATTTCTTGTTCAGTGCCGATCTAAACAGTTTTGGCAACCCGCGCTACTCGCAGGATTAGTCTCTCTCATCGCTATCCTGCCTTGGCCAATTATGCTGTATGTGCAGCATCCAGAGCTGTTCGTGACTTGGTTTTGGGAAAATAATATTGGCCGTTTCCTTGGATTTTCCGTTGAAAAGTTAGGAGCTAAAGCTAATTTTACGCGAATTCCTTCCGCTATTGCATTCTTTGCCCTTCCTGCAGGGCTACTGGCGACAGCCTATTTTTTACGTCATCCACTCAAACGCCTGCGCGATCATAATGAATATTTGATTGCCATATTTCCTGTCCTTGGCGTGGTATTCTTGCAAATATCTGCCAGTGGGCGAGCGCTCTATTTACTGCCCTTTATTGCTCCGATGGCGATCCTCGGTGTGCAGGCTCTTGGCTGGTTTTCAGAGAAAATCTTGAACGCATTTGCACTCTTCGCTGCCTTTTTCTGGTCTGGGTTAATTCTCTTTCTGTGGGCTTGCTACATTATTGTATTAACGGGTCATCACGCCCAATGGTTACCTGTTTTTGGTCGTTGGTTACCGCTTGATTACCAAATGCATTTTTCTGTGTTTGCGTTGATAGCGGGCATTTTTATTACCTGTTTTTGGTTCTTCCGCAATCGTCTTATTTCCTCTTCAAACAGCGCTTTCCAAGCGATAAGAAACTGGTCTCTAGGGATGGTGAGTGTGTGGAGCATTATTCTCACATTGTTTGTTGGTTGGATTGATTATTCAAAAGGCTATGAAGGCGTTTTTGTAGACCTTCGTCATCATTTAGAAGGGCAATTTACCCAGAATGACTGTATGGCTTCCGAAAACCTTGGGGAATCAGAAGCGCCGATGCTCTATTACTACACGGGTATTTTACATCAAAGGCAGCTGGGATTTGAGAAGCCGCAACAGTGCCGCTGGCTGATTGTGTTATCCAAAGAAATTCAACCTGCGCCTGAAGGCATGGAATTGTTTTGGTCAAATCATCGTCCTGATGAATTCCGCGAGAATTTAGTGGTTTATCGAGTGACAGAATAGTTGATAGCGAATAAAAATCCCCGAGCCAGAACTGAACTCGGGGATTTTTTATATATTGAGGAAAAAATGTTACTGAGCTTGTTGCTCAATGGCTTGAGCGCCATATTTTTCACGGGTAAACCATAAAAATAGTCCCGCTATTCCAATCAATAATATCGGCAGACCTGATGGCGAAATCGCCGTTGCAGCGCCAGCCAACAATGGACCCGAAAGGTTACCAATTCCCCATAACATTGCCGCTGCGGCGTTGGCTATAATTAGCTCATTCCCTCTGAAGTATTGGCCAATCTGTACTAAAGCGATAGTGTAAATGGCCCCAGCCGTCGCCCCCAACACAAACAGTAAAACCCAAATAAAGTAAGTGTGCGTAATTAAGAACGGTAGCAACATACTTGCCCCTAACGTCACCACGCCGCAAATTCGGTACAGTTTTTCGCGATTCATATGGTCAGCTAACCAACCAAATGGCATTTGCATAATCGCATCTCCCGCCAAAATTGCACTGATCATCATCGCCGCAACCGCCTCGGTATGCCCCATGCCCATCCCGTAAATTGGGAACATTGACAGGATAGTGCCATCGAAAAAAGCAAAAAATAGAATTCCGGCACAAATTCCAGGAGCAACTTTCACGAACTGCACAATTGAAAAGTTAGATTCTGACGCCGTTTCTGCGAGCCTATCTCCCACTTTTTGATCCATAAGTAGGAATAAAGCCACAGAAATTAAGTGAATTAAGGTACAAATAAACAGCGGGGATTTATCTTCCACACCATAATAGGCAATAAATGACGGACCTAATAATTGGCTTACGGTAAATACCGTCGTGTAAATCGCCAATATACGCCCTCGCTTGTTTTCAGGGGATAATTCGTTGATCCACGTTTCCCCCAAACAAATCATCACCCCGCTTGCAAGTCCCGTAATCAGCCGCAAAGGGAAAAGTAACCATAAAGGCAATGAACTTAACAGTGGCAGTAAGCTAATGGCTGAGATCACCGTCGCGATTAACATCGCTTTGCGCTTCCCACACCACTTCACAATGCGCTGTACCACAGGGGCAATCAAAAACATCCCCAAGGCTGGAGCCGCAGAGATAATACCAATGTACAGCTCACTCACACCAAAATTATTCAGTCGCAGCGCCACCATCGGGATACTGAGACCAATCACGATGCCGATAACGGCAATGCTGGTTGTAATCGTAAAAATAGCAAAAGAAGCAGAACGTCGAAAATGTTGAAAACTCGAATTAGCAGGGTTCATTTTTGTATTAATCTGCTCAATTAGGATTAATTGTCAGATATAAACTCCGAAAAGATATTATTTATTTGAAATAAAACACTGTGACACATTCAGTCATTAGAATAATACAAATTAAATTATATCATGAATTCATTCAACAAAATAACACACTGAAAAAACAATAAATCTTATTTTTATAACCGTGTATTTAAAAAATAATTTTTAGATTATTTTTCCATTTATTCGCATTCAGCAAAATATTATTTTCATAATATCGGGTTTCTGACATTTCATATTTAAGATGTTAGAATTGACAGCAGAAATGAGAATTTATAAAAGCAATATTGTGGAAGACAGTGTCGTGGAAAATAAAATAAATATAAAAATTGGTCAGAAAGTGCGTCTGCTACGTCAGGCGAGAAACCTTTCTCTGAGTGAGCTTTCTCATTTATCAGGGATCTCTAAAGCCGCCCTCTCTAAGTTGGAATCAGGGGATTCAAATCCGCGCATCGACACTTTGGAGTCCATTGCGGCAGCTCTGCGTTTTCCGCTCAGCGATTTATTTACACGCCAAAATGAATCTTACCCCTATTTGGTGAAGGCCACGCCACTCGAAGGTGATTATTTAGAGCAATTTAAATTCCGTATCAGTATGGGTAACGTCTCTGAAATTTGGCAACTTAGTATGAAAAGAGGCGCCATTATTAATAGCCCCGCGCATATGGTCGGTACCCATGAACACATTATGGTACACGCGGGCTCCCTAATGCTGCGCTTAGAAAATGAACAAAATGTCGTTCTTGAGGCTGGGGATTTTTACGCGTTCAGCGGAGACTTTCCTCATGCTTACTTATGCATTGAGGGGGATGTGCACGCCACCGTCGTGATGACCTATTCACATTTAAGTGATGGCGTGTAACTCGTCAGCCTACGCTCCTTGTAAGCCGACCTTATTTATTCAGAATTACTGCAAATAATCCTGCATGGTTTCAAACACGCGCAGGTCATCGCTAAAGCGAACTTCACGGACGTCTTCCAGTTTTTCAACTTGGTTAACCATCTGGGATAAACGCTCATCTTTCTGAACTAATAACCAAATGCGGCTTTCGTCCCTATCTTTAATTGGCATACATAGAATGCCGTCCACGTTAAATGCTCGACGCGCAAACAACCCGCAAATATGTGACATAACGCCCGGATGGTTGCGAACAATTAATTCTAAGGCGATTGGGTGATGTTCAAATACCATAATTACGCTCCGATCATATCAATATTAGCGGCACCAGGAGGAACCATTGGATATACCTTCTGATTGACATCAATCAAGGCATGAATTAAGCAAGGCCCTTTAGTGTTCATAATCGCTTCCAGCGCCATTTCAGGCTCGGCTTCATTATTTAAATCACACGTTTGGAAACCAAACCCAGAGGCAATTTTAATAAAGTCGGTCTGATAAGGATAAGCCGCAGCAAAGATACGATTCTCAAAAAATAGGTCTTGCTGCTGATGCACCATACCCAGCGCTTGGTTATTCATTAAAATGATTTTAATGTTTAATTGATGCTCTGCCGCTGTCGCCAGTTCCTGAATATTCATCATTAAGCTGCCATCACCTGAAAAACAAACGATGGTTTTATCGGGGTGAGCCAATGCAGCGCCAATCGCTGCCGGTAAACCAAAGCCCATGGTGCCCAAACCACCGGATGTTAACCACTGGCGAGGACGTGACAATGGATAAGCTTGCGCCGCCCACATTTGATGCTGTCCAACATCCGTCGTGACAATCGCCTCTTCCCCTGCCGCACGTGCGGTGGCTAATACCAAACCGTAGTGATCTAATGGATCATCCGCATTAGCTAAGTTCAGTGGATAATTATTTTTCAGCTCATTGACTTGTTGAACCCACTCTTGACGATCATTGCGCTCAACTAACGGTAACAGTAATTCTAAGATTTGCCCTGCATCCGCATGGATAGCAATGTCTGGACGTTTGATTTTACTGATTTCTGCTTTATCAATATCAACGTGAATGATTTTGGCATTCGGGCAGAATTTTTCCGCTTTACCAATGGCGCGGTCATCAAAGCGAGCACCGATAACAATCAGCAAATCAGACTCTTCCATGATCATGTTCGTGCTACGTGCCGCATGCATGCCTAACATGCCCAAATACAGCGGATGACGCATCGGAATGGTCCCCAATGCCATCAAAGTCATTGTCGTTGGTAAAGAGGCTTTTTCGGCAAAAGCGATAGCCGTCGCGGTTGAATCAGAGCTAATCACCCCGCCCCCGAAATAAAGTACTGGACGCTTCGCACGGTTGATCATTTCCGCCGCTTGGATCACTTTTTCCATATCGAAACTTGGGGCTTTATCTTTCGGTAAAATCTCTGGCAACACATCTAACTCAATGGTTGCAGTCTGAACATCTTTTGGAATATCAATCCAAACAGGCCCTGGACGCCCAGACTCAGCGATACGGAATGCTTCGCAGATAACGCGAGGCAGCTCTTCAATACTGCGCACTAAATAGTTGTGTTTCGTAATCGGTATTGAAATGCCGTAAGTATCCACTTCCTGAAACGCATCGGTACCAATCATCGAAGATGGCACCTGCGCAGTGATGCATACCAGTGGAATTGAATCCAGTTTCGCATCCGCAATGGCAGTCACTAAGTTAGTGGCGCCGGGACCGCTTGAGGAAATACACACCGCCGCTTTGCCTGTGCTACGCGCAATTCCCTGTGCAATAAAACCCGCACCTTGCTCGTGACGCGCCAGTATGTGGCGAATTTTTTTGCTCTGTCCCAGTGCATCATAGAATGGCAATGCTGCCCCGCCAGGGATACCCGAAACAATGGTAATGCCATGTTTTTCCAATAAATGGACGATTAATTCTGCGCCTGTAAAACAGGTTTTTTGTGGTGATGTTGTGCCCGACTCGCTCATCATTTTTTATTCCTTCACTAGCCTGCGGATCCGAGTTTTAGGTCATAAAAAAACCCCGCTCGGTTTGCGCCGGCGGGGTTTCTAAATCGCGTGATTTGTTCCCGTTACGGCGCTAAGCCCACGACCACCACCACACGCACGACTACCGCGGCTAGTGGCGCGGTAAGTAGTAGGTTTGAACGGTTAGCAGTCATTTTCACGAGAATTTCCTGTCATTTAATTCTGTCTGATTTAGCCAAAATCCATATTTAATGAATTTCATGTTTAGCTAAAGTCTGTCTGATTTTTCATTTTTGTGCTTGCTGCATTTAAGAAACCATAAAATCCTAACCTTCACAACCCTTTTTTTCGTTTTTCTTGGTTGTGGATTTCAAATGAGAGGCATATCACAGAATGTTGCTGAGGCGTGATAATTTGAGCTGAAATTGCTCATAAAAAATTAAAGCCCTTAAAATTAAGGGCTTTAATCGATGATTTTGATTTTCTAATTTAGAAATTAGAACGGGATATCGTCATCAAAATCCATTGGTGGTTCATTGGTTTGTGGAGCTGGTGAACGCGCTGGCGCTGCGCCGCCGCCACTGAACTGTTGTGCTGCTTGTGGCTGTTGTGGTTGACCCCAACCGCCTTGCCCACCGCTTTGACCTTGTGATGGTGCATCACCGCCACGACCACCAAGCATCTGCATTGAACCGCCGATATTGACCACAACTTCGGTGGTGTAGCGATCTTGACCGCTTTGGTCTTGCCATTTACGGGTTTGCAGTGAACCTTCGATATAAACTTGTGAACCTTTTTTCAGATATTCACCAGCAACTTCGGCTAATTTGCCGAAAATCACAACACGGTGCCATTCGGTTTTTTCACGCATTTCACCGGTTTGCTTGTCACGCCAACTTTCAGAAGTTGCCAGAGTCAGGTTAGCGACAGCTCCGCCGTTAGGCATATAACGGATTTCTGGATCTTGTCCTAAGTTACCGATAAGAATTACTTTATTTACGCCTCTGGTGGCCATTTATTACTCCTGATGCATTGAATTTTTAATCTCTGGACTGACCGTGAAGTTTACCACGACCTATCTGTATTGCACCATAAATTGAGATTGCTTGATGATAAGTTGCGAAGCGCTTTCCAAATTTAAGTGAAATCTGCATTACTGTTTTTTAGTATAGACGCTAATTATTGGCGTCACAGATAAGTTGCCATCAGCCCCCTATGAAATGATATAGAAAGAGCACATATACTGTATATCCATTCAGCAAATTTTGTGCAATACTAAATCGTTTATTAGTACTGGCTCATTAATTAAGACGACCAAGTTCATTTTTGTTCACTATCAATTCATTCGGGAAGTGGTAAATGGAGAATATCGAAGTCCGCGGCGCACGCACGCATAACCTAAAAAATATCAATCTCATCATCCCCCGAGACAAGCTGATAGTTATTACAGGGCTATCTGGTTCAGGGAAATCCTCCCTCGCCTTTGATACCCTCTATGCTGAAGGTCAGCGTCGTTATGTTGAATCACTATCCGCGTATGCTCGTCAATTCCTTTCTTTAATGGAAAAACCGGATGTTGACCATATCGAAGGGCTGTCGCCTGCTATTTCCATTGAACAGAAATCCACTTCCCATAACCCGCGTTCAACGGTCGGGACCATTACCGAAATCCATGATTACCTGCGCCTATTGTTTGCCCGTGTGGGTGAGCCTCGCTGTCCTGATCATGATATTCCGCTTGCGGCACAAACCGTTAGCCAGATGGTGGATAACGTCCTCGCACAGCCGACCGATCGCCGTATGATGCTGCTGGCTCCGGTCGTGAAAGAGCGTAAAGGTGAGCACGTTAAGTTACTCGATAACTTAGCGAGCCAAGGGTATATTCGCGCCCGTATTGATGGTGAAGTTTGTGATTTATCCGATCCACCAAAACTCGAATTACAGAAAAAACATACCATTGAAGTGGTGGTTGACCGCTTCAAAGTACGCGACGATATCGCCCAGCGTCTTGCGGAATCCTTTGAAACTGCACTGGAACTGTCTGGCGGCACCGCTGTTGTCGCAGATATGGATGATCCGAAAGCTGAAGAATTAGTGTTCTCCGCTAACTTTGCGTGCCCCGTTTGTGGCTATAGCATGATGGAGTTAGAACCGCGCCTATTCTCATTCAACAACCCAGCAGGGGCCTGCCCAAGCTGCGACGGTTTAGGGGTTCAGCAGTTTTTTGACCCTGAGCGCGTGATTCAAAATCCCGAAATTTCCCTTGCGGGTGGAGCTATCCGCGGCTGGGATCGTCGTAATTTCTATTATTTTCAGATGTTAATGTCATTGGGCGAACACTATAAGTTCGATGTTGAAGCCCCTTATGACTCACTCAGCCCTGCCATTCAAAAAGTCATTTTGTATGGTTCAGGCAAAGAAACTATTGAATTCAAATACCGTAATGATCGCGGAGATATTACCGTACGCCATCACCCATTCGAAGGTGTGCTTAACAATATGGAACGCCGTTATAAAGAAACGGAATCCACCGCGGTGCGCGAAGAGTTAGCAAAATACATTAGCAACCGCCCTTGCGTGACTTGTGCAGGAACCCGTCTGCGTAAAGAAGCCCGTTTTGTATTTGTGGAAAATACCACGCTGCCTGAAATTGCAGATTACAGCATCGGTCATGCGATGGAATTTTTCCAAAACTTAAAACTCAGCGGACAACGCGCCAAGATTGCCGAAAAAATTCTGAAAGAGATCAGCGACCGCCTGAAGTTTTTAGTGAATGTGGGGCTGAATTACCTAAGCCTTTCACGCTCCGCAGAAACCTTATCCGGTGGTGAGGCGCAGCGCATCCGCCTAGCAAGCCAAATTGGAGCGGGTCTGGTTGGGGTAATGTATGTGCTGGATGAACCGTCTATAGGACTCCATCAGCGCGATAATGACCGATTACTGGAAACCTTGATTCACCTACGTAATTTGGGAAACACCGTCATTGTGGTTGAGCATGATGAAGATGCGATCCGAGCAGCCGACCATGTGATTGATATTGGCCCAGGAGCCGGTGTTCACGGTGGGCAAATTGTAGCGCAAGGCACATTGGAAGATATTGTTGCTAACCCTGAATCGTTAACCGGTAAGTTCTTAAGCGGCGAGCGCAAGATTGATATTCCACAAACGCGTGTTCCGTTTAATAAAGATAAAGTGCTGACTGTCTCTGGCGCAACAGGCAACAACCTGAAGAATGTTACTCTGAATATTCCTGTTGGTTTATTTACGTGTATTACAGGGGTTTCTGGTTCCGGTAAATCGACGCTTATCAACGATACGTTATTCCCTATCGCTCAGCGTCAGTTAAATGGCGCTACAGTGATTAACCCTGCGCCGTATACCAATGTCGAAGGTTTAGAGCATTTCGATAAAGTGATCGATATCGACCAAAGCCCTATTGGACGTACTCCACGTTCGAACCCAGCCACTTACACGGGTATCTTTACACCAATTCGTGAGCTGTTCGCAGGTGTACCAGAGTCACGGACTCGTGGCTATAACCCAGGGCGTTTCAGTTTTAACGTCAAAGGCGGCCGTTGTGAAGCGTGCCAAGGGGATGGGGTGATTAAGGTGGAAATGCACTTCCTACCCGATGTCTATGTGCCGTGTGACCAATGTAAAGGCAAGCGCTATAACCGCGAAACCTTAGAGATCAAATACAAAGGTAAAAGTATCCATGAAGTGCTGGATATGACCATCGAAGAGTCCCGTGAGTTCTTTGATGCTGTACCTGCACTCGCGCGTAAGTTACAAACACTGATGGATGTGGGTCTGTCTTATATTCGCTTAGGCCAATCTGCGACAACCTTGTCAGGTGGTGAAGCCCAGCGCGTGAAATTAGCTCGCGAGTTGTCTAAACGCGGCACCGGACAAACTATCTATATCTTAGATGAACCAACCACCGGATTGCACTTTGCCGATATCCAGCAACTGCTTGTGGTCTTGCATCAACTACGTGACCAAGGCAATACCATCGTCGTCATCGAGCATAACTTGGATGTGATCAAAACGGCAGACTGGATTGTCGACTTAGGCCCTGAAGGCGGTAGCGGTGGCGGTGAAATTTTAATTTCAGGTACCCCAGAACAAGTGGCTGAATGTAAAAAATCCCATACTGCGCGTTTCTTGAAGCCTATCTTAGCGCGTGGCTACTGAGTTAACTAAAACCGTCAATTAAGATAGAAAAAGGGGAACTGAGTTCCCCTTTTTAATGCTTATATAACCGTTCGTTACTAACTATTACTGGCTAACTGCTGCAAACGCTTCCACGATACGCTTCACGTTATGACGGTTCACCCCAGCCATACACACACGACCGGTTCCAACTAAATAAACCGCAAACTCATCTTTCAGACGGTCAACTTGTTGTTGAGAAAAACCAGTGTAGCTGAACATACCACGTTGTTTTAACAGGTGGTCGAAGTTTTTGTTTGGTAGCGCTTTTTTCAGCTCATCCACCAAGACGGTGCGCATATCTAAAATACGCAGGCGCATCTCTTCCACTTCATCCAGCCATTTAGCTTTTTGTTGGCTATCAGTCAGTACTGCTGCAACAATTTTCGCGCCGTTAGACGGTGGGCTTGAATACAGACGACGAACGCCCGCTTTCAATTGCCCCAGCACGCGATCGCGCTCATCTTTATCTTTACAGATAACAGATAAACCACCCGCACGTTCACCGTAGATACCAAAGATTTTCGAGAATGAATTACTGACGAATACTGGCAGACCCGCTTTTACCATCGTGCGAATTGCATAAGCATCTTCATCGATACCTTCCGCAAAACCTTGATATGCGATATCTAAGAATGGGATCAATTTGTGTTCAAGTGCCACTTTCGTCACTTCATCCCACTGAGCAGGCGTTAAATCGGAGCCTGTTGGGTTATGGCAGCATGGGTGCATTAAGATGATGCTATTTTCTGGTAACTTCTTGAAAGTTTCCAGCATTTCATCAAATTTAACCCCTTTGGTTTTTTCATCAAAATAA
Organism: Providencia sp. wls1943; assembly: GCF_009706275.1. Taxonomy (NCBI): domain Bacteria; kingdom Pseudomonadati; phylum Pseudomonadota; class Gammaproteobacteria; order Enterobacterales; family Morganellaceae; genus Providencia; species Providencia sp. wls1943. The sequence continues at coordinate 47,865 of NZ_WLTU01000003.1, forward strand.
GGGTAATAATGCACTTTTGTGCCAGCGCCAGAGAAAATAGAAGCGTGGTTTTCCCATGTTGGGTTACTGCACCAGACTTCTGAATTCGGGAAATAATGGTGTAAAAAATCAGCCCCGATTTTCAGTGCGCCAGAGCCACCAATGGTTTGTACGGTAGCGATACGCTCTTGAGCGATTAACGGGCAATTTTCGCCGAACACCAATTTTTGTAATTCAGTACGGTAATCTTTCAAACCTTCCATTGGCAGATAAAGCGATGCACTTGCCGGAAGTTTTCTCAGTGCAGCTTTCGCTGTGCCGACGGTTTCCAGCTCAGGGGTTTTCCCCTCTGCATCATAATAAAGACCAATACTCAGGTTAATTTTGCCTTCACGAGTATCTTTATTAAATTCATCCATCAGCGATAAAATTGGGTCGCCCGGATAAGCATCAACATGTTGGTACACAGGATATCTCCTACTTGTAGGTTTTCTTTATTACTTTTGTCTTGTGAAAATAACCCTTTAAAACCTATTCGTCTACATATTCCATTGCGACTCGTGAGGTCAATTTCGTCAAAAGCTCATAGTTAATAATGCCTGTTTGTGCGGCAATTTCTTCCACTGGCAGAGCATTTCCCCATAGAATGACGTCATCCCCCACTTTATCGGTGGCATCTGGCCCTAAATCCACGACAGTCATATCCATGGAAATTCGTCCAATAATCGGCACTTTTCGTCCATTGACTAGAACAGGCGTTCCTGATGGCACGTTACGCGGATAACCATCTCCATAACCAATCGCTACCACCCCAAGGCGGGTATTACGTTCACTGCACCATGTTTCGCCGTAGCCAACACACTGCCCTGCCGAATGCTCTCTCACAGCAATCAGGCTGGATTTTAAGGTCATGACGGGTAATAAACCGAAGCTTGCAGCGCTTTTACCTTCTTGCGGTGAGGCGCCATACATCATAATACCGGGGCGAACCCAGTCATAATGGGCTTCTGGCCATAAGAGGATCCCCGCGGATGCCGCGATGGATTTTTCACCCGGTTTGTCAGACACAAACTGTTGGAAGCATTCGATTTGTTTTTTGGTGGTTGGGAGTTCAGGCGCATCGGCCTGACAGAAGTGGCTAACAATATTGATAGGTAAATCAACGTTGCTACAGCTTTGAAGACGTTGGTAAAAACTTTCCGCATGCTGAGGAAGTACGCCAAGGCGATGCATGCCAGTATCGAGTTTCATCCATACTTTGATTTTTTTGGCAAGCTGGGCATTTTCCAGCATTTCCAGTTGTTCAATGCAGTGGATCACCGTATCGATGTTGTATTCCACCATCAACTGCAAATCGGATTTTTCGAAGAAACCTTCTAATAAAACTATCGGTTTTGTCACGCCTTGATGTCGAAGCAGCAGGGCTTCATTTAAACGCGCCACCCCAAAACCGTCGACAATTCCTTGAATTTCGGTGCCAACTCCAATTAATCCATGACCATAAGCGTTTGCTTTAACAACTGCAATCAGACGGCTATTCGGCGCCAATTCTCTCACGCGTTGCAGGTTGTGTCGCAGAGCGCGGCGGTTTATTAATGCGGTTGCCGCTTTCATTTCTTCCTCTTAATTATTCATTTTAAAATTTAACTTATTTAGTCTTCAATTTTCTATAAGCTCTAAATAGTTTGAACTGTAGCAAGGCGGTAAACGAAGCTATTCCTAGGAGCATACACAAGTATGTGACTAGGGTAGCTGAGAGCAACCAACACAGCTACAGCTCAAAATATGACGAGCTTACCAACCTCTAAATAATTCGCACTGTGGCTAGGCGGCAAGAGAAGCTAAGCCTGGGGAGCATACATAAGTATGTGACTCAGGTTAGCGAACGCAGCCAACAACGCCACAGTGTGAAGTATGACGAGGTTATTCGTCGTCGTAGGCCGGCCCCGCATAATTATCAAACCTCGACCACTGCCCATTAAACGTCAGCCTCACCGTCCCTATCGGGCCGTTACGCTGTTTACCTAAAATAATTTCCGCCACCCCTTTGAGGTCGCTGTTATCGTGATAGACCTCGTCACGGTAGATAAACATGATTAAGTCGGCGTCTTGCTCGATGGAGCCTGATTCACGTAAGTCGGAGTTTACTGGACGTTTGTCTGCTCGTTGCTCCAAGCTACGGTTTAACTGGGAAAGCGCCACTACTGGTACGTTTAATTCTTTTGCTAACGCTTTGAGAGAACGAGAAATTTCAGCGATTTCTAATGTACGGTTATCGGACAACGCTGGCACACGCATTAACTGAAGGTAGTCGATCATAATCAGGCTTAGCCCACCGTGTTCGCGATAAATTCGGCGAGCACGAGAACGTACCTCCGTTGGTGTTAACCCCGATGAGTCATCGATGTACATATTGCGTTTTTCCATCAATATGCCCATGGTACTTGAGATACGCGCCCAATCCTCATCATCAAGCTGACCTGTACGAATGCGAGTTTGGTCGACGCGAGACAGTGACGCGAGCATACGCATCATGATCTGGTTGCCGGGCATCTCCAAACTGAAGATAAGCACCGGTTTTTCTTCAGTCATCGCGGCGTTTTCACACAAGTTCATCGCAAAGGTGGTTTTACCCATAGATGGACGTGCTGCAACAATAATCAAATCTGAGCCTTGTAACCCCGCAGTTTTCTTATCTAAATCTTGATAGCCCGTGGAAACTCCGGTGACACCATCATGAGGCTGCTGATAAAGCTGTTCGATTTTCTCAACGGTTTCCGACAAAATCGCTTCGATCCCTTTCGGACCTTCATCTTTATTCGCGCGCGATTCTGCAATTTGGAAAACTTTGGTTTCCGCGAAATCGAGGAGATCTTCACTGCTGCGGCCTTGTGGGTCATACCCAGCATCAGCAATATCATTGGCGACGGAGATCATATCGCGCACAATGGCACGTTCACGGACGATGTCTGCATAAGCGTTGATGTTCGCCGCACTTGGGGTGTTTTTCGATAATTCAGCTAAGTAAGCAAAGCCCCCAACGCTGTCCAATTCCCCTTGCTGTTCGAGGGATTCTGACAAGGTGATCAAGTCAATAGGCTTGCCCTGCTCAAGCAGGATTTGCATTTGTGCAAAGATAGTACGGTGAGGGCGACTAAAAAAATCCGCTGATGTAACACGCTCGGACACCGTATCCCAACGTTCGTTGTCTAACATCAGTCCCCCCAATACAGACTGTTCCGCTTCGATAGAGTGCGGCGGAAGTTTTAAGCCTTCCATTTGCTGATCGCGCGGTGGGTTTGTCTTGTAATCTGAGGAGGGTTTTTTAGCCATACTTGAAATATCCACGTCTATAATTAACCAACAGTTAGTATACGCCAATCTTAGGTGTCATGTGGCGTCTTTATTGTTATCTGCACAAGATATTATTGCAGGCACAATCTTAACGCAGCGCACAAACCGATAATTCTTCTCATTAAAGCATCGCGTTATGATGGAGCAATTGATACTGTTAATAAAAACAAACTCACTCATTGGAGATGATCATGGCAAAACGTATTGAATTTTCGCAACATGGTGGTCCTGAAGTTCTCAATTTTGTCGACTATTCCCCGAATGCACCGGCTGAAAACGAAATCCAAATCGAAAACCGTGCAATTGGTATTAACTTTATTGATACCTATGTACGTAGTGGACTGTATCCAGTTGCAAGTTTGCCATGTGGGCTTGGCACAGAAGCGGCGGGTGTAGTGGTTAAAACTGGCTCCCAAGTCACAGGTTTCAAACCGGGTGATCGCGTTGTTTACGCACAAGGTCCTCTAGGCGCATACAGTGAAGTTCATAATGTGCCCGTCAATGCCGTGGCACACTTACCTGACGGCATCACCTTCGAACAAGCAGCAGCCTGTTCGCTTAAGGGTATGACGGTTTACTACCTGCTCAATCAAACCTACCAAGTTCAAAAAGATGAAGTTTTCTTATTCCACGCTGCAGCAGGTGGTGTTGGTCTAATTGCTTGCCAATGGGCAAAAGCGTTAGGCGCGAAAATGATTGGTACCGTTGGCTCTGAAGAGAAAGCGCAGCGTGCGAAAGCCGCAGGCGCATGGGAAGTCATTAATTACCAAACCGAAAATATTGCTGAGCGAGTAAAAGAAATCACTCACGGCGAAAAAGTGAATGTCGTGTATGACTCCGTAGGTCAAGCGACGTGGTTGGCGTCTTTAGATTCACTGAAACGTCGCGGTTTGATGGTGAGCTTTGGTAATGCTTCTGGAGCCGTAACTGGGGTTAATTTAGGGATCTTAAATCAAAAAGGCTCTCTGTATGTTACCCGCCCATCACTAGGTGGCTATGTCACTAACAGAGAAGAGTTAGACCAAGCCAGCAAAGCCCTGTTTGACATGATTTTAAGTGGCAAAGTGAATGTGGATGTGCCGGTATCCCAAATTTTTGCACTGAAAGATGCCCAAAAAGCCCATCAAACACTGGAACAACGTAAAACCCAAGGCTCAAGCTTGCTCATTCCTTAATTCATAAAAAAGCGCCAGCTATCAATAACTGGCGCTTTTAAAATTCTAACAACGGCAATTTTTACGAGCTTCAGTTGCACTAATTAATAGTGCCCTTTGCGTGCTTGCTGCTCTTTGTAGATCTGCTGGTTCTCTTTAATGGTGTTTAGCACCGTTCCCTCATAAGGATCTTGCTTTGGTGGTTCTCGCATCTGCCCACCTGACCCCGAACATCCAGCAACTAACAGCAGCAAAGAGGTTGCGATTAATGTTTTCATCTGATTCTTCCTCATTCATTAATGAGTTTTATCATAGCATGCAGATAATCCTATTCAGCCCGCATCAACCAAAATCGCAATTTCATTTAAGTAATATTTACTCGCCACGAGTCACAAACGCGAGAGCTTGTTCAACCACTGATAAGTCGGCACCTTGTTTATGGGCGTTTTCACTTAAGTGGCGACGCCATTGACGAGCGCCCGGAATGCCTTGAAAAATCCCTAACATATGGCGAGTCATATGCCCTAAATAAGCCCCGTTAGACAGCTCTTTTTCGATGTATGGATACATGCTACGAACAGCGGCAACGCTATCGACAATTGGCATTGTTTCATCAAACAATTGATTATCTACTGCGGTTAAAATTGACGGATTTTGATACGCTTCACGACCCACCATCACGCCATCTAAATGTTTTAGATGCTCTTTAGCTTCTTCGAGAGTTTTAACTCCCCCATTGATAGCCATAGTGAGATGCGGGAAATCACGTTTTAATTGGTATACGCGAGGGTAATCCAGCGGGGGAATTTCACGGTTTTCTTTTGGGCTTAATCCTGATAACCACGCCTTGCGAGCATGAATAATAAACATGTCACAGTCCCCTTTTGTGGAGACGGTATCAATGAATTCGCATAAAAATTCGTAGCTATCTTGCTCATCAATCCCAATACGTGTTTTCACCGTCACAGGGATAGACACCACGTCACGCATCGCTTTGACACAATCTGCGACCAGCTGAGCATCCGCCATTAAACATGCACCAAAACGCCCGTTCTGCACACGGTCTGATGGGCAACCAACGTTCAGGTTGATTTCATCGTAGCCACGTTCTTGCGCTAATTTTGCGCATTGCGCTAAAGCCGCAGGGTCACTGCCGCCCAATTGCAAAGCAACAGGGTGCTCTTCTTCACTGTAAGCAAGATAATCGCCTTTGCCATAAATGATCGCACCCGTCGTCACCATTTCGGTATACAGCAACGTATTTTTCGTTAATAAGCGATGGAAATAACGACAATGACGGTCGGTCCAATCAAGCATAGGCGCAACCGAGAAGCGGTTAAGATTTTTGTAACCATCTGTTGTTGATGGTGTATTTTTTTCTATCGTTTGATTTTGTTGCATGTTGGTCTTTTGGCGTTGATATCGAATTTAAGGCTTATGCTGTTGTGAAATAGCAAAAGAAAGCCGCATTTTAACAGCTGGCTTTCTTTTGTCATAATAAACTGTGCGGATCATTTTCGAGGAATTAAGCAACTTTCTGGGATTTTTGTTTTAATAATGTTCTATCGATATTCAAATAATTAAAAAGCAAGAAGACGTTGGCTGGATTTCAACCTCATGGGCTCATGGTAAATACTTTATAAAATGCAATGCCTGTGCCAGCAATAATCCCAATAAACCATTTTAAATTAGCGGATTGCATATCCTTAATCTGGTTAAGAACTGATTGTTCTGATCTCAAAATAGACTGAACTAATATATTATATTTATCATCTATCTTTTCTTGCAAAGCATCGCATCGAATATCCATTCTTGCTTGCAAAGCATTACATCGTTCATCCATTTTCTCTTGCAAAGCACTACATCGTTCATCCATTTTCTGTTGCAAACTGTTGCATCGTTCATCCATTTTTGTTTGCAAGGCATTACATCGTTCATCCATCCTCTCTTGCAAAGCATTACATCGCTCATCCATTTTTATTTGTAAAGCATCTATTTTTTCTTGCAAAACACCACACCTATCATCCATTCTTGCCAAAGCAGAATCATGCTTATCATCCAGTTTTTCCTTCAGAATTTCATGATTGCTATCTACTTTGTTCGTGATATTCGTTATGTGGTTTTCTAGTGTGGCTTTTAGGGTATTGTAAGCCCCCATCCCTTGGATAACCCATTGCAATTGTGCGCTCTCAGGTAATGCCTTTTCCGGTTTTTGGCCTTCGTACATGTAAGGTTCCTTATGCGTTTCATGAAAAAAAATAGAAAATATTCGCATTCCAATACTTTCTGAATTTCTGAATATAACGCATATAGAAAAACACTTTTTCCGAATAAAAATTAGCAAGCTAATCATGAGTTAATAAGAATAAACAGACTGAAACCAGACGCCCTTTTTATCAACAATAAAAAAGGCGTTTATGGCTTAGATTTTTTGAAGGGAAATTTGACCGAATGTCATAAAAATCAGTGTACTTCCTGCAACGCCACGATAAACACCTTGCTGTTGATTTAGCTCACATGCTAATGCAGCGAGTTGCCATGCATCATACTCTTCGATATCACTCACGCGGGAAGTCAGCAAGCTATTATCTTGGCGCTCGCCGTAGGCTTTAACCGCAATCGCATCCTGCATTAATGATGGGTCAATAGAGCTATTCGCCCAGCCCCACATCCAACTCCCCACATTTTGATCATAAGTACCAACTATTTGCACAGGCGCCGTCACCATTATATTGTCCGGCGCATGAAAAATAATGGTGCCTTCATCTTGATCCACTGACCAACTGGCTTCATCCAGTTTCCAATTATCGCAATGGAACTGGTTTTTCAATTGCAGGGAATTCATGCTGCGTTCAATTAATGCCTCGTAAGGCATCTGTTCTAATTCACTGTTCATGTTAAATACAATTCCGTTAGCCAATATTTTTCAGTGCGTCGATAACCATTTGCCAAAACTTATCGCGGTCTAATTTCACAGCAACCTGCGTATGGCAATCCGCTGGGGCTGGATGGCGAAAATCTGCCACCGTCATACCGAGAGTCAGCGTTCCCGTTAATTCGATATCCACAGGGACTTTCTGGGTAGTCATCACCGACGGGTCAATCACGTAGGCAACGGCACAAGGATCATGCACCGGCGGTGCATCAAAGCCCTGAGCCTGTTTATACATTTTGCCGAAGAAATCCAGCAATTCGACGACAAACTGCGAGCATTTAGTATCAATTTCGGCAATTTTCGCCACCACATCTGGCGTTGCCAATGCTTGGTGAGTGAGATCCAAACCAACCATCGTTAACGGCCACTTTTCATTAAAAACAATATGTGCCGCTTCTGGGTCTATTTTGATATTAAATTCCGCAACCGGGCTCCAATTTCCCACATGGTAGCCCCCGCCCATCAACACCACTTCCTTCACGCGCTCCACAATCCGAGGTTCTAATCTTGCGGCTAATGCGATATTGGTCAGCGCCCCCGTAGGCACTAAAGTAACGGTTTTTGGTGGGTGGGACATAATCGTATCGATGATCAAATTCACCCCATGGCGTTCATCCAACGCTAACGTAGGTACTGGAAGTTCAGGGCCATCCAACCCAGAATCTCCATGAATATCGGGTGCCACTTCCACTTCACGCACTAATGGGCGCGCAGAGCCTGCTGCAAAAGGAATACCGCGAATATTCGCCATTTCAGCAATAGCGCGGGCATTACGGGTGACTTTTTCGAGAGTTTGGTTGCCTGCAACCGTGGTGACGGCGAGTAAATCGATGTCTGGATTACCGTAAGCCAGTAGCATAGCGATGGCATCGTCATGCCCAGGGTCACAGTCTAAAATAATCTTTTTCGTCATAGGGTTGCCTTATCGTCAATCGGGATCCACATTTCGCGGATCCCAATTTAGCTATCTCATTCGGCAAAATCTATGCTTGATGTCTGAATACGATGAAATTTATTTCAAAACATGCGCATACACGCGTTTTGGCCCATTTTCATTTTTCGAAATATAGACCCCTTGCAGCTCAGGTGCAAAGCCCGGCAAGGCATTAATTCCTGCTTCCAGTGCTTTAAAATACTGAAGAACAGGACCCGACCACACCTCCCCCGGCACGACACACAGCACGCCCGGCGGATAAGGCAACGCCCCTTCTGCAGCAATACGCCCTTCTAGTTCATCCAGAGGCAGTAACTCCACATTGCCACGAATAAACTCCAGATGTGCCTGTTGTGGGTTCATTTTCACCACAGGGAAATGCGCCTTACGGAACATCTCTTTTTGCAGCTGTTTAATATTAAAATCCACGCTTAATTGATGCATTTCTTGGCATAATCGACGCAAAGTATACCCTTGATACTGTTCCTGATAACGCTGATACACTGACGGTAATACGTCTTCAAATAACGCGTCTTCATCCAGAAGCTGCTCGAAACGCACTAAATGAGAAACCAGCAGTTCGAGCTTTTCACGCGATTCCGCAGGGGTTAACAAGAACAAGATGGAGTTCAAATCGCATTTTTCAGGGATAACGCCGTGTTCACGCAGGAAATGCGCCAAAATTGTTGCCGGAACCCCGAAAGATTCATACTCCCCGCTTTCGACATCAATCCCCGGTGTCGTTAGCATCAGCTTGCACGGGTCAACGAAATATTGATCCTGCGCGTAGCCATCAAACGCGTGCCAACGTTCTTTCGGAATAAAATTAAAGAAACGCTGTTCCGACGCAATTTGCTCGGTTGGGTATTCATGCCACGGCTTGCCATCCACTAACTCTGGCACAAACGGTCTAAAGTAACGGCAGTGCTGAATAATGGATTTTCTGACCTCAATTCCTTGTCTCACACACTCCATCCACATCATTTCCCCCGCTTCCCCTTGGTGCATACGCGCATTCACATCCAGTGAAGCAAACAGCGGGTAAAACGGGCTGGTAGAGGCGTGCATCATAAACGCGTTATTCAGTTTCTTATGGGAAACAAAGCGTTCTTGGCCTTTGATATGGTTATCTTTTTTATGGATCTGTGACGCTTGGGAAAAGCCCGCTAACTGTTTGTGAACCGATTGAGTCACCATAATACCGGGGTCATTCTCGTTCAGTTCCAGCAGTAACGGCGAGCATTGGCGCATCATCGGAATAAACTGTTCGTAACCCACCCACGCGGAATCAAACAGAATGTATTCGCAAAGATGCCCTATCTTATCCACCACTTGCCTCGCGTTGTAGACCGTGCCGTCATAAGTCCCGAGCTGGATCACGGCAAGACGGAACGGTTTTTCTGCCTGTGCTTTTTCAGGCTTCACTTCGCTCACCGCGTTTCTTAAGTATTCTTCAGTAAAACAGTGGGCATCAATCCCACCAATAAACCCAAATGGGTTACGAGCTGTTTCCAAATAAACGGGTGTTGCCCCAGCTTGGATCAGGGCGCCATGATGGTTAGATTTATGGTTATTGCGGTCAAACAGCACTAAATCACCCGGTGTTAATAAGGCGTTCAGAACGACTTTATTGGATGATGAAGTGCCATTAAGCACAAAGTAGGTTTTATCAGCATTGAATACTTTCGCCGCGAATTTTTGCGCTTCTTTGGCTGCCCCTTCGTGGATAAGCAAATCCCCCATCGCCACATCGGCGTTGCACAAATCGGTGCGAAAGAGGTTTTCACCGTAGAATTGGTAGAACTGTTCGCCCGTTGGATGACGACGGAAAAATTGTCCACCTTGGTGCCCGGGGCAGGCAAACGTCACGTTGTGACCCGCGGCATAATCCATCATTCGCGCAAAGAATGGCGGTAATAACTGTTCAAGGTATTGGTTTGCAGCATCCCGCAATTGGCGGCTATTCTCTTCACGCACAGCAGGCGCTGGCGGTAATAATGCGGTCAAATAGTCAGGCATTGGTTCATTGTCTGGTAGCTGCTTGTCACTAATGACAAACAGCGGAATACTGAGTTTACTGTCTGCAACTCTCTTCCACAGCCCTTGGTTGGCATCTTGTTCAGAGAGCACAACCGCAGCGATATTATTTAACTGTGCATCGCGAATATCTACCCACTGGAATTGACCCGTAAAATAGATAGCGACCCCCTGGCTACATGCCACATTGATTTTCTTCATAGCAGTCTGGCTCTTGGTTAGCTGAGGTAAAGAGGGGCTCAATATACTTGATAGATACTGAGATTGAAATAGTCAGAATTAATGCAAAATTATTCAGTTTTGCCTAGGGTGAATATTTTTTATAACTCACTGGTTAATAGTATAAAAATTTCCGGATAACCTCACCGGCTTTTTAGCCATAAACCATGAAAAATAGATTATTTGCAGATTAACCGACCGAAGCAGACAATAATGACAGTGGATCAGTCGGTTAATTTTTCAGGACGACGAGGTTACTTGTTTCTTTCCACGTACAGGGTTTGAGATGGATATGCAAAGTCCGCATTGTGACGCTTAACTATCTCAATAATTTTCAAATAGACCGCTTGCTGTGCAGCCAGCCATTCAGCCCATACGGTGGTTTTCGTAAAGCAGTAGACCATAATATTCAGGGAAGAATCCGCAAACGCATCGAAATAGACCAGCAAGGTTTGCCCTGTATCGATATTTTCATCTTGCTTTAGCATGGTGCGAATATCTTCCACAATCGCGCTAACTTTGTCGGAATCTTCATAACGTAAACCGATTTCCGTTTTAATTCGTCGGTTGGTCATGCGCCCTGGGTTTTCAACGCTAATGGAAGAAAACAGTGAGTTGGGAATATAGAGCGGGCGATGGTCAAACGTGACAATCTTGGTGATCCGCCAGCCAATCTCGACGACTGTTCCTTCAATATTTCTATCTGGCGAACTGACCCAATCCCCAATATTAAACGGGCGGTCGAAATAGAGCATGATCCCTGAGAAAAAGTTACTCAGAATATCTTTACCCGCCATACCGATAGCGATACCGCCAATGCCGCCAAATGCCATTAATCCTGATAGGCTCATGCCAAAATGTTCGCCAAATAACAGTATAATAATGACAATGACGGCGGTCTTAAACACTCGAGCAATGATACGTGCGGAGGTAGGGTCACTGCCTTTTTTAATCTGTTTCTTTTCAAGGCGGTTAACCAACTGAAAGAATTTTCGCGTGATAATTAATGCAATCACCGATATGGCAATTAAGTTAATTAGTGATGTCGAGATAAAGGTTAAATCAAAGTCACTCGCTGCCATATCCACCGATTGAGCCGCTACCAACACCATCACGCACAGCACCACGGTTTGGATCACATGCACCAAAATACTTTTTCGCTTATGTTTATGCCGCTTATGTAAAACCTCGAAAAGCAAATACAAGGCTAAACAAACGGCAATGATGGTCATGCCAATGGCATATTTTTCGAGTAGTGCTTCTATCATGTCTTATTGCCCTAAACTGACATTGAAAACTAATTTGCTGTGTACAATATAACACTCTAAATAGTGAGTGAATAACTGCTAAGATAACAATTATTCACCTAGTTATCTCAATAATTATCAATTACTTTTTAGGTAATCCAATAATGAATAGCGCCTATTTTTCGCCTAAAGAGCAAGAGATCAACAATGTTCTATTGCTCTCCCCTCATCGCCGATATCTCTATTTTGTTGGCAAAGTTGCTGATTGGGAACAGGTTTGGACATTAGCTAACCATGATGGATTAGTGACCGCGCAGAATGATGACCACTGCTTATTTTTACCGCTATGGGCTGCGAAAGAGTACGTAGAACTGTGTTTGACGGATGAATGGGCAGAATGTTATCCGCTACCGATGACACTAGAACATTTGATGACAGAAATCTTACCGGATATGGCAAGTGCCAATATTCAAACGGCAATCATGATGTTACCGAATGGGAAAAGCACTCCTATATTTGATGCGCAAAGCTTACTTGATGACTTACAAGAAGAGTGTCAACAATATGAATAAAAGGCTGCTCAACGGCAGCCTTAGTAAAAAAGTTACTGCTCTACACCCGTTGTCACCGTAAATTGACGGTTTTCTCCGGCTTCTAGCCAAATCAGCGTCTGGTTATTTTTAGCGGCAATAAACCCTTCTGGGCGGCAGGTTGCTGGTAACACAAATGCCCCCACTTTTTGATCGCCATTATATAAAATCCAGCGTGTCGCATAATTTAGCTCATTCGATTTAAAACGAGTTACAAAGGTATTGCCTGCTGGTGACCGCATTTTAAATTCAGGACTGGCAGTGTATTGGCTCAAATTATCCATAAAGAAGACAATCTCAGGGTCACACATCTGTGGCTGATTTAATTGATTTAGCGTCACCTCTCCAGACTTGAGCGCTTGGTTAAAATCGAGCCATTTTTGAGTTGGGTGTACATGCCCCGGAATAGACTCCCGCAACTTAATTGCCTGCTCAGGAATATTTTGCGTCAAGGTGGCATCATCCACATAGGCGTAGTTCATATGGCACATATATTGAAGCGGCATTGGTACAGACGCTAAGTTAGTCACTGACATGTGAATATCAAACAGTGCACTATCCGCATTTAATTGTACGGATGGCGCGGCACGATAATGGTGACCAAAGCCCATCACATACTCATATTCACCGCACACTTTAAGGCTGGTTTCAGTCAATTCAAGCCATGCGCTATCCATTGGTGCGCAAGGCATTTCCCCGTGTAATGGGTGATTATCTTCTGGCGATGGGCAACCATTACTGATTAATCCAGAATGGAAAGCGAAGCAGCCATAGGTTTCAATTACGGTTGGAACAGGCTTGGGTTCTGAAAACATATTTTCCATTTTCAGATTTTGCCCGCAAAATTCAGCATCCCAAATCATTTGCCCTAAAAATGGCAAAATGGTTAAGTGCCCCTGCGAGTTTTCAACCCGCAGCCCTTGCACGCCAGATTGGTAAACAAATGCGGAAACGGAAAACTGGCTATTTTTCAGAACTAAGGTCGGTTTTTCCGTAAATAAGCGTTTATGTAACGGGATAATTGTGTTCATTGTCATACTCACGGTTTGAGGTAAAGAGGGGTAGGCACAGCGCCTACCCTGAGCAATAGCGAATTATTTGGCTTGTTGTTTCGCTTTAAAGCGACGTTCGCCGACGAAATAGATGCCCACGTAGACGAAGCACAGCATTGAGACTAAGAAAGAGAGTTGCAGAGAGTGAGTGATATCCGCGACATAGCCTTGGATTGCAGGTACAACTGCCGCGCCGACAATCGCCATCACAATCACTGCACCCGCCATTTCGGTATGTTCATTATCGACCGTTTCCAGCGTACCAGCATAGATAGTTGCCCAGCATGGTCCAAACAGAATGCTCACTAATACCGCCGCATACACTGCAGTGAAGCTCTGCATAAAGGCCACATACACCAGGAACAGCACACCAATAATCGAATAAATAATCAGTACTTTATCAGCGTTAAAGCGAGTCATTAAGATGTTGGCAATAAATTTACCAATAAAGAAACAGGCGAAGCTGTACACCATAAAGTTAGAGGCATCACGCTCGTTGATATCTCCCATTTCCAGCGCTAAACGGATGGTGAACGACCAAACAGCAACTTGCATTCCCACATATAGGAACTGGGCGATGATCCCTTTTCTAAAGCGACTGTTTTTAGCTAAATATTTTAAGGTATCCAGTGCAGAAGGACGTTTATGTTCTGCAGTTTCTGCCACTTTACATTTCGGGAATTTCGTCAGTAAAAACAGGATCATCACCACAACCAATACCATGATCATATAACGGTATGGTTCAAGGGTGTTTTCCAGCATGGCTAAACGGAATTCATGGATTTGAGTCGCATCCATTCCTGCCATTTGGCTTTGTAGGCTTTCCCCTTCCGAGAAAACTAAATATTTGCCCAGTAAAATCCCACCTGCGGCACCAATTGGGTAGAAGGTTTGGCTTATATTCAGACGCAGTGTCGCGTACTGTTTTGGACCGATCATGGAACTGTAAGTATTGGCTGCGGTTTCAAGGAAGCTTAAACCAATCGCGATAGCAAAAATCGCCGCTAAGAACATAGTGTAAGTTGCCATGTGTGATGCTGGGAAAAACATGGAACAACCCGCAATATACAAGATCAATCCGATCATAATCGCGTATTTATAACTGGTTTTTTTGATCACTAATGACGCAGGGATCGCAATCAAAAAGTAACCACCATAGAACGCGCTTTGCACTAATGCAGAAGCAAAGTTACTGAGTTCAAAGACGCTTTTAAACTGTGTGATTAAAATATCGTTCAATGCTGCTGCGCATCCCCAAAGCGGAAATAAGCAGGAAAGCAGGATAAATTGGAATATAGGTGTCTTATTCAGGTACCCATCAGGTAACTGAGTTATGTTCTTGATGTTCATAGTAACCCTTAATCGTTTTTATAATATTTTTAACCGGTTAAACGGGCTTTTTGCTCTAATGGCAACCTTCACTTCAACCGGTCATGCTCAACATCATTCAAATTCAGAGCAAATATTGTGGGTACAGGTAATGCTTCTGGCGCTTGAAAGATGGTTAGAACTAATTATTCAACTGCACAAACTCACTGAACTGCTCGATACTTGGATAAGAAGATTGCGTGCCTTTTCCTGTTACGCTGAAGGCTGAAAATAGAACCGCTTTTTTCATCGCTTCTTCGATGTTTCCGGTGTGAACATAGTAATGAGAGAAACAACCGATAAACGCATCGCCAGCACCACTAGTGTCAATTGCATTGACTTTGATAGCCGGAATAAATAACTCACTGTCGCGAGTCATCCATAGCGCACCTTTGTCGCCTAAAGTGACAATCAGGTTTTTCAGACCTTTGTCTAACAGGGATTGTGCGGCACGACGCACGTTATCCATGGTATCCACAGGCATGTTGGTCAGAATTTCTAACTCGGTTTCATTCGGTACAAAGAAATCACAACGACATGCGTAATCTAAATCCAGTGCGCGTTGTGCTGGTGCTGGGTTAAGTAACACAGGAATGTTGTGCTTATTACCGAAGGCAATCGCGTGGTAAACCGTTTCCAGCTGCACTTCCAGCTGCAATACGATCAGTTTGCACTTTTTCAGATCTTCCGCAGCGCGGTCGATATCTTCTGGGGATAAAAACTTATTCGCCCCTTTAACAATCAAAATACTGTTAGACGAATTTTGGTTAACAAAAATCGGTGCCACACCGCTTGAGGTGCATGGTACTTTTTCTACATAGCGAGTATTGATGCCATAAGACTCAAGGTTACGAATGGTGTTATCCGCAAAAATATCGTCGCCTACTTTAGTGAGCATAATGACTTTGGAGTTTAATTTTGCTGCGGCAACAGCTTGGTTTGCCCCTTTACCGCCACAACCGATTTTGAAGGCTGGGGCTTCGAGGGTTTCCCCTTCTTTAGGCATTTGATCAATGTAGGTGATCAAATCGACCATGTTTGAACCGATAACTGCTATATCCATAATGTCCCTCGTGTTAAATAAATCACATAATGATATAATCCTAACATTATCATGTTGCAAAAATATCATTTGTGATTAGGATCTCGAATAACGAATGATCAAGTGTTATATCTGCCACATTTCCTCATTCTTTGTTACCTATTCCACATCTATTCTGAAAACGTCATATAGGAAGGTTTAAAATGCAAGATTTAGCGAAATATATCGATCATACTTTATTGGCTGCTAACGCAACGGTTAATGATATCAAAACGTTATGTGCAGAAGCCGCACAATATCATTTTGCCTCTGTGTGTGTTAACACCGGTTATGTGCCTTTAGCAAGTGAATGTTTAAAAGATAGCGATGTGATGGTGTGCTGTGTCGTAGGCTTCCCATTAGGTGCATGTTTAACAGAAGCTAAAGCATTTGAAGCCGCTGAAGCTGTTCGCCGTGGTGCCGATGAAGTGGATATGGTCATCAACGTTGGTATGCTAAAAAGTGGTGATTTAGACTTTGTTCGTCAAGATATTGAAGCCGTTTTTGCGGCTTGTGGTAAGGCAACACTGAAAGTGATCCTCGAAACTTGCCTGTTAACTGATGAAGAAATCACACAGGTTTGTGAAATTTGCCGCACAATTAACGTTGGATTTGTGAAAACTTCAACAGGATTCAGTACAATGGGTGCCACTGAGCATCACGTCGCTTTAATGCGTAAAGTGGTTGGCAATGAAATTGGCGTCAAAGCATCCGGTGGTGTACGTACGCGTGAAACCGCAATTAAGATGATTGAAGCTGGTGCTAACCGCGTTGGTGCAAGCGCGAGTGTCGCTATTGTGACTGGAGAAAATACCACTCCAAGTGACTACTAAACAACGGGGCGCGGTTCGTCCGCGCCATCATAAAAAGGATTGCAGGGTGATAGAAACTAAACAAAAAGAACGCCTTCGCCGATTAAGTGAATGTATTAAACGTTCAGGACGCATTCATCTTAAAGAAGCCTCGAGAATACTTGAAGTCTCTGAAATGACCATTCGTCGAGATCTCAATGCGGATACTGAAGGCCCTATCCCCATGTCACTGCTTGGTGGCTATATTGTTTCTGTCACTCAACCTACTGCTTTAGCCCCGCACGAACCCCGTGCCGATGTTTTCACACCCGATCAAACTGAAGAGCTGTATATCCCTAATTTAGCCGCCAGTATGGTGAGTGAAGATGATGTGATCTTTTTCGATAATGGCATCGAAATGGCCACCTTGATAGCGTTGATCCCTGAAGAAATCAGCTTTACCGGCATTTGTTATTCCCATAACGTTTTTCTCGCCTTGAGCCAGAAAAAAAATGCCACAGCACTGCTGTGTGGTGGGGAATATCGCCCCAAAAGTGATTCGTTTTACAGCCCTACGCTGCCCTCTTTACTCGATTCCATCAATCCCAAAAAAGCCTTTATGTCTGCCACTGGGGTTCACAGCGCCTATGGGGTGACTTGCTATAATCTCGATGATTTACCGATGAAAAAGAAAGGCATGGAAAAATCGATTCGCAAGATTTTATTAGCGCCTTATAACCTGTTTGATGAAGTGGCGACCGCCAATATGGGCGAACTGTCCCAATTTGATGTGATTGTGACAAACCGACAGCTAAGTGATGAATACGAAACTTACTGTCGCAATGGGTTTGTGAAAGTGATTTACTAACCTGATACTATTCATTCGAACAAAATCGACACGTTTTATCCCGTGTCGATTGCTTCAACACTAAATCCGCACCGTCAAATAATCTTCCGCTATCTGTGTTTCAGGAAACTCAGCTTGGCACTCCGCCAGTAAACGAGGAATATCCTCTGTGCCATAGCGCCCGCTGAGATGCGTCGCGATAAACCGTTTTACCCCCGCTTGCTTGGCAAGCTGTGCCGCTTGGCGGGTTGATGAGTGTCCGTGCTCATTAGCTTTCGCTTCTAGCGCCACTTCTAACGTAGTTTCGTGCACCATAACATCAGCATTTTTCGCCAATAAAAGTGCTTGTGGGGTTGGGATGGTATCCCCAAAAATTGCGACCACTTTACCTGTGACTGGCTCACCAAGATAGTCGGCTCCATTCACAGTGCGACCATCTTCTAACTCAATAACTTCGCCCTTCTTCAGCGCCTGCATCCAAGGTCCACGAGGGATCTCATCTTGCTCCAGTTTTTGCACATTTAGCGCCCCCGGTTTTGGATGTTCTTCAATACGATAGCCATAACATTCTACGCGGTGATCCAATCGATACGCTGTGACAATTAGCTCCCCATCATCAAATAACTCACCTGCTTCAATTTCTACAATCTCAAGAGGATAAGTCATGTAGGAGTCGCTCACTGATAAAACAGTTTCCACATACTGCTTCAGCCCTTTCGGCCCATATAGCGTCAAGGGATCCGTCGTTCCCCCCATAGAGCGGCTACAGAGCAATCCCGGCAACCCAAAAATATGGTCACCGTGTAAATGGGTAATAAAAATCTTCTCGATCTTGGGTGTTTTAAAGGGACTGTTTAAGATTCGGTGCTGAGTCCCTTCGCCACAGTCAAACAGCCAGTAGCTTTTACGGATACCGACTAAATTTAATATCATGCTGGTGACATTGCGCTCTTTTGTTGGCACACCTGCGCTAGTACCTAAGAAAGTCAGCTCCATCATAATTCCTTGTTTTATCGTTGTTATTCTTTAAATCTGTCTGATTTTATCCCAATCCAACCCAAATTTGGCTAAATACTTTCGCAGCCTATCTGCATCATTCGGCTGTTTTTTCTGTTGGCGAGACACCGCAAACAACGTGCGCCCAGCTTCAGACAAAGAAGATGATTTCCTGCACACATCCAGTACTGTGGCCAACTGCTGCTGCTCAAATAGGTCGATTTCCCCCACTTGTTCAGGAAGTTGTCGCTTAAATTTTGGCTGCCACTGCTGGCTTAAGCGCTGAATTTCTTCCTCTACCACTGACTGGGTGATACGCCCATGTTCCGCGAAGGTTGCCATACGGGAAATTGAAGCACCTAATTCACGGAAATTACCACGCCATGCGGCTTGAGGGGAGCAAGCAAACTGAACATAGTGTTGACGTGCTTCTCTATCAAAGCGGATTTGGCTCTGCTCCGCTTGGCAGAATTTTGCCAATTCATAATCGATATTCGGCTCAATATCTTCACGGCGATCCGCCAGCCCCGGCAACGCAAATGTCCACATATTAATACGGGCGAATAAATCTTCGCGGAATTTCCCCTCTTCCACCCACTCGGCAAGGTTGCGATGGGTTCCTGCAATCAACTGGAAATCGCTTTGAATTTCACTGTCTGACCCGAACGGAAAAAAGCTTTTTTCTTCAATAGCTTTCAATAGCATTGCTTGCTCATCAAGACCCAATTCGGCAATTTCATCCAAAAATAAAATTCCGCCATCAGCTTCTTTCAATAGCCCTTGGCGTGGATTAAGCGCGCCCGTAAATGCGCCCTTCACATGCCCAAATAACGTAGACATTGCATTATCACCACGCAAAGTGGCACAGTTGATCTCCACAAAACGCCCTTTAACTTGGTGGCGTCCTTGGCGCAATTGATAAATTCGCCGAGCGAGAAAAGATTTCCCTGCACCCGTAGGGCCATTGAGCAAAATCGGTGCTTTAGAACGCAGTGCCACGCGCTCAATTTGCTCAATCATGGCATTAAACGCCCGATTACGGGTGGCGATACCCGCCTTTAAGAACGCCAACTGAGTCTGTTGCTGGTTCTCAAAACGGCTGGTGATCTGCGCGTAACGGCTTAAATCGAGGTCAATTTCCGCATACATACCCACCGGATCGGTTTCCCGTTCCCCACGAGTCGGTGAAGTTTGGATCAATTTTGCGGGCAAATAATGGGCTTCAGTTAGTAAAAACCAACAGATTTGCACCACGTGGGTGCCCGTGGTGATATGCACCAAATACTCTTCGTTTTCCGTATCAAAAGGATAGTCTGCGGAAAAATCCAGCAGTGAAGTGTAGACCTCTTCAAAATCCCATGGATCCGCAATATCCACTTCACGCAGCACCACCTCAGTTTTCGGCGATGCCTGCTCAATATCCTCTTTCACACGGCATGCTAACGAATAGTCATTCACCTGGTGGATAAGCTCAAAGCGGTGAATATCTAAATCTGCTTGTTGGCACAGCCCCACAGTAGGGCGCCATTTTTTCCAGCGATTGGCTTTTTTACCACGTCGGTCGAGCACGGTACCCAATACGCCAATAACCACTTTTCTTTTTTGATTCATATTATAAATATTTATAAAAGGCGATATAAAAATATATAAATAAGCATAAGTTATTCTGCCTAACAATGGTACCAAAAAAATCATCGAAATAATTAATTATTAAATATCAATAAATTAAAAATATTTAATGGCATTTATAAAAAGTTGGCACGCATCTGGCTATAGTCTGATTGTCCACTACCGGAATTTGTCAGAACTTCAGTTCTACCGGTGCAGACATGGTGGCTAGCCCCACTGCATGGTCTGTATTCCGCCGTTAGTAAGACCTATCTGGTAATAGCATGCGCTATCGGGTTCGAGTCCCGACATTCAAAACCAAATGAATAAAACGTGGTTGCCGTTTCGCCACACAGTGTTATCCGAATCATCGCACCGGGCATTGAGCAGAACAGTAGACAGCCGTAAGGCGCTCGATTGTTTCCCTCCTCGCTTCGTCGATGATTTCGATAACACCTCTATAAATAAAAAGGAAAATAACAATGACAAAAATTAACGTGGCACAGGGATACATTGCACTGACTTCAAACAAAGGCGATTTCAAGCAACTGTTCGTGGCTGGCGAACATCGCCTCAATGATTGGTTTAATAAACTGACGGTTTCACTGTTTGAACTGAATAATGACCCAATTGAAGAGAAACTTGCTGAGCATTTACGCCAGTTTCATCCTGATTGGGTTGAAGAATACTGCGTGAACATCACTCTCGCAGACGATGAAATGGGCTTTGTTTATTTGCATAACAGCCTAGCGGAAATTTTAGCGCCCGCGACGCGCCGACTGTACTGGAAAACGGGCAATACGTTGCGCATCGAAACCCAATTGACGGACGATGTCGTTATCAACCCAACATTGCTGGCGCGTTTGGCAGGTAAAAAACGTATCAAAGGTACCGATTTGGCGTTAATCAGCCAAGTTCCTGCATGGCATGTCGGTATCTTTAAATTAGACGGCGAGATCCAATCGATTTTACAACCCGGCACTTACGGTTACTGGAAGATTTGTCGTAAGCCTGAAGTGGACGTGATTGATACGCGATTACAGGCCTTGGAAGTCAGCGGTCAGGAAATCTTGACCAAAGATAAAGTCACTTTGCGTGTTAACTTATCGGCAAACTGGCGCTATGCCGACATTTTGTTGGCGTTATCCAAATTGAGCCAACCCGTGGATTATTTATATCGCGAGCTGCAATTTGCCCTGCGTGAAATTATCGGCACACGTACCTTAGATGAACTGTTGGAAAATAAGCAGTTAATCGACCAGCTGATGATGGAGCATGTGGTACAAACCGCCCTCACCTTCGGTTTAGAAATCGATAGCATTGGTGTGAAAGACATTATTTTACCCGGAGACATGCGTACCATCTTGTCTCAGGTTGTAGAAGCCGAAAAATCGGCGCAAGCCAACGTGATCCGTCGCCGCGAAGAAACCGCTGCCACGCGCTCACTGTTAAATACTGCCAAAGTGATGGAAAACAATCCCGTTGCCTTGCGTTTAAAAGAGCTCGAAACCTTAGAAAGTATTGCACATCGAATCGACCAAATTTCCGTTTACGGTGGATTGGATCAAGTATTAAACGGATTGGTAAAAATTAAGGAATAACAATGAATAACAATAACTTTAACCAAATCATGCAACCCAATAGTGCGCCAGTAAAAATGTGGACTCACGGAGTTCCCGTTGATCCTGCGGCAGTAACCCAGTTGCAAAACACGGCAAAAATGCCGTTTATCTTTAAACATCTAGCAGTGATGCCAGATGTGCATGTAGGTAAAGGTTCCACCATTGGGAGCGTGATCCCAACTAAAGGGGCGATTATCCCTGCGGCGGTTGGTGTGGATATCGGGTGTGGGATGATTGCGGTGCGTACATCATTAACTGCATCGGATTTACCCGATAGCCTGCAAAATATTCGTTTTGCCATTGAAGCTGCGGTACCTCACGGACGAACCACCCATCGACACGGTCGAGATAAAGGCGCTTGGCATCGTACCCCTGATATTGTGGATACCCACTGGGCGCAACTGGATGAAGAGTTCAAACGCATCTGCGATAAATACCCAAAACTGCGTGGAACTAACCATTACAATCACTTAGGAACGTTGGGAACGGGAAACCACTTTATTGAGCTGTGTTTGGATGAGCAAGACCGCGTTTGGGTGATGCTACATAGCGGGTCTCGCGGTGTGGGAAATGCGATTGGTAACTTGTTTATTACCTTAGCGCAAAAAGATATGCAGCAGCATATCGCCAACTTACCAGACCGTGATTTGGCGTACTTCCAAGAAGGAAGCCAATATTTTAACGACTATATGGAAGCCGTAGGTTGGGCGCAGGATTTTGCTCGCCATAACCGTGAAGTGATGATGCACCGCGTACTGGAAGCGCTATCGAAAGAAATCACCAAACCGTTTATGACCCAGCAAGAAGCGGTAAACTGCCACCATAACTATGTGCAGAAAGAACAACATTTTGGTGAAGAGATCCTAGTAACCCGAAAAGGGGCGGTATCTGCCCAAAAAGGACAAATGGGGATCATTCCAGGTTCAATGGGAGCCAAAAGCTTTATTGTTCGCGGCCTTGGAAATGAAGAGAGTTTTTGCTCATGTAGCCACGGCGCAGGACGTGTAATGAGCCGAACAGAAGCTAAAAAACGTTTTTCAGTGAGCGACCAAAAGATAGCGACGGCGCATGTTGAATGTCGAAAAGATAGCGATGTAATTGATGAAATTCCAATGGCTTATAAAGACATTGATGCAGTTATGGCAGCCCAATCGTCGCTAGTAGAAATTGTGCATACGCTACGCCAAGTGGTATGTGTGAAGGGGTAATTTTCCCCAATTAGGCGTTCAAATGGAAAATAGCAGCATGGAAAAAATAAGTGATGGCGTATCCATGCTTATGCAAGAAAGGATACGTGAAACATTAAGCGAGATAGAACGCACTCACCAAATCAAAATATTATTTGCCTGTGAATCCGGTAGTCGTGGTTGGGGATTTGCCTCGCAAGACAGCGATTATGATGTGCGCTTTATCTATGTGCATTCACTTGAGTGGTACCTAACACTCGATAGAAAACGTGATGTGATAGAAAAGCCGATTGATGACGAGCTAGATGTATCGGGTTGGGAATTATCAAAAGCCTTAAAACTGATGCGTAATTCCAACCCCGCATTAATTGAATGGTTACAATCACCGATTGTTTATCATAAAGATGAGGGCTTTTTTACTCAGTTAGCATCTCTGGCTGAACAATTTTACTCGCCGTTAAAAGCGCGTTATCACTACCTTTCTATCAGTAAAAGGAACTTACACACTGATTTTAAGGGCGAAGAAGTGAGATTAAAAAAATACTTTTATATCTTACGATCAGTATTAGCCTTGCGATGGATAGAGAACCATAAAAATATGCCACCGATGGCTTTTAGTGATTTAGTCGCGGCATGTGTTAGCCAAAAGGATGTATTAGCAGAAATTAATACGCTGCTAGAGATAAAAGGTCGAGGCAAAGAAAGCTTTTATGGTGCGCGCAGACCCGCTATTGATGCATTAATCCAAGAAACGATAGACAACATGGAACGCTACCAATTTCCAGAGCCGTCTTGTAGAGATAGTCGCCTGTTAGATGCGTTCTTACAGAAAACCATCTTAGAATTTAGTGCTAAATAGCATTTTTCGTTATCAAACAAAGGGCATCGAAATCGATGCCCTTTTCACTATTCCACACTATTTATCGCCAATTTTCGCTTTTCACCACGGAATATTTCCCAGCCCCCAGCAAAGCAATCGCCAGCGCACTTACAAAGAAATAAACGATACTCTCAATCGCCCATGCCCCTGTTTTATCCAGTAAAAACGTTTTATCTAATCCCACCATTAACCATGCAACAACCATCGTGAACGCCACTAACAACGCAGATGGTCGGGTTAAAATACCCAACACAATGAAAATAGGGGCAACCACTTCACCCAAAATTGTGCCGTAAGCAATAAATTCAGGTAAACCATAAGAGGCTAACAACCCTTTGATGCCACTCGCACCTGTTAGCAACTTGCTCATTCCGTGAAATAGCATTAACCCACCCACCGCTAAGCGCAACAGCAATTTTCCTGCGTCTTCATGTGACAAACAACGATTGAAAAGTCCGACCATTTTGCACCCCATCTCTCTACGTTATGTTACTTATCATTATGATTCAAAAATCAGAAATGAGAATTGTTTTAATTTTCATTTTATTCATCTATATCAAGGTAATTTTAGTTATTTTTAATCCACTATTTCTTATTCAAAAATAGCGTTTATGCTCTCTTTTTTTGAACTAATTTTTTGAACCCCCACAACTCAATGTGCAGTTAAATTGAAAAACATCCCATCAAAAATTAACCACATAATTAACAATGCTAATCACTCAATAAATTTTTAATTAATTAAACAAAAATATTAGAAAAAAATAATACTCACTTTACTTGTTTAAATATTGAGAATAAATAAAAACAAAAAATGCCAGAATAAAAATAAAATATAAAAAAACCAAGAAATAAAATCTTCCTTATATTATCTACACTTAACTAAGTAGCATCACTCATTACAAGCAAAAAATAGTATATAAAACAATTAAAAGCAAAAAATGCAGATTTTTAATCTGAAAATTTAAAATCATTGGCTTTATAAACCTAAGAATTCCACTTTACATATCTTGAAGATCTTTAAACCTTGTCTAAGCTTAAAAAGCTAATCAATTCTGGTTAGCGAAAAAATCACTTATTTTAATTAATCGAGAACCTCGATGGGGTTAATTATGCCTAGACATATACTTTCTCTATCAATACTGTCCTTATCCGTGTTATCTGGCTCAGTAATTGCTGCCACAAATAGCCCTGGAGGTATTATTTCTTTCTCCGGTGCAATTAGTGATACTACCTGTACGATTAATGGTAATAACAGCGCTGATATGTCGATTGCTTTAGATCCGATTATATCTTCTGATGCAGGAACAACGGCAAGTACAGTTATTACAAAAAACCAAAAAGCCTTTGGGCTTACCTTTTCAAACTGTGCAATTGTTGGTGGAGGTACACCAGCAGGAACATTAAAACTTCACTTCTCTTCAAGTAATATTTCGCCTTCAGGCCTGTATTTAATGAATACAACAGTGAACGAAAATGATCCGGCCGTTGCTCGTAACGTGGGTTTTAGCTTGTCACAGACTGGATCACCAACCGTTGCTATTCCATTAAATACGACCTTTGATACTCAGTTAACCGCAGCCAATACCACTTCAGCTGCGGGTGCAACATTGAACTTAATTGCTAGCTACTACAAAACAAATGCGACTGCCGCATCTGTCGGTGCGCTGCAGTCAAACGTTGTTTATACCGTTTCATATCTATAACAATAAACTCAAGCTAGGTTCCTCTGAACCTAGCTTTTAGTGAGAATTTATTATGAAAATAAAATTATTATTCTTACTTCTTTTATTATTTTCTAAAGAAACATTTTCAAACATTATTATTACAGGAACAAGAATTATATATCCTGAAGATGCACAAAGCATGTCTGTTCAATTAACTAATAACAGTAAAACACCGTCATTAGTTCAATCTTGGATTGATGATGGAAATATAAACTCAACGCCTGAAAATTCAGATGCACCGTTTTATCTTTATCCTCCTATTATCAAAATAGAGGGTTTGCAAGGTCAACAATTAAAAATTAAAAAAACAGATAGAAAACTTCCAGATAATGTTGAAAGTGTTTTTTATTTAAATGTCCTAGATATTCCTAAAGCGCCAGATTCAATGAAAGGAAAAAATGTCATTCAATTAGCGGCGCGTTCAAGAATAAAATTATTTTATCGACCTAAGGGATTAACTGAATCACCTGAAAATATCACGGACAATATTAATTACCAGCTAAATAATAACGGTATTGTCGTGAATAATAATTCCCAATACCACTTTACAATTGCTGCTATTACAACGCCTGAAGATAAAAAAACAGCGCTTGTTGATTCAGAGATGGTTCCACCCCACACATCCAAAACACTGCCGTTAAAAAAGCAGTTAAAAGGTAACAATCTTATTCTGACATATGTTGATGATTATGGTGTTTTCAAATCTAAAAACCTTCAGCTTTAACAGAAGAAACCATCATGAAAAAAGAAAATTATCTCTACATCCTTATTTTAATAGGGCTACAGACTTATCTAAAAAATGCATTTGCAGATGAATTTGATACCTCCCTTTTGGTGGGTGAATCTGCAAAAGGAGATATTTCTCGTTTCTATTCTGATGGACAAATCCCAGCGGGCAAACAGCTTGCGGACATCTATGTTAATCAGGTTTGGAAAGGACAGTTTGACATCAATGTTGAAGATAATGGGAAGCAAATCAGCATTGCGCAAAGTGATGTCCCTAAGCTCGGCTTAAAAACCACGCCTAACCAAACAGAGAAGACTGAGGATAACGCATATGTTCAACTCAGCTCACTGACACCCAACCTACATTACCAATTTAAAATCAGTGACTTGCGACTAAACATTACTGTTCCACAAGTGTCGATTAAACAATCTGAATCTGGTTATGTTGATCCCAGCTTATGGCAACATGGCGTACCAGCCATTATTTTTGCTTATAATACAAACTATTACAGTTATAAAGAGAAGAAACACGAGAAGAGAAATAATGAAAATTTCTATGCCACCCTCAACTCGGGTGTCAATTTAGGTGCATGGCAATTTCGTGATGAATCAAGCTATCGCTATTCATCCCATGGCTCGCAAAAATGGCGCAATAACACCCGTTATGTATACCGCCCAATCAGCCAGATTAATTCAGGGCTGAAGGCTGGCGATTTTTATACACCAACGGCGCTATTTAATAGCATCCGTATGCGAGGAATAATGCTCGCAACGGAAGTGGGTATGTTGCCGAACTCAAGCCAAAACTTTGTGCCGATTATTCGCGGCGTCGCACAAACCAACGCCTTAGTCACCGTTTATCAAAATGGGTATTTGGTCTATCAAGAAAACGTGCCGCCAGGAGAGTTCGCGTTTAACGATATTCAACCTAGCGCCGGAAGCGGTGATTTATTGGTGGTCATACAAGAGGCTGATGGTCGAAAAGAGTCATTTTCTGTTCCCTACTCCGCCGTACCCGACATGCTCAAAGAGGGTGTTTCCAACTATAACGTTCTTGCTGGGCAAGCAAAAATCGACAATACCTCATACCAACCTAAATTTATTCAAGGTGAATATCATTACGGCTTGAATAACTTAGTGACGCTCTATTCCGGCGCTCTGCTCAGTGAAAAATATTACTCCGCCGTCATTGGGAGTGGTTGGAACTTTCGCTTTGGTGCTATCTCCGCGGACATCACTCACGCCAAAACTAAATTAGATAGCGGAGATAAGAGTGGTCAAAGCTATCGTTTAACCTACAGTAAATTTATTGATGCCACCTCGACCAGTTTAACTCTCGCCACATACCGCTATTCTACCAGTGGCTACTATAGCTTTGTTGATTCAATTTACTCCCATGATAACTACAAAGCGTGGCAGCGATATCAAGACGAAAATGCCAACCAAATTGGCAATAATAATAGTAATTCCGATCTCTCGCTAAGTAACTTCGATGCCTTACGAGGCTCACGGGCGAAAAATACCTTCACCGTTAACTTGAATCAGCAACTTGGCGACGACTATGGCTCTGTTTTTGTTTCTGGAACCCATCGTGATTACTGGAACACTCACGGCAGTAGCCGAGAATACCAAGTCGGTTATGCCAACAACTACAACGATATCTCCTATAGCGTATCCGTATCACGCATGCGTAACTATGATAATGACGAAGAAACCCGCATTTATATGAATATCAGCGTTCCCATTAGCCTATTTGAAAAACGCGCTAACGTGAGCTTAGGTAGCTATTTTACTGACTCTCACTATGAACAAACAGCCTTGAGTGTCAGTGGCATCGCGGGGAAAAATAACCAAATTAATTACACCGTGACAGGTACGAATCAGTCTGGGGGCAATAATGTCCTCGGTGGAAATATCACCTATAAACACCCTTACACCACATTATCCGGTTCTTATACCGAAGCGAATGATTATCGTCAGGCAGGGTTAGGTGCCCGAGGTACCTTGGTTGCTATCCCTAACCATATCGCCTTATCGGGTGATACCGGGGATACCTACACCATCATTGATGCCCCAATGGCTAATAATATGATGGTCAATGACGATAAAACCACGCTAACCAATCAGCGCGGTGTGGTGCTCGTGACCAACAGCACCCCTTATCGCGCTAACTCTTATACCCTGTCTGATACCGAAAACACGGCTGGCGCTGAAGTGCTCGGAAATATGGCAAACATCAGCCCGTACCAAGGCGCAGTTAACTACATCAAGTTAGAAACAGACACTCGACAAACCTTTATTTTACGTGGTGAAAAAACAGATGGTCATAGCCTGCCATTCGGGACAGAAGTCGTCGATCCACAGCAGCAAAGTATTGGATATGTAGGGCAATCTGGCGTGCTGTACCTTAAGAGTGAACAGCTACCTTCAGCCTTGCACATCAAGCTGAAAGGGGAAAAAGAGTGCGTGATCCATCAACCGGTTAACACGATGGATAAAGGTAAAAACCGCTGTCAATAAAGGAACATCCAATGAAAAAAACCACATTGGCACTATTATTTTCAAGTTTACTTGCCGTCAGCCAGTATGCTTCAGCCAATTGTCGACAAGCGACAACCGTCACGGCGACCCCTATTACGTTTGATTTATCAAACGATTTAACTAGCTCATCGACTGTCGTAACCAAAGACTCTCGAACCATATTTTCCGGCACATTTACTTGTACCAATAATGGATTACTCCCTAATGTCGTTGGCATTGCCTCACCATTTCAAGGTCGAAAAGCGACCGTGGGATTTAATGGAGGTAAACAATTAGTCGAAGTGACCGTCACCAAATTAGAAAAAAACAATGTGTCAAACTTGTCCCCCGGTACCCACAATGCCAATGAACTCAATGTAAATTTCACCATGCAATTTACCCTTGTGACCGTCAAACCGAGCACGAACTATATTGAAATTGCAGGAAGCGCCACAACCATTAACCCCGTTGTTTTTGCTTCGGATGCATCCACTTTAGGTCTTGTACAATGGCTTCTTGATGTGGTGGCTAGACTTTTAGCATTTTTACTTGGACTCAATTGGACCACTCAACCTGATGATATCTACTTGCAACCCGTTCAAGTCATCTATAACCCCATTACCACCACGTGTAACTTTGCTAACCAAGGATTAGTGGTCACGCTACCCCCGGTCAGCATCAGTACCGTCAAATCAGCAACACGCGCAGGTTATACGCCCTTTAACCTCAACTTCACTTGCAGTGATTTTCTGGCGGGAGGCAACGCATCAAGGGATATCAAGATTTTCTTATCCAGCAGCAGCTTACTCGCAACAGATAAAACCACCATGAATAACACCGCCAGCCAAGGCGCCGCAGGTGTAGGTTTTCGATTAGTCACTGCAAGTAATCCCACCACCCCAATTACCCTCTCCGATAGCGTGGCTGCACAAAATACCGCAACGTCTATTTTCACTGTGGCAAAAGGTAGTCCTATTTCCCCATCATTTACCCTCAACATGGGGGCTTACTATTACCCTTATACCCCTGCTATCGTGACGCAAGGCCCTGTATCCAGCACCGCAACGGTGGTCATGTCTTATAATTAGAAGGATGAAAAAATGCGACATATTCAAGGGATTATTTACAGTTTAATGTTGCTCCTTCTCAGCTCACAGACGCACGCGAGCTTAATACTCAAAAAAACGCGTTTGATTTACTTAAGCGACCAAAAATCTGCCAATATTCAAACCATTAATGACAGTGAACAAGCAAGCTTAGTACAGAGTTGGGTTGATGAGGGCAATATCCATTCCACCCCTGAAACAACAGAGGCGCCGTTTATTGTGACGCCGCCGGTGACCAAAATCGCCGCTCATGATGGCGCGCAATTACGGATTCGATTTATTGGTGGGAATTTACCACAAGATAGAGAATCTGTTTTTTACCTGAATGTACTTGATATTTCGCCAAAACCTCAAAATAAAGAAGGAATGAATATTATTCAGTTAGCGCTACAAATTCGTATCAAAGTTTTTTATCGACCCGCAGCGCTTGCCAGTGGCGTAGAGTCATTTATCAATAACGTGAGTGCCTTACATTCCGAGGATCAGCTTTCGATTAAAAACCCTACCCCTTATTTTTTGAATATTTCACAGCTCTATTATGAAAATAGCCAAAATACCCCCATCGCGAAAAGCGTTATGATCCCACCGTATTCAACTGAAAAGCTAGAAGGGAGTCATCGGCAAAATGGTAAACTTATTGCGGTGTATATCAATGATCAAGGCAGCTTAGTCACCCATGCTTTAAGCGTAAATTAGATAACCGAACCTATCTGGCTCGGTTATTCATTTTTAAATATGGATCGTATAAAAACAGTAACGCAGCATAAATTCCGCAATCAGCGCACAAACACAACCCACCACAAGAACATAGTGATTTCCACCAAAAGTCGTCGCCAATCTTTTTGCACAAATCCCCAGCATTACGCTTAACCCGATAGAGGCTTGCATCAGCAAGGTAAATATTAATAGTGGCCATTCATTTTTTCGCTCCATGGATCGCTGTATGACGCCCCGCCCCTTGGTGCGGGTGGATCACTAAATTGGGATGAGTAATGGATGAGTCTGGCAGCCCTTTCACATCCGCTTGCGAGCCAAAGCGCTCGCGCAGCTCATCAATAGGGCCAAACTGAATTGCACCGAGTGGGCACGTCGCCACACATACGGGAGTCTGCCCTTGCAGTTGTAAATCAATACAGAAATCGCACTTAGACATTTGCTTGGTTTCAGGATTCATCTGCGGCGCACCATAGGGGCACGACCACGCACAAGTTCCGCAACCCACACATTTATCCGTATCGACCATCACGATGCCATCCCCTTCACGCTTATGCATGGCAGTAGTTGGGCAATTTTTTACGCACATTGGGTCGGCGCAGTGGTTACACGAGATAGACAGGGTGTAGGCGAACACGTTGTTCTCCCAACTGCCGCAGCCATTTTAGATAAATTCTCCGCCCGTGATTTCATAAACCCGACGAAATTTACGTCCAACTTCGAGATTATTTTTATCTTTGCAGGAAACCTGACACGCTTTGCATCCTGAGCAGCGCGCCGAATCAATATAAAACCCGAGTTGTTTGTCACTCACTGCGGGATAAACGTAGAATTTACTCATGCTTTTGCTACCTCCACCAATAAGGTTTGATGGGCATTACCGTGCGCCATTGCTGTACTGCGTGCAGATGTTAAAACGTTGGCACATCCCCCTTGATCGACACCATTTTCATCTGGCTGCCACCATGCTCCCGCTTGCAATGCCACTACTCCCGGCATAATCCGCGACGTGATTTTGACAGGTACCATCGTGATACCTCGATCGTTATGCACCTTCATGCGATCGTCCTCTGTAATTTGGCGGCGTTTCGCGTCGATCGGGTTGATCCACAACTCTTGGCGCTGCACTTCTTGCAACCATGGGTTCGCAAACTGAGTGAAGTTCGCGCGGTTGCGCCCTTTCCACGTAATCAATTGCAGCGGATATTTCTGTGTTAGAGCATCTTCAGGGCCTTCAATCGCAGGCACATAATGGGAGAGCGCTGGAATATCGCTATCATTGCGGTCATACAGACGTTTCGAGAAAATCTCGATTTTGCCCGATGGGGTTTCAAACGGGTTATTGGCCAAGTCTTTAATGTTTTTCTCAAATGCCACATGCCCTGTATGAGGTTTATGCTTCAGAAGATGGCGACGTTTAACCAGCAATTCATCAAAAGTGGGAATGCCATCTTCAGGGCGTTTTTCATGGGCATCATTCACTAGATGCTCAATCCACTGCTTTTCCGTATGTCCTTCACTGAATTTTTCACCCACACCTAATTTGTTTGCCACATCCCAGAGCCACTCATAATCACTGCGACGTTCAAATTCAGGCTCCGCGACCTTTTCAGACAGAATAATGTAGTTCCCTGTGCCCCATGTCCCGCCAACATTCCAACGTTCTAAAAAGCTGGTTTCAGGCAGTAAAATGTCGGCATATTTGGCGCTTGGGGTCATATACAGATCGCTGTAAACGATAAACTCAACCTTGTTTTCATCCTCCAGCACTTTGGCGGCATGGCGAATATCGGGGTTCTGGTTCGTCATGTAATTTCCCGCAAGGGAAAAAATCATTTTGATTTCGGTATCCAGTTTTTTTGCATTTTTTAAGCCGTTATCTGGTGTGACTAGACTGGCATCCTCACAGGCTTGTACCCAGTTGGTGATATTAATTTTCGCTTTAACTGGGTTTTCAAACAGGCTGGGACCCGCCAATGTTTTACGAAGATCAGGCGTCACGGCCATGCCATAACCAGCAGCCCCCCCCCTTTCACACCGACGTTTCCCGTAATAGTTACCAGCAATGTCGCACCACGCGCAGAGCGCTCCCCACAAATATGACGCTGCGGTCCCCAACCTTGCATTAGGGCTGCGGGTTTGGTTGTGGCATATTCACGGGCAAGCTGGCGAATGGTTTGTGCAGGCACTTTGGTAATGGGTTCCGCCCATTCAGGGGTTTTCACCACGCCATCTTTTTTCCCCATCAAGTAGGAGACTAAGGATTCATGCTCCGGTACTCCATCAGGCATTTGATGCTCATCAAAGCCAACGGTGTAGGTATCGATAAATGTCTGATCATGCAGACCTTCGCTGATGATCACGTACATCATGGCATCCATCATCGCGTTATCGGTGGTCGGTAAAATCGGGATCCACTGATCCGCCAGCGAAGAGGCAGTATCGGAATAGCGCGGATCCACCACAATAAACTTGGTGCCATTTTTCTTCATTTTTTGGAAGTAATGGTTGGTGTGCCCGAAAATAGTCTCATTCGGGTTATGCCCCCATAAAATCACCAATGGGGTCTCTTCCAATGTATCTAATGTACTGCCGCTCGCCGAGGTGCCTTGAATAAACCGACGACGGGTTAATGATTCAATCAGATGTTCACTCTGATCATTATAATTTTTCATGATAACTCTACCTCTGGCATACATTAGGTTGCCGCGATAGCGTAAACATTTCCCACTGAGCCAACTTTTGAAAAACCGCCAAAGGCATTGGAATTTCAGCCAACCGCGTGAAACATGTGGTTATATCAATAAATTTTGCCTATATTCAGAAAATAATTCGTTATGTTTGAATTTCAGTCAATGAACGACGGTAACCAAAATTACGATGAGAAATATTCCACTAAGTACCATTGATAGTGTCGCCCGGAATGTTATCGCACTTGCGACGGACTACTTACCCAACGTGCTATTGGATTCTCATAAGCACCGCCGCGCTCAATTCTTATATGGTGCAACGGGGCTAATTGAGGTGAGCACTGAAGATGGTGAGTGGGTTATTCCCCCCGACAGCGGCGTTTGGATCCCAGAGAATACGGCACATGAAACACGGATGCTGAATGTCAGCACCCGCAGCTTATATATCGAACCTGCGGCAGCGCCCCGCCAAGGCAATCGATGCGAAGTTTTGCGCGTCACGCCTTTACTTCGCCAATTGTTATTAGAAGCGGTTGATGTGCCGCTGGAATATGATCTTAACGGACGCGATGGATCATTGATGCAGTTAATCCTCCATGAAGTGGCGCGAGCCGAGCCGCTGCCATTCTTTGCCCCTATCCCGCGAGATGAAAGCCTCGCGGCCCTGTGCCGCGAATTTTTAAAATCACCGCAAATTACCTCGCTTCCCCAAGAATGGGCTACAAAGTTGCACAAAAGCGACCGTTCATTTAGCCGCTTTTTTGGGGCACAAACGGGTTTGTCATTTTCAGATTGGCGACAACAAGCCTGTTTACTCAATGCAATTAGCCGGATCTCAGCGGGTAAGTCGATCACGGAAGTGGCATTTGATCTTGGTTACAGCAATGTGGGTTCGTTCTCCACCATGTTTAAAAAATGGCTCGGACAAACCCCATCGAGTTTTATTCAGCATATTGAGCCCTAACCTTAATCCAAGGTGGCAATCAGCCACGCAGATCCGTGATAGTCTCCCGATTGGGCATTTTCTCCTTGCAGGTGGCTACTGATTTCAAA
Source organism: Providencia sp. wls1943 (assembly GCF_009706275.1). Lineage (NCBI taxonomy): Bacteria > Pseudomonadati > Pseudomonadota > Gammaproteobacteria > Enterobacterales > Morganellaceae > Providencia > Providencia sp. wls1943. The sequence goes on from NZ_WLTU01000003.1 coordinate 82,279, forward strand.
CTCTTTCATACTATGAATTTCGGCTTTGATCTCTTTGCCGGATTGTCCCGTTTCCAGATCCGTAATCACCAGTGAGCTGTAGATCGTATCATTCGCCTCATTTTTCATCGGTAAGCGCTTTTGTGGATCGTCATCTTGTGTGTAATCCAAACGTAAATTCACTTTTGTGGAGGATTGAAAGAGACAATTGTAAGTGACTTGACCACTAGCACGATTGTCATATTGCAGGCTGTTTAATTGCCCATGGCGTAGGTTCAGTATCCCTTTTTCCCCGCTGCTGGTACTGGATGTGCATTTTGCACCGATATTAATTTGCGAAGCCGCCAAGCGTAATGGCACAGAAGATTCGTGAAGTGGCCAACTATCATAAGGGGGGGCCACTTTCGGGTTGGTAAATGCACGCACGTAACCCGCTAATGGCATTTCACTAATAATCAACTGCCCATCGATAATTTGCTCTTTGATATAAAACGTCATGGTGATAGGAAAATGGTTATCAAACCTTGGGACATCAAATGTCGTATCCGCGTCAGACATTGAGCACACACCTGAGCTGCGGTTCGTCCATTCCATCATGTCGGCTTGCACTGTCATCACGAGGTTGGCATTCAACCGATACGCTTTGAGTCCTGCAATTGAAAACCCCGTTTCAGGCACATACATAAATAATCGATGAAACGCATTTGCTGGCAGAATTTGCGTACTCGTACTTCCCCAGCGGCGCCCGACACACTTCACTAATCCAGTCGGTTCCGCAAGGTTACTATCCACCACAAAAGGCTCCCCAACTTGATAGTAATTTTGACCGTCTGACCCCCTATCAGGGTGATCCGCCAGCGTGCTACTGTTATTCACGCGTATGGTGTAACCCGTATTAGCATCGATAATTTGTGCCGCATAATCCGCATGAGCTATCATCGCCGACAGTATTCCACCGACTAAACAACCTACCCGCACGATGGATTTAATTTTCAACATATTGCTGTTCCCATTAGTGATAAGTGACTGAGATCATCATTGCCGACGTGAATCTTCCCGCAGGTAATTGGCTGAGTGGCCGTGTATTCACCAACTTTGCTTGAAGATTAATACGGTGCTCCGTCGCACTGATAGGTTGTGGCGTGATGGTTTGTAATTGATTGAGTTCTAAAGGAAATGTCAGACCATCTGTAATATCAAAAAAATCGATCCCCAACCCTTTTGCGCTGGTGGATAAAATTTGCCGACCTTGGTACTCCTCTGTTCCATAGCCTTTTGGGTTGAGTAGCACCGACAGTGTTTTTCTCCCTGAGCACCCACTGATATACACCGGAAAATCTTTGGTTAACGAAATCTCCGGCGCGCCATTAATTTCAACCCCCCCAAAATTAATTTGTAGCGGCGAATCGTTATTTTCACTGCGTACATGGCAAGCAGGGTCGACCATTGTCGCCATGACATCCACAAACACATCCCCATAAACCACCGGTGAGATAAATAGCAGTAAACCCCACCAATACTTTCTGATTTTATTGATTTTCTTCACTATTTATACTCCACGGAAAACGTCGCCCAACCGGAGAACTGCCCTGTACTGACGTAGCCATTAGGGGGCTTTCGCGCCACCACCCCAAAGGATAAAGACTGCTCATCATTCACCACTGCAACGCTGCCTACATTCATCGGCTCATCCCAAGCAATGGGTTTATCTTCACTATCCATAATCCCCAGCACCACGCCGCTATCGCCTTGAGTAATAAGGTAGTTGTCCCCATCAATATTCACTAGCTGCGTTCCATGCCACGTTACCTTGATAAGTTTTCCCAGCTCTGCACGCCGGCAATGGTCAATTTCAATGGTAAATGGCGTGATAGCGCTGATCTCCCCCTGATTAAGAGACTGCATGCGTAAATTTTCTAATGGGATCTCTTTTTTGACGGATCCTGCACTTACTTTGCAAGAGCGGTGCACTAACTCCCCGCTAAACTCCACATCCAGAAATTGCGCATTACCTTGAGTCGAAAAGCTCCAAAAAAGGGGCGCCAGCAACCACCAGAACAGGGTTAGCTTACTCATAACTCACCTCCAGTCGCAGTGGGTGTGCTTTATCAATCACAGAAGGGAGCTGAACGGAGTTATTTCCATCAATAAGTCCCACGGGGTAACGCACTGTTTCTTCCCCCGTTAAGGCATCCACCACCCGCAAAAGTGCGGGAGTTTTTGCTCCATTCTTATTTTCACTAAATGCAACCCCAGCACCGCAATGGGTCAATTTCAACATTTTCCCCACCTCTAAACTGCATGGCGCATTGAATAACGTGGCATTCACCAAAAACCACCCCACATGGGAAGATTCATAATGGGATTCAGTAGGTGGCACGCTGCCTAAAAATTCCTCGCCTTGCCCCCAAGCACTTACGGTCATTGTGATAATCCCGATAACTAACCGGATAATATTCATCCACGTTCTCCCCCTTTTATGCCTTGGTTCCATTACTGTTCCCCGGAGACCGTGCAGGTGTCTCCTTGGCAACGAAATGCCAGTGTTGGCTTGCCACCATAGTCATTGATGTAGGTTAAATACGGCGTTGTCAGTGTGTGGCTGTTGATATCGAATGTGGATTTTGGGGCGACCATCACAACTTCGAAAGCACTCTCTTCCGACTGTTTTTTGCTATTCCCCACCCCAATCACCGTTAAATTAAACGGCGTGGTGTTATTCAAACGGTAGCCTTTGGCCGTTTTTTGCAACGTAATGTTGTGCGCCCATTTAGTTTGAGCAGCTTCGAGGATTTTTTCAGGACGATAAAACAGTTTGACGCGGGATTGCAGGGCGATTTGCAGTGTATTTTCTTCCGTGGATTTCGGCGGAACTTCACGCAAATTGAAATAGAAAACGGACTCTCTATCATCGGGTAATTGGCTTAATAACGGCGTTTTGCTCAAACGCACTAAACTGTGGCTATTGGCTTCTACGCGCTGTAACGGTGGTGTGGCAAGGATTGCGCCTTGAGTCAATTTTTTACCTTGAAGATCTTCAATCCAACTTTGTGCTAAATAGGCTTCTTCAGGATTATCATTCGCGATGCGCACATTAATAGAGTTTTCATTGCCCGGAAAAACAATTCGCGTTCTATCCAGAGTCACCGCGCTATAAGAGACTTGTGGAATTCCAATAAGCATGCTTATCAATGCTGCGGAAATAAATTTAAAATTCAGCATAATCAACCTCATAGATTAAAGATAATAAAAATTTCGTTATTTTTGGCATGCCGATTATTTTTGACATGGCAGTAACAGCATTGAGGAAGGGCTACTTAATGAGTCAGGCAAAGTTAACTGGCACTGTTTTTGGTTGCGCCAATACACCCATAACGCCGCATTTTTCTCGATACCCACCAACCAAGTCACCCCATCTTCTCCAACTATCCCTAGCTCTTGATTCGCTTCATTACGCACACTGGCGCCAAACGGTGGTTTTTTGCCATTTTGTAAGGTAATCACCGAGAAGAGTTTTTCCCCTTTCATCACAGGGAAGCTTCGATAGCCAATCGCACCTTTTGTAAGTGTGATATCGCTGGTGGCACTGAGTGCTTCAATGTTGTCCGGTAATTTACTGGTATTAATGGAAGCCGAGGATTTACGGTAACTATTCACATTCGGGATCACCGCCAAACCAAAGCGGTTAGTTTTTGTAATGCCATTATTCAGCGGAACTCCGCCAATATCCGAGGTTTCCACCATTAAGCGAGTATCACCATGGGCGGAGCGATGCAGCGCTGCTCCCTTGCCTGTTATCGTGAGCCCGCTGTTAATCGATGCCCCGACACTGCGGTATTGATGTGGGACATAGCTGCCATTGATGGACACGTTGGCATCCGAGAGATCACGGGAATAAAAGCCGCTCAAGCTCGTTTGGCTATCCACATCTTGTCCGTGGTTATACCCCATCGTTAGGCTGTAATTATCCCTATCCCCATAACCGCTATATCCCACATTATGGTTATATTGATTCTTTTTATTGGAACGAGAGTACAGCTCAGAAAACGTTAGGCTATGCCCGCTGTACAGCGGGATCGTTAAGTAGAGGTTAATGGCATCATCTTCATAACCATTACTCCGCTCCGTTCGTGTCGCAGAGATAGCAATATTGCCGCTATATTGGGAAAGAGAAGGAAAATTAAGGCTTGTATTAGCGTATAAACCGTACTGGGTTTGCGGGTCATCCTGCCAGTAAGTGCTGTATTGGTAATTTAATGAGATGTTGAAATCATCAAAGTATTTATTTAAATAGACTTGGTAATTTTCCTTGGTCGCTCGCGGTGAGTGCCCAGTTCTGCTCTCATCCATATATTGCATCAGCGTTCGATACTCTTTATCAGCGAAACGGTAGCCCGCAAAGGTAATATCGGTACGGAGATCCTCGAATGACTTAGCATAATTGAAGCGATAAGAACGCCCCTGTAAGTGGCCTTTATCGTCATCGGAATAATCAGCAAAAGATTGGGTAATATCCACCGCGACCGCCCCGAAAGAGAACAGGTCACGCCCAATCCCTAAAGCCGCACTTTGGTAATAGGCATTAAGCTGCGTTCCCCCATATAGCGACCATGCATTTGATACACCGTATGACAATTCACCACTAATGACGGGCTCCCCCGTTAAATGTCGATTGTCATATCGTGTTTTCCCCACTGCCGCTTTATAGTTTATCCGGCCGGGACGGGTTAAATAGGGTAGCGATGCGGTACTGAGGCTAAATTTATTCTCTTCCCCGTTTTCTTCGCGCACCGTCACATCCAGCACACCGCGGATCCCGCTATCCAGTGTTTGAATACGAAAAGGCCCTGGTGGCACAGAGGTTTCTGAAATGATCCGATCCTGACTGCGGACGATCACAATGGCGTTGGTTTTTGCTACCCCGATAATTTCAGGGGCATATCCCACCAATTTTGGCGGCAGCATACGATCATCACTTTCAACGGAAATCCCTGTATATTGCCAAGAATCAAACACGTCCGAATAAAAGTTATTTTCCCCGATCGTAAGTAGCGCAGCCGCTTCTTTCAATGAGCGAAATGCATATAACCGACTGAAATCAAAGTTATGTTTTTCTTGTGAATAACTGCCCCCATGCTGCTTTTGATACGTTCCATTGAAGTCACCGCGCAACCGCCAAGCCCCAATGTTAATGCCCGATGTACCATTACCGGATAAGTAAACGCGCTTGTCACCATCGGTTTCTTTTGTGGCAGAAATATTCGCGCTGTAGTCCACAAATAGACCATTGATCCCCTCTTCCCATAATTTGGGGGGAACCCAATAAGGATCCCGATATTCCATCCACATTTGGGGAATGGTCATTTTTAGGGACATAGAAGGCAAATCCACTTTGGTTTGCACCCCAGCCAGAGCTGAAAAATTCAAACATTTTTCGTCATGAAATAATGTAACTTTTTCCTCTGCAGATTTTTTTAGCCCCATAAAATCCAACAACTGAGGCGCCAGACACACTTGCTGAGAACCTGCACTTTTTGCATTTTTATCATCAAAAACAGCGATATCTCGCGGCTCACCTAAGCGCAGACCATTGACAAAAACCGTCAAAATATAGTCTCCAGGTGGAACATATCCCGCAACAGAAAATTGGCTCATATCAATGTTATTCATATCTTCGGCATCTAACACATCGGTATTAAATTCAGCAGCATAGCTATTGCCAATCCCCATACTTAGCGCCAATAAAATCGTCTGTCTTAGTTTGCTATGTTTGAACATCATGCTCTATACCATCCCAAATACGACGAGTGTGCCCCTCTCGAAAATGATTTCGAGATCATGTTTATCTACAAGTTATTGATAATCGACGTTATTGATAATCGATAAAAAAACGGATTAACCCTTGATAGTTACCCGCTTGAATAGGTTGCCCAGTTAGCTCTAGACGTAAAAAGTACTGTAGATAGAGTGCCTTGCTTGATTTATCTTGTCGCAACACATTGTCAGACAAAGGATAATATTGGTTTGGAATCAGTGTATTGAAACGGTTATCAAGGACAGAAACCCCAAGACCTTGTGATGCGCCTCGTAGTACAAATGCATCAATGTGTTCCGCTGTTTCCCCTGCAAATCGAATAAACCATGTTTTACTGTCGAGTGAAGAATAAAGGCTTCCACAGTCTCGTAACTCAATAATAAAAGGTTGGTTATGCTGCTCACGCTGCAACTTCGTACCAAGCAGAGGGATTGCCAAAGGTGAAAAATCAATCGTTTGAAATCTATTTTCCATGACAACCGAACACGGTGTCGCGATGACAATACCTTTCAGCGTTGCACTGGCATTAAGCTCTATTTTTTTATTCACTGTAGCCCCTGAAGTTATCGGGCATACCAGAATAGTCATCGTCATCAGTTGAGCTAATTGGCGAGTTACCCATTGATAAACAATCACAATTGTCTCCCTCAACGTTCTCCTTCAATCCAGTCCTGATACCGCCAGTTGTTCACTGGCGGTAGACTCAGATGCTTACTGATAGGTAATTCGGAAGTTAGTCACGGCGCTAAACTTACCTTCAGCGACATCTTTTGTGGTATCAACCGCTTTAGCTAATGCTTTGAAGGTTAAGGTGTTATCCCCCTTCTTATTGATAATGCTCGATAAAATATCTTTAGCTTTACCAAATTCAAAACCATCAATACCAATACCCACGTTGTTTGCATTGCCCGGAGAGGTTGAGAGCAAAGTGTTACCCGCATCAGCGTAGTTTTGCCCTGTAAAGACTAACTCCATGCTTTTCACTGCCGCTGGCGCCCCTGCACCATCTTTGGTGTAATCTGAAAAATCACACCCCGTTAATTCAATATTAAAATTCACTTCAGCCGTTCGGCCATTCTCTAAACCACGGCGAGAAAGCTGACCAAAATCAATAGTTTGTTTTAATGATGATTGAGCAATATTGCAGGGTGAAGTCACCACTGTACCGATAAAATTCACTGTACCTGTGTTCTCCGCCATAATACTAAAAGAAGTCGCTGATGTTGCCAGCAGTGTAATGATTGTTAACTGATTAAGTTTCATATAATGACTTTCCTTTCGTTTAAAAATTAAAGAAACGCAATACACCATTAAATAATTAATGGAACAGAAAAACATTAAATAACAACTAATTACATAATTAATGAAGAGTATTTGAATTTGATTATTCGTTATTAAAGGTCATGTAAGGCTTTGAACTTTAATTTATCGTAATAAGAATGTTTTGATTTTTTATCTTGAAATAAAAAATTATCTTGTAGTTTTATCTCTGCTATTTCATCTGAATAGTTAGCAATCACTTTAAAAAAGAATTCAGACCAATCCTTACCGAGTTCCTTTAATATAGCATCAAGCGTTTCTATGTTTATGCTTGTAATTCCACGTTCATAGCGAGATATTTGTTGCTGACTAATATGAAGCATACGTCCTAATTCCTCACCAGTTAACGAACAATTAAGCCGTGCTTCTCTGATAAATGAACCAACTTCTTCACGTAATCGATATTTGTTTTTCATAATATTAAAACCAATTTAAATAGCTTTAATTTTATTTACTCAAAGGTAGCCAATTAATTGAGCAAATAGCGCAATAAAAAATGGATATATCCAAAGTGCAGGAAATTTAATTTATTAAAATATAGATACAGTAAATAAATCTGTAAATACGTTTATATCGATCGAAATTATATCATTCAATAGTTAATACCTATCAAATTAACTTTATTGATCGTTTTAATATCATGATTAAATTTATATAACATTAATTATCAATGAATTAAATAACAAATCACATATAGTATAATTAGCTAATAATTTAAAAATCCGCTTATTTTTATCATTAAAAATCATATTATTTAAAATTAAAAAAGAGA
>NZ_WLTU01000004.1:0-246826 GCF_009706275.1 Providencia sp. wls1943
AATTGAATTAAATTTTATTTAATATATCAGTTAGTTAAATATACCTATCATATTAAGAGTACTCGCGCTCGTTGTATTTTAATAAAGCCTGTCGATCAATAAATTGAGTTTTGATAGGCTGCGCCTATCAAAATATTCTCGTTCGATCGATATAAACGTTTTTACTCTTATTTTAATGTATTTATTATTAATAAAAGTTAAATAACTTATTTCTTTATATTGGAGTGTGGTTAATGAAATCTAATATAATTAGTGGCCAGGTGGGAACTTTTTTAAGAAAAGCGCGAAAAGAGAAAAACATGACGGGAAAGCAGTTGGCAAAGTTAATAGGTATTAGCCAGCAACAGATATCCCGATACGAAATGGGAATCACTGCGATTACCTTAGATCAATTAGATATATTTTTAAGTATTTTAGATAAAAGATGGGTTGATGTTATAAAGTATGTTGATAGTGAAGTAAACTCAGAAAGAGAAAAAGATAGCAAAGAAAATATTGGGAGATATATTTCTTGGAAAAGCTATTCAACAAAAACCATCATAAATAATTGCTAATTTTCTTCTTAATTTAAGAATAAAATAATCAGTATTATCTGGTTATTTTATTATTATTTCATCTATGGAAAATTAAGATTGTCTTTTATAAAACACACAATGAATGTGTTTTTTATGCTATGCAATTATATTTTTCTTCATGGATATTAAATAGAGAGAACAACATGTTAAATAAAAAAATGGCATCTGTTTTGCTATCAACAATTATTGCTGCTTCCTTTGCTACAGTGGCTAATGCTGACACTCGTACTGCTCAAGCGACAGCAACATGGCAAGCGACCGCAATTAAAGATACGACAAGTATGCTGGTTGTTACGCCATTAAAAAGCTTAACATTTAACTATGCAGAAGGTCAGAAAAGCTTTAACCAACAAAATGGCGCATTTGATATCGCTATTCAAGGTCAATCAGGTGCAACAGATTTTAAATTAGCATCAAAAATCATTTCTAACACTTTAGCGAGAACAACAGATGATTCTAAATTAACTGTTGGCGTTAAATGGAATGGTGAAGATCTGAATAAAACGACTGACACTGTGTTAATCGATACTTCAAAAAGCTTAACATCAGGTTTAGATAACTTAGCTGCAGATGGTATCTACAATGGTTCAGAGCGTGCAACTGACCGTGGTGAGTTCACTTTCGTTATTGCTAGCGCGGAAGTGGCTGGCGCAGCGACAGACTTCAAAGCACTGACCGACGGTTCATGGGATGGTGATGTTAAAGTTCAGTTCACTGCAACTTGGGATGGTACTTTCACACCAGCTCCTTAATTGATTATTTACGCTTAGTGAATAACTAATTTTCACGATAAAGATACTATAGGGAAATATTATCTTTATCGTTATCTTTTTTAAAATTAATAATTATGAAAAAAATAACACTAGCATTAGCTTTATTATCTATTCTTCCACTAAAAATGAGCTTTGCGGTTAATGTAGGAAATATCACTGAAATCATATCGTCAGATGAAGACTCATTAGCAAAAGAAATTGAAAATACGGTTAATACGGCAAGGCTCGTTAATTTAACTATCGAGAAAATAGACTCACCACTTGAGAATGGAAAAGTTATTCCAGTAACGGATCCCAACGAAATATTATCAACCCCTGCTAATTTGATTTTGCCAGGGCAAGCAAAAGATGTGTTTAAAATTATTTATCAAGGCCCCAAAGACGATAAAGAACGTTATTACCGATTAAATTGGAAAGATGACCCTATTGGTGAAAGCGGAGTCACTCAAAGTGCAAAATCTGCTTCAGCGACAACCTCAGCGACTATTAGCACTATCTTGGTTGTTGCACCAAGAATTGAAAAATTTAATTACCAATATGCAAACTCCCAAGTTTCCAATATAGGGAATAGTTCATTTCGTGTGGTGGCATCAGGGCCATGTTTACCTGAAAAACAAAAATACAGTGTGGATGGTATTTGTCGTGAGCGTTATTACCTCATGCCACATTTAGCTGTGAAATTACAGTTTGTCGATCTTAATAATAAAAAATCTAGCGTAGGTATTTGGCACAAAGGAGATTTCATTGTCGTCAAATAATTAATAACGGACTTTAATCATGCGTAAGAGTGTTATTGCTTTATCAATATTAAGCATTTTTTTTTCAAACACCATTCATGCTAGTGAGATGAAGAGTATTAAAATTGGTGGTTACATTATTCCTCCGGCATTTGTGAGTGCATTGGAAGAAGGAATGTCTGTGCCTGTTTTTCTACGATTAAGTGATGATGCTAAAAACAACCAAAGCGAAGATAAAATCGCGGATGCAGTTATTGTCATTGACCAAGGTAAAATTAAATTATCCAGTATTCAGCTCATTGACAGTACGCAAGGACCAAAACTAAACAATGTATTGGTTGAAAAGATCGAAAATAAACAAAATACTGTTTTTGATGATACCAATGGTATTGTTATCGACAATAATGCGGTGCTGAAATTAAATATCTCATCATTTAATTTATCATTAGATGTTGATAAAGCTGCTTTTGCACCGAAAACCCACGCAAGGCATTCTGTTTTAGGTGATTCATCCGTTAATTCACTTTCGGCAGTGGCAAACTATGATTTAGGTGTATTCCAAAGTCAGGTAAAAAATGCAAAAAATAGCTCCAGTAGCTATTTCAATTTAGACGCATTATTTGCCGCAGCAGAACACCATTTTAATATCAATGCGTCGGCTTATAGCATTGGTAAATCCAATGCGAATGTTGAATTATACCGAGCGATGTATGAGCGGGACTTTAATGGACTGCGTGTCGCATTGGGTTTAATGAGTACGTGGAATTTACAGTCTATTGCGAGCTTAACTGCGTTGAGTAGTAGCAAAATTTATGCGGTCACTATCGGGAATAACTCCGCGAGTGTCGTCAACACTAAACAGCAGTCACTGACCCCTATTTATGCCTTCTTAAATAGCCCTGGTGAAGTTCGTATTTATCGCCAAGGTAAGCTTCTGAACATCCAAAACTTCCCAATGGGTAACTTTGAGGTAGACACCAGTACACTACCTTTTGGTATTTATGACGTGACTATCGAAACGGTTGTTGATGGGAAAGTGGTCACCACCCAAAACCAGACAATTAATAAATCCTTAGGGGCAATCGGAGGAAACTTCGACAAACTGAATTGGGAAATGTACGGGGGTTATGTTGACTTCGATAAAAGAAATTATGTCCGTGGCGAAGATCGTCACAGCCAAACTCCAGAAAAAAGCTATTTAGCGGGCGCATCATTCGCCTATAACTTCCCTGTGCTGTCAGGGATACGCTTTCAGATGTCAAACTATGGTTTTGATAAATTCCTGGTTCAAGAAACGAGCATCAACGCGTCGATTAATAATTATATCTCGGTTTCTTGGCAGGGCATGCTGGAAAACCACGGCAGCCATCGCAACATTGGCACGATTTCTATTAGTATTCCGGATGGTTATGGCTCCCTTTGGGCATCACGAGAGCGGACGGTGATTGAAGGGGATTTACCGCTTTATGATGCGGATAACTATTCCTATGGCGGTACATTTAACTTCGACAAGCTAATTGATAGAGCTGGCTCATTCACGATCAGTAATACCAAAGACCGTCGCGTAGGCAGCGATTCAATTAACTACGAATATGCGAATACGCTGTTTTCTGGGCGCTATGGAACCGTTGGGCTCAGAGCCGGTGTACAGCGTTATCACTATGATAGTCAAAACAGTACCAACGAAAAATATGTGAATTTGGACTTCTCATTACCGCTGTCTACGTGGTTAAGCACAGGCGTTTCTTCCACGAACGGCAACATGAAAGCCAATATTTACGCCAACAAGAGTTTTGAAAACTCGCCGATCACTAATGCGGGAATTTCAGTCTCTAAGTTAGTGCGTGACAAAGATAATGGCGAATCAGATTTTTCGACGCTGGCTTACGCTTCTTATGACATGAAATATAACTCAGGCACCGTCACGATTAACCGACCGGATAGCGACCGACTGAACGGAAACTTAACCTCTCGCGGATCGGTGGCTTATAGCAACGGCATGATCACACCAAGCGGCAACCAAGGAAAATCAGGGGTCATTATTAATTCAGAGATTCAAGGTGCCGGTAGCATGGTGGCGAAGGTGAATGGGCAAAATTACCCAATCAGCGGAAAAAATACCTTTATTCCATTGTCACCCTATTCAGATTACGACATCCAGTTAATGAACGACGGGAAGTCAAAAGACAGTTTTGACATTGCCTCTGGACGCAATAAATCCGTCACGCTGTATCCGGGTAATATCGCGTTTTATCAACCTGAAGTTCGTCAGTTAGTTACCGTATTTGGACGGCTTAAATCACCAGATGGTGAATACATCAAATATGCCTCGATTCGTAACCATATTGGGCGAACAAAAACCGATAAGAATGGGGAATTCTCCATGGACGTTGATGTGCGCTATCCCGTGATCTCGTTATTGCAAGAAGATGAGAAAACGATCTGCGAAGCCGATTTAAACCTACAAGGGGCACGCGGTGCTTTATGGGTAGGTGAGGTGACTTGTGAGCCTCAAGAAGCATTAGCAAAACGCTAACTCTCAATTTTAAGGTTAATAAAACATGCGAGTATTATCGACATCAGCACTCTGTTTTTCACTGGCGGTACTCACGTCAAATGCATTGGCAGCGACAGCACCATTGCAGGAATACGTCATTGTTGAGAACCAGATTGATAACGAATTTTTTATCGTTGCCAACAGGGTTGATCCTCGCTTTTCTGGATCCAACGTTTTTACTAAATATCAACGAAATAGCCAATTAAGCTTAGGCTATATGGGGTATACCGGAGCCCCTTTTAGCTCGACCTATAATAAGGGGGATATTTGGCTAGAAAACTCCCCTGTAAACCAGCCATTTGTGGGGAACCGTTGTATGACAAACAACCGAAATTGCCCTGCGACATCCTATTGGTCAGCTCAACAATTGCGGGATAATGGTGCGTATAAAATTCAGCAAACAGGAACACCAGGAGAATCCGGTTACTCCAGACCCGTCTTTTCTGAATCATTTTACCGTTGGATTGCAGAATTACCGCCGGGAACCGAATACACGTTTGATTTAAGAACTTGTACGAGCCGAGATGATTATGACCTGAGTAATTCGACCTGTATGACCAGCGGTGGGCGAACCTCGACTCAGCAGCACTACATTCCAACGAATAAAAAGGGAAATATTATCCTGAAAGGAACGGGGGCTTTGCAGGAAGTTTTCGTGGATAGTAACGGTAACCCAACGGTTGGGTTGGGCTCCAACTTCTGTACTACGGGAATTGTTGGAAACGTTTCTGGTGTTATTTGCCAGCTCGTTGAATTAGAAACGAAAGGCTCATCAATCAGTGGTTCGTTTACTGTCCGTATGTATATCGATCATCAAAAACTCGGTTTGACTGCGGCTCCTCGAGCTAATGTTATCCAATATAAAGGAACCAATAGTACCCGCTGGACGAACTGGTCAGCGACCACCAATATGTCGGAGATCTTTAATAATGGTTCGAATTTTATTGAAGTATTTCTATCAAATACGTATTTGAAATCGATTGTTGATGCTTCCCCTAACTCGAACGTGACCTTAGCGGATAGTGTTTATACGTTTGCTTTTCAGTCTCCGTTACCACAATCAGGGTTTTATGAGTTCACACCATCGAATTATTTGATTATTAAACCGCGGGATTATGGGATCAGTATTATCCCTGCCGACTTTAACCCGAACCAATCGAAAACCGGGAAAGTGGGAAATGAAGAGCCGCCAATTGAATTTAATTATATTGTGACGACCAGCGGACCAAGGCAGGCAGATTCAATCACCGCCAAAGTGGAAGGCCCAAGTACCACGCTGAAAGGACAATCGTACTGCTTGTTTAGCTCCAATGATGACAAATTCAAAGTGCCATTTTCGGCGTATTTGTCATTTAAAAATTACACGGGAAGCTTAGAGTCTTACCGAGCCAGCTGCGATAGCAATGAAATTTCCCTCAAAAATGCGTTATGGGAAGAGACGCCGTGGGCAAGACCAAATGAAGATTTAGGTTCCTTTTATCGCACCAATTTAGACTTGCTATTCCCAATGAATGAGGCGAATTCTTTCTTTACGTTAGATGGCATTGATTGGCTAGGGACAGTATCCGCAAGCGGGACGGTGACAGTAAAAGCCATCTGGACAGGGCCCGATATTCAATAAACTCATTCATTTTTTAGGCGACTCATTCAGTATTCAGTCGCCTTTTTCTTCAGCGCTAACAGGTTAAATATGAAACTCAATTCTTTGCTGAAATTCTTATTGCTCTGCACACTGTTTTCATTCAATGCTAGCGTTTATGCGCTTTACATTAATTCGGACATCTCCTCGATGGAGTCCGAGAAAGAATTTTTTTCTAAGCCCTATATTAACGATACGAAAAAGACCAATTTATACAGCTTTAGTGCGTATCAAATTGATAAGCCGGGCAGCCATGAGCAAGGGCGAGCCATTCATAATGGGGAAATTATCTTTACTCCACTGAAGAAAATTCTATTACCGGGAGAGCAGGAATTCTTTAAAATTTTTTATCGCGGAACCGTGGACAACCAAGAGCGCTATTACAAAATTATTATTAGTGAAACGCCACTTGAAATGCAAAATGATAATGAGCAACGTAAACAGCCGCTGTTTTACCCAACGGTCAGTTTAGAAACGTATTTCGTCGTGAGACCCAAACAGCCTGATTTTAAATATACGCTAGACCAAAATGCAGGCATGTTGAAAAATACAGGGAATACCTATTTTAGAGTGTTGCTGCATAACAATTGCAATGCAGAGGATGATACTGAGCCTTACGTCCTTTACCTGTTACCTAATCAAACGTATCAAGATGCGCGTTTAGCCAAGAAAAGCCGCAAGTACATTGTGATTTTTGATAAATATTACGCGGTGGGTAACTGTGAGTAGCGGTGTTGTTAATATCAAGTATCTTCTATAGCTGAAAGCTATGTATACATTTTAAAAACGGAATAATATTTTTTAAAGCGATATTAATTTAAATATTAAAGTAAAATCAATATGTTAAGTGTTTTTGTTTTTCATTGGCGATCAATTGATCTGTTTTTGAGTAAATATTTAGCATCAGATTTATA
This sequence comes from Providencia sp. wls1943, assembly GCF_009706275.1. Classification (NCBI taxonomy): domain Bacteria; kingdom Pseudomonadati; phylum Pseudomonadota; class Gammaproteobacteria; order Enterobacterales; family Morganellaceae; genus Providencia; species Providencia sp. wls1943. The sequence continues at coordinate 7,196 of NZ_WLTU01000004.1, forward strand.
TTAGATAAAATTATTCCATTAGAAATGGAAAATAATGTAAAGACCATAGTTATGACTTTGTTAACACTTCAATATATTGAAGTATGATATATTTTGTGAAAGTAATCTTATGTTAAGAGTTATAAACGGTAAAATCATTAGCAGGTGTATACATTCAGATTGAAGATGGTTATGGTTTATGCCATATATTAGATTTTTCAGATGAACTTAAGCAAGTATTAAGGAAGCATCTTGTACGGATTTGTCATGGAGAAAATAAATCTATGCTATGTATCGTTATGCCCCGACTCTACAAGCTTTTCTCGAGCGATATGAGAATACATCAGAGAATACTAAAAAAGGAATGATTGGTGAGCTCTTATCGCACATCATCATTAATGAATTCTTTGATAATTTTGAAATTGCATCTCCTTTTTTTAACCTAGAGGAAAAAAGCATAAAAAAGGATTTGACATACTTCTTTACTCAAATAATTAAATGTTTAAGAAAGGGTATAGTGTATCATCATGGCTCTATGACCGATAATGTTAGGTTATATATTGAAACAGTATTTAAAAATTCTAAAAAAATAAAATTTCTCATAACAACATCAACTCTCCTTGAAGGAGTTAATTTACCAGTGGAAAGATTATTTGTTTTAGAAAATAAAAAAGGTCAGTCACTACTTAGTCATTCTCAATTTAATAATCTTGTAGGTGGAATTAATAGGTTTGGCGATATATTTTCAGATAAAAAATAAATAAAAATCAACATGTTATTGCCAAAAATATTTATTATAGGAACTGATGAATACACAGGTAAAAGGAGTAACTTGATTAATTTTATAAAAAATGTATCTAAAGTTGACAAAGAAAGAAGTGACCCAGTTTATAATGTTTTATTGGAAGGAACAATAATCAATGAAAGTAACATGAAAGTTTTAATCGTTCTATTGATAGATTAGAGAATTTAGAGAATGGTATTTTAGATGATTATTCTGGAGAATATTTGTCAACTGATGTTTGTCATGCTTTATATGAGAATAATATATCTGAGATAAATGTTCATAAATTAGAGAAGACTATAGAGATAGAGATTGAAAAATATAGAAAATGCAATCCATTAATATCTGATGAAGAATCATTGATGGAAGTGATAGATTCATTATTTATTAGCAAAATAGATAATAGCAAATATACTGATTTATCACGAATGAAAAATAAAGATGCACAGGCATTCTATGCAATGTTCTTAAGCTGGAAAATAGAAAACAAACCTTTTAAGTTTATAGTAAATAAATTTATAAAATATTGGGGTAGCATTAAGGAGGGCTCAAAAAAAGAAATGGTTTTTGTTGGAAAATGGGGTGATGAGGTTTTTGGTGAAGGGTATATACAGAATTGGGTTAATATAAATAAAAAACTAAATTTCAAAAAATAAATTTAGCAATAGTAAGGATAAAGGAGGAAGATAATTTTTGGATTACAATTTATTTAAGTTTATTGAGGTTTTAAATGACATGAAATTAATTAATGATAATTTTTATCTCAGGCTTAAATATGGAACTATTGATAAGTCAGTTATTTCATTTAATAAATGATGGTTTTAGTCGAGGATTATCTGAGTTAATTGTTAGCAATTATAAAGACTATTTATCATTATCAATTGAAAATAGTGTTATCATTGATGGTAATATAATTAATAATATGCAGATGAATGAAGAAAGTGAAATGCTAATTTTAGAAGCAAAATTAAATATTGGATTATAATCTTATGAGAAATTTTTCACCGGAAGGCAAATGTATGCATTATTTTTTGCCTTTTTAACTTGGCATGACTATATTAAAAAATAACACTGATAATAATTATCATTCAAAGATCTGTTTTAAATTCCATAATGCTCAATCTATATGTTTTAATATATAACGAATTTCCAGAGTCAACCACGAATTAAGCGACAAAGAATAGTTCACTATGTTGATTATCAATATGTTTATTGATGTAAAACAATCTCTCAAATTCTCCGATTGATATTATTAACTCAATCAAAAATTCTAATTACCTCTAATTATGTGGCTGGCGGTTTTATCGCTAATGGCACACAAACTACATTTTTTATTCCGTTATTTTAGCGAAAAAACTTCTTATTATTTTAAGCAATTGCAATTTAAGTGAGCGAGTTATATATGGCCAATATAAAAGAGAAAGCTGCTGTTTTTGCTCCTCTTAGCCGTCGCGGCTTTGTGAAAGCGGGCGCCGTGACAGGTTTAGCCGCCGCCGCGGGAGGATTTTCTCTTCCGTTTAGCGCTTCAGCGGAAACAGAGCAAAAAACATCGACACCATCAGGAAATGAAAAAGTTGTTTGGAGTGCGTGTACAGTTAACTGCGGAAGCCGTTGCCCACTGCGCATGCATGTTGTAGACGGCGAAATCAAATACGTCGAAACCGATAATACCGGTAATGACGTGTATGAAGAGCTGCACCAAGTCCGTGCATGTTTACGTGGCCGCTCTATGCGCCGCCGCGTCTATAACCCAGACCGCCTGCGCTACCCAATGATGCGTGTAGGCAAACGCGGTGAAGGTAAATTTAAGCGAATCAGTTGGGAAGAAGCTTTCGACGCTATTGCCGATAACATGAAACGCTTAATTAAAGATTATGGTAATGAGTCAATTTACCTGAACTACGGTACAGGTACTCTTGGCGGTACCATGACAAAATCATGGCCACCAGGCGCGACTTTAATTGCGCGTCTCATGAACTGTTGTGGTGGCTATTTAAATCATTATGGCGACTACAGTACCGCACAAATTGCGGCAGGTCTGAATTACACTTTTGGTGGCTGGGCAGACGGTAACAGTCCATCAGATATCGAAAACTCTAAATTAGTCGTGATGTTTGGTAACAACCCTGGCGAAACGCGTATGAGCGGCGGCGGGGTGACTTACTATGTTGAACAAGCACGCGAAAAATCTAACGCAAAAATGATCATCATCGATCCACGCTACACCGATACAGGTGCAGGGCGTGAAGATGAATGGATCCCAATTCGTCCGGGTACTGATGCGGCGCTGGTTAACGCTATTGCGTATGTGATGATCAAAGAAGACTTAGTGGATAAGCCATTCTTAGATAAATATTGCGTGGGTTATGATGAAACCACCATGCCAGCTGGCGCACCCAAAAATGCGCACTACAAAGCTTATATCCTAGGTGATGGTCCTGACGGTCAAGCGAAAACCCCTGAATGGGCAGCATCCATCACCGGTATTCCGGCGGCGCGCATTGTGAAATTAGCTCGTGAAATCGGTACCGCAAAACCGGCTTACATTGTGCAAGGTTGGGGACCTCAGCGTCGTTCTAATGGTGAACTGACGTCTCGTGCTATCTCAATGCTCGCGATTTTAACCGGTAACATCGGTATTCATGGCGGTAATACGGGGGCTCGTGAAGGCTCTTACAGTATTCCATTCGTGCGTATGCCGACCTTAACTAACCCAGTGCAAACTAGCATTTCCATGTTTATGTGGACAGACGCTATCCTGCGTGGTCCTGAAATGACGGCTACCCGTGATGGTGTCCGTGGTAAAGACAAATTGGATGTGCCAATTAAAATGGTATGGAACTACGCTGGTAACTGTTTAGTTAACCAACATTCAGAAATCAACCGTACCCACGATATCCTGCAAGACGAGTCTAAGTGCGAAATGATTGTGGTGATTGATAACCACATGACCGCCTCTGCAAAATATGCCGATATCTTACTGCCAGACTGCACTGCATCTGAGCAAATGGATTTCTGTATGGATGCTTCCGCGGGGAATATGTCCTACGTTATTTTTGCTGATCAAGCTATCAAACCGCGTTTTGAAAGCCGCAATATTTATGAAATGACCAGCGAAATTGCCAAACGTATGGGGGTCGGTGAGCAGTTTACTGAAAATCGTACCCAAGAAGAGTGGTTGCGCCATTTATACGAACAATCTCGCGCTGCATTACCGGAGCTGCCAACGTTCGAAGAGTTCCGTGAGCAAGGTATTTTCAAAAAACGTGACCCTAAAGGTCACCATGTGGCTTACCAAAGCTTCCGCGAAGACCCAATTGCAAACCCATTGACCACGCCATCAGGCAAAATCGAGATCTATTCCGCGCAATTGGCGGAGCTGCAAAATTCATGGGAGCTGGAAGAAGGGGATGTGATCCATCCATTGCCAGTCTATTCCGTTGGGTTTGAGCAGTACGGCGACCCATTAATGGAAAAATTCCCATTACAGTTGACGGGCTTCCACTATAAATCACGTACCCACTCAACGTATGGCAACGTGGATGTATTGAAAGCGGCTTGTCCTCAAGAGTTATGGATCAACCCACAAGATGCGGCGAAACGCTCCCTGAAACATGGGGATTTAGTCCGTGTCTACAATGACCGAGGCGAAGTGCGTGTCAACGTCAAAGTCACCCCACGTATTTTACCGGGTGTGGTTGGTTTGGGTGAGGGTGCATGGTATGACCCGGATGGTAACCGCGTTGATCATGCGGGCAGCATTAACGTGCTGACCACTCAACGTCCATCGCCATTGGCGAAAGGGAACCCATCACACTCTAATCTTGTTGAAGTTGTGAAAGCTTAAGGATGCCAGATATGTCAACGCAATATGGTTTTTATATCGATTCAAGTCGTTGCACTGGCTGCAAAACCTGTGAGTTAGCGTGCAAAGACTTTAAAAACTTATCTCCAGAAGTGAATTTCCGCCGTATTTATGAATATGCGGGCGGTGATTGGACTGAGCAAGATGGTGTTTATGGGCAGAATGTTTTCGCCTATTACCTATCTATTTCGTGTAACCACTGTGATGACCCAGCGTGTGCCAAAGTGTGCCCAAGTGGTGCGATGCACAAACGCGAAGATGGGTTTGTGGTGGTGGATGAAGAGGTCTGTATTGGTTGCCGCTATTGCAGCATGGCGTGTCCTTACGGTGCGCCTCAATTCGACCAAGTCAAAGGTCATATGACCAAATGTGATGGTTGCTATGAGCGTGTTGCAGAAGGCAAAAAACCAATCTGTGTGGAATCTTGCCCATTACGTGCATTGGATATGGCGCCGATAGAAGAGCTACGCGCTAAATATGGTGATTTAGCGGAAATCGCACCATTACCATCGGCTGAATATACTCATCCAAACATCGTTTTAAAATTGAATGCCAATAGCAAACCTGTCGGTGATACCACGGGTCATCTGGCTAACCCGGAGGAAGTTTAATATGGGCGCGGGAATTCATGAATGGCCATTGATGTTTTTCACCGTTATTGGTCAAAGTGTTGCAGGTGCATTTATTGTGATGGCAGCGGTTTTGTTAAGTGGAAAATTATCCCCTGAACTTAACCGCAAAGTGCATTACAGCATGTTCGGCCTGTGGGTGTTAATGGGAATTGGTTTCTTATTATCCACGATGCACATGGGGACCCCATTGCGTGCATTTAATGCCTTCAACCGCTTAGGGGCTTCTTCACTGAGTAATGAAATTGCCAGTGGTGCAATCTTCTTTGCCTTTGGTGGCTTGTATTGGTTGTTGGCAGTGTTAAATAAAATGCCGGCTGCGCTAGGTAAATTATGGTTAGTGGTGGTGGCTGTTCTTGCGGCTATCTTTGTGGTGGCAACTTCCCGTGTGTATCAAATCCCAACGGTACCAACATGGAATAACAGCTACACCATGATCAACTTCGTGCTAACGGCATTCTTGGGTGGGCCTATCTTAGCCGCGCTGTTATTGCGTGTGGCTGGGTTTGACCTGCAATGTATCCGTCGTCTCCCTGCATTGAGTGCGATAGCATTATTAGTGAGTGCAGCCGCGGCAATTTCCCAAGGATTTGACTTGGCGAGCATTGAAACCGCAGTACAAAAAGCAACGGATTTAGTGCCTGATTACGGCTTCTTAATGGATATTAAGATTGTTGCCGTAGCGATGGGACTGGGCTGCTGGATCATGCCGTTAATCGCGAAACGTAATCCATCCGTTATTAACTTGGGTATCGGTACCCTGTTAGTGTTGGCGGGCGAGATTGTTGGACGCGGTGTGTTCTATGGTCTGCACATGACCGTGGGCATGGCCGTTAACTAATCGTCATCTCAAAGGCTTAGCAACTTTCTGCTAAGCCTTTCGTTTCCAAGAATTTTTATCAATAATAAGCAAAACAACAAATAACACATGAACAGTGGATTACACACCATGAACGAACTCGCTTTAAATGATGTTTCTGTGACAGCTCGGATCCTTGGTGCGGCATTCTATTATTCCCCTGACCAAGTGCCCGAAATTATCGAATTATTGGTATCAGGCGAGTGGGTAGCAGATTGGCATTACGGCTCTGAAGCGCAAAAACAAGGGATTGCCGCAGAGATGGCGGCAATGCAACGTGATGATGAAACCCTTGATGAAGCCTATCAACGCCTCTTTATTGGCCCTTACGCACTTCCTTCTCCACCGTGGGGATCGGTCTGGCTTGATAAAGAAAATGTGCTGTTTGGCGAGTCTACCTTGCAACTTCGCGAGTGGATGCAAGCCAATCAAATTGATATTCATTTAACGCAAAACGAGCCCGAAGACCATTTTGGTTTATTGATGATGATGGTGGCTTGGGTAGCGGAACACCAACCTGAAAATCTTTCTGAATTACTCGGTAAACATATTTTGCCATGGGGCCTGCTCTATTTAGACAAAATACAGGAAAAAGGCGATTCTCCATTTTATGTGGGGTTGAGTAAGCTGGCGCATTTAACGCTGGTGGCTTGGCAGGATTCGATGAATATTGAGGTGGATAAAAAGCTGATTTTTTATCGCTGATGAATTGGTTGGCGATCTTGGGGATCGCCAACTTATTTTAAGGTTTGATCTGCTGTTTTTGTTGGTTCCAAACGCGATAAGCAAAGGCACTACCCACTAACACTAAGTAAATGATTGGCTCAGGCGTTAGGGTTTTTAATGACAAAGCATAGTGGCAAAGTGCGAGTAATAGCGTTGGGTAAAGCAGCATGTGAATTCTTTTCCACCATACGCCGAGGCTCATTCGTATGCGGTTGAACGAACTCACCGCCATTAAAAATAAGCATAGCCAAGCAGTGGCGCCAATCACTAAGTAGACCCGCGAAAAAACTTCCTCGAAAAAGAGTGCTAAATTATTGATGCCAATCTCCAGTAATAAATAGCTACTCAAATGCAGTACAGCCCAGAAAAAACACCATAATCCCAGTAATTTTCGTGTCTGAAACAGCGTGGTAAATCGCAATAATTTAGCGATAACGGGGATCAGGGCGATAACGACGAGCAAACGTAACGCAGCTATCCCCGTAAAATGTTGGATATCTTTAGCGGGGTCTGCGCCAAGTCGCTGGGTATCAATTAAAAAAACCAGCCATACCAAAGGAAGCAGAGCAATAAGATGAAAGCCTCCTTTGGTTAATCTCACTAATAGCCTGTTTTCTTGGGGCATTAAAAGTATCTCCGTAAGTCCATCCCCTGATACAAGTTTGCGACTTGGTCACCATATCCATTAAACAGCAAAGTAGGCTGTCGGGTCACTTGACCTAAACCCCCTGCGCCAATAAAACGCTCGGTCGCTTGTGACCAACGAGGATGATCAACTTGCGGGTTCACATTGGCAAAAAAACCATATTCACTGGGTGCGGATAGGTTCCATGTGGTGTCTGGCATCTGCTCAGTTAGGCGAATTTTGACGATAGATTTAATTCCTTTAAAGCCATATTTCCAAGGGACAACCAAGCGGATCGGGGCGCCATTTTGATTGGGTAATGTCTTTCCATATACGCCAGTGGCAAGTAAGGTTAGTGGATTCATGGCCTCATCTAAACGCAGCCCTTCAACATAGGGATAAGGTAAACCACCGCCGATATAACGGCTTTTTTGTCCCGGCATCTGTTCAGGAGCATAACGGGTTTCAAAGGCGACATATTTGGCTTTGCTGGTGGGTTCCACCAAGGCCAATAATTTAGCTAATGGAAAACCCACCCAAGGAATAACCATTGACCAAGCTTCGACGCAGCGCATGCGATAGATGCGCTCCTCTAGGGGAAACTTGGTGTTGATATCATCTAAATTCAGGGTCAAAGGACGATTCACTTCCCCATCAATAGTGACCGTCCATTCGTCGGTAATGAGGGTATGTGCGTTTTCAGCTGGGTCTGATTTCCCTAGCCCAAACTCATAAAAGTTATTATAGCCAGTCACTTTATCTTCGGGCGTCAGTGTTAACGATGACTGAAATTCTTCAGGCTGAATAAATGTGAGGGTTTTTCTTGGCGTCGCGGGCGTTGCTGGGGCATCGTCACTTAACCAAGAAAATAAGCCGGCATTTGCTGTCGCTGCAACGGTTAAACCTGCCGCTCCCACACCTAAGGCTTTGAGTAGCTGCCGGCGCTTCATAAAAAAAACGGACTCATCCGTGATTTGAGATCCGGGGATTTTAGGTAACTTTTTCATTGTGCGCTCCATAGCAAAAAGAGGAATGAGATCAGTTATACCGAATGCGTGATAAAAGTGGCTGACAGTAAGATGACAAATTTGTCATCTTACTTAATTGTAGGAAATTTTAGATTGTAGGAAATGTTAGCGTAATAGTGCTGGTACCTGCATTATGTTCAAAGCTAACCGAACCGCCATGTAGTTCAACAATGGCTTTGACAATCGCCAGCCCCAACCCAGTTCCCTCCGTGGTTCTGGCATTATCTCCGCGCCAAAAACGGGTGAAAATTTCCGTGCTATTTTGTAGTGGTTCCCCTTGGTTAGTGATGCGGATTTCTCGTTGCTGGGGAAGCTCTACGATTTGGGTGACCACGCGAGTGTTTGGGTGAGAGTATTTAATCGCATTAGCAATAACATTCATGAATACACGGCTGAGTAATACCGGATCAGCATCAAGTGTGAGAGTTGAAGATTCACAATACAACGTAATTTGCTTCTCTTCTGCATACGCAGAAAATAGTTCATAAACCTCATTCACTAATGCTGAGATTGAGAGATTTTCTCGATTCAACGTAATGTTTTTATTTTCAGCACGAGCAATAAATAATGTGCTTTGGATCATCTGTGCCAGCTTATCGAGCTCTTCAATATTGCTAATGATGACCTCTTCATATTCGCTCACATTGCGGGAACGCTGGAGCGTAATTTCATTTTGCACTCGAATAGCATTAATGGGCGTTCTTAGCTCATGCGCTAAATCATCGGCGAACTGGGTTAGTTTAACAAAGTCATGTTTTAGCCGTTGGCGCATGGTATTCATTGATTCGCCCAGCTCTTTTAACTCTTGTGGAAGCTGATCAATATCGATCGGATCATTCAATGCATGAACGTCTGTTTTGATCGTGATCTGACTCAGTGATTGAATATCGGAGAGCCCTTTTTTCAACAGCCATAAACTCAGTAATCCCATCAACAGTATTGAGAGGGCAGACACAAGCACGCTTTGGGTTAAATATTGGGTTAATACCCCGCTGCGATCGACGGAGACTTTACCGAGTACTATATGGAGCTGCCCTAATGGTGAGCTCATGGCGAAATAGACCGCGGAGATGGGAATGCTTTGTGTGGTTTGCCAATGGTTGATTGCATGGATATTGAGCTGCTCGAGGTTAACTAGCCGCAGTGGTTGGGTATCCAGAAGTTCGCTGTTAGTCGCGACGAGTATGTGCCCACTCGCATCAGAAATTTGGATTAAATCTTGGCGCATGTCCATCATACTTTGGAAATACATCGGCAGCGTTTTGATATCGATGCCACCCGAAATTAACTTAGCGAGTTGTTCCGCGCGGTTTACTAGCAAATTATTGTCTTGTTCTGACAGCTCATTTTTCAGCGAGTGATACAAAACCCATGTCACGATGCCAGCATTAGCGACCATCAGAATGATAAACAGGGAAATAAGTTGAAAGCGCAGCGACTTTTTTTTCATTCTATTGGCCTATTTAAGCGGTATCCCATCCCTCGAATGGTTTCGATAAGCTTAATTTCAAACTCATCATCAATTTTCTTTCTCAATCGACGGATGGCGACATCGATGATATTGGTATCACTGTCAAAGTCGATGCCCCAAACCTCACTGGCAATTAAGGTTCTCGGTAAAATTTCATCACTATGCAGCACGAAAAACAGCAACAAAGAAAACTCTTGGCGGGTTAAGATTATTTTCTTTCCTCCGCGTTCAACATCATGACGGGTCAGGTCTATCTTTAGATCTGCAATCGTCATGGTTGTCGAGGTTGGTTGATTCACTTTGAGTTGGTTTTTAACGCGCGCTAATAATTCAGAAAACGAAAATGGTTTTACAAGGTAGTCATTGGCACCAAGCTCTAAGCCTTTAATTCGATCGTCTACGGCATCCCGAGCCGTGAGGCAAATAACGGGAATACTTTTGGCGGTACGTAAGATTTTTAAAATATCCCAGCCACTCATACCGGGCAGCATGATATCGAGAATAACCAATTGATAATTGTTTTCTAATGCAAAGTAGAGTCCATCGCGACCATCGTTAGCCACATCCACTAGAAAACCGGCTTCTTCTAAGCCATTTTTAACCCAGCCTTGGGTTTTTAGGTGATCTTCAATTAATAGTATTCTCATGGAAACCCAGTAATCGTTTTATTTGACTTAATTCATATTAAAGAAACTTTTACTGTAAAGAAACAGTCTGGGGTTTAGCAATAAAAATGAGGTAAATGAAGATATTTCAGAGGAAAGAAACACGGGGCACTCATTGATTGCAGGCTCAACAAGCCCCGTGCTGGGGTAAAGCTTAGTTCTCGCTATGTGGCTGATAGCCGTAACGAATCGTCTCGACATCGTCGAGTTGAATTTGAGTCACAGTTGGTTGCGTAGTGGCAATCACGCGACCATCGCGGATGGAATAGCGTACTGGCACTTGGCGGCGTACTGCATCAAAACCGTTTTCAGCAGGCAGGATCAGCAGGCTTGCGCGTTTCCCTTCATCGATACCGTAGTTTTGCAAATTCAACGTTTTCGCACTGTGCTCAGTGATAAGCTTTAAACCATCATTAATTTGGCCATAGCCCATCAGTTGGCAAACATGCAGACCCATATGCAGCACTTGCAGCATATTTGCGGTGCCGAGTGGATACCACGGGTCGAACACATCGTCGTGACCGAAGCAGACATTGATATTTGCGGCGAGCATTTCCTTCACGCGGGTGATACCACGGCGCTTTGGATAGGTATCGAAACGACCTTGTAAGTGAATGTTCACTAACGGGTTGGCGACGAAGTTAATCCCTGACATTTTCAGCAAACGGAATAAACGGGATGCATAAGCCCCATTGTATGAGTGCATGGCTGTGGTATGGCTGGCGGTAACGCGCGCGCCCATATTTTCACGATGAGCAAGGGCGGCAACAGTTTCGACAAAACGTGACTGTTCATCATCAATTTCATCACAGTGAACATCGATTAAACGGTCATATTTTTGTGCCAGCGCAAAAGTTTTATGAAGTGATTCCACACCATATTCACGGGTGAATTCAAAGTGCGGGATGGCCCCGACTACATCCGCCCCTAAACGTAGTGCTTCTTCTAATAGCTCTTCGCCGTTTGGATAGGACATGATCCCTTCTTGCGGGAAAGCAACGATCTGCATATCCACCCAAGGCGCAACTTCTTTTTTCACTTCCAGCATCGCTTTCAGTGCCGTTAAAGTGGCATCGGAAACGTCAACGTGGGTACGAACATGTTGGATACCGTTAGCAATCTGCCATTTTAACGTCTGCCAAGCGCGCTGTTTCACATCGTCATGGGTTAGCATTGCTTTGCGTTCAGCCGAGCGTTCAATCCCTTCAAACAGGGTGCCAGACTGGTTCCAATTTGGCTGCCCAGCGGTTTGCGTTGTGTCCAAATGAATGTGTGGCTCAACAAACGGTGGAATGGCTAAGCCACCTTCACCATCAAGGCTGTTCGCTAATACTTCACCTTTGGGCTGCGGAACGATAGCTTTAATTTGTTGATTTTCAATATCGATTCGCCACAGGCCTTCACGCTCAGGCAAACGGATATTGTGGATATGTTGAATATGTTGATTAAGCACGGGTCATCTCCGAATTAGTGGCGCGTACGCGATTCAATAGTGGATTCAGGATGGCGTAGCAGATAGCGCCGCCAAGCACTGCGTTAACTGGGACAATTCCCGGCAGCCAATGTCCTGCGGCAACACCCGCAGCCACGGCTATCAACGCACTGATATTCACATCGCGCATTTTGCTCATGTCAAAAGTGGCATAGCGATGACGATACATTAAGTAATCCGCGATGATAATGCCACCAATCGGTGGAATGGCTGCGGATAAAAAGGTCAGCCAGCTAACAAAGTTGTTGTACAGCCACAGTGCGCAGAGTGTGCCCACTAAGCCGTTGATAATGGATAACGTCTTGCTGGATAAGCCCGTAATGTTGGCGAACCCTAAGCCAGATGCGTATAGCGCGTTGTCGTTGGTTGTCCAAATGTTCAAACCAAGTACGATAATTGCGGGTAAGAGTAATCCTTGCGCGATCATCACGTCGGAGATATCCGCCATGCCTAAGGAAGCTGCTCCCGCCGCACCGAAGATAAACATCAGTGAGTTACCCAAGAAGAACGCCACAATCGCCACCAGTACCGCGATTTTCGGCTTACGCCCGAAGCGTACGAAGTCAGCGGTTAAAGTTCCCGCACTGACAAATGAACCGACGACCATCGCCAGTGCGAGGTTGAAATCGATAGGTTGTTCCGGTTTTACCATTTGCATAGCGCTTAAACCACCGGCATCAGTCACGGCAAGATACACGGAGTAGCTTCCTAAGATAGCAATGGCAGGGACGGCGACAATGGACAGCACGGTTAACGCGGAAATACCGAAGAACACGGTGACGGTCATCAAAATACCTGAAATACCAATCAGTAAGTTGATATCCCAACCTGTAGCTTTACCGACAGGAATGGCGAACATGGCAACGCCGACGCCGAACCAGCCGACCTGTGTACCGCCAAGTAAGAAAGAAGGGAGCCAAGAGCCGCGAATACCGAAAGAATAACGAGCAAGAAGGTGGGTTGTTAAGCCTGTTTTAGAACCGATAAAACCAAGGAAGGCGGTGTAGACACCAAGAATAAGATTACCAATGAGAACTGCGAGGAAGAAATCGTTGAAACTAAGACCGGTACCGAGAGCGCCTCCGGTCCACATGCTGGCGGAAAAGAACGTTAAACCCAGCATTACAAAGGTTAATGCGAGCCCGCCTTTTCTTGCGGATATGGGTACTGGCTCATGACTATAATTTTTATCACCGGACACAATTGCCTCCTGTAGCTTTCCTCTGGCCAAAAAAATCTGACGAATTCTATAGCCGTAAAAATAAAAAGCAAACGGTTTCGTACATTCTTAAAAAGAATTAATGAATTATGCTTTTGTTCATTTTTTATTCTAGTCTGTCGCGTCACTGGAAAGGGCGTGAGACGGTAAAAGGCCTGATGGGGTGAGATAAAATCACGATGAAAATCTGTGGTCAAAACAGCTAATGATACAAACAAAAAACGTGAAATTAAGATAAAAGACTTCCGAATGTGTGGGTGTCGATAGTTCGTTTTTTTTATTTATATTTATTCAATAAAATATAATGTTAAAACAACTTTTAATATTTTATTTATTATTACGCATTTAAATTGTTGATTGGGATTTATTACTCATTTTTTTGATTAAAACATGATTTCAATCTAAATGAGAATCTTTATTTATAAATCTAATTATTTATGTAATTTAATAAGTAAAGAGTAAAAAAAGAGTTTCAATATTACCAAAATGATAACAACGTATATTTTATAGTCATTTTGACGGAGTTTAATGTTTCTTTCTGGTTGATCATGATTATGTTTTTAAAGGATATTTTTTAATTTTGAATGATTTTTTTATAGTAAACATCGCGCTGATCACAAAATGGCGGTTAATTTCCAGATAGGGAATTAAAATTGATATTCCTCAATTAAATAAAACAATTAAAGTTCACAATGAATTACCAATTAAAAAATTCATTCTTTTCTTTATTTGTTCTATCTATTTCTCCAGGGAATAAAAGAGGTTAGTCATGATAATACAAATTATCGCGGCATTAGTTATCGTTGCTACAATTTATCTTTTAATTAAAAAATATGAAACTCGGATGGTATTAATTGCTGCGGGGCTAGTACTTTGTATTATTAGCCTTGTGCCAATGGATGCCTTAAATGCATTTAGCGAGCGCATGGTTTCGGCTCCGCTGATCCAAGCCATTTGTTCCAGTATGGGTTTTGCCTATGTGATGAAATACACCAAGTGCGATAAACACTTAGTACTGGTGTTATCTCGTGTTCTGACTCGACTGGGTTTTTTCCTGATCCCCGCGGCAGTCGTACTGACTTTCTTTATTAATATCGCGATCCCTTCTGCGGCTGGGTGTGCTGCTGCGGTGGGTGCGACATTGATTCCGTTACTGATTGCTGCGCGTATTCACCCAGCTATTGCTGGTGGTGCCGTGCTGTGCGGTACGATAGGTTCTATGCTGAGTCCCGGGTTGTCACATAACCCATTTGTGGCGCAGATGTCGAACATGAGCATTGTTGACTTAATTGCTCGCCACGGGCCATACAGCTTAGCCGTTGGGGGTATCGCCGCCGTTTCCTTAGCGGTAGTGGCTTTAGTGAAAAAAGAGTACAACATGAAAGCGGTTGTTGAAGTGAATGGCACCGCAGGCACAGAACAAAACGCAGCGGCAGAGCAACCAAATTATCTTTACGCGACAGCGCCGTTTATTCCATTGATTATATTAATTTTGCCATTTATGGATGCACTGAAAGCGTATCAAATCAGTGTGCCAGCAGCGATGGTCATCGGGGCAATTTATGCGTTAGTTATCACGCGTACTAACCCTTCAACCATTACTAAAGAGTTTTTTAAAGGAATGGGGAATGCTTATGGGGATGTTCTTGGGATCATCATCGCTGCTGCCGTTTTCTCTGCGGGTCTCAAAGCATCTGGCTTAATTGATTCCTTTATTGGTTTTCTGATCCACTCTCCTGAATTTGCACGTTGGGGTGGGACATTGGGCCCATTCTTAATGGGAATTATCACGGGTTCAGGTGATGCAGCCGCGTTTGCTTTCAACGAAACGGTAACACCATTTGCCCAGCAATTTGGTTATGAAATTCCTGACTTGGGGATGGCTTCTGCAATTTCAGGTGCACTGGGTAGAACCATGTCACCGTTAGCAGGTGCAGCTATCGTCTGTGCAGGCTTAGCCAATGTGAACCCGATGGAAATTGTGAAGCGTACTGCGCCCGGCATGATTGTTGGGGTGATCTTCATTGCGCTCATCATGCTTTAATTTTAAGGAGATAACATGTCAAACATTACATTAGAACAACTGACTCAATGGCGTCGTGAATTTCATCAATACCCGGAAATTGGTTGGTCTGAGTTTTTAACCACAGCAAAAATCGTTGAAGAACTGCGTCGTTTAAACTTGGACGTCAAAGTGGGCCCGCAAGTGATCAACCCTGAATATGCCTTTGGACGCCAACAAAAAGTGGTTGATAAAGGTTTAGCGGTGGCGAGAAAGCACCAAGTTGATGAAAATCTGTTGGCTGAAATGCAGGAGCTGACAGGGTGTGTTGCCATTTTCGATAGCGGCAAAGCGGGACCGACAATCGCACTACGTTTTGACATTGACTGTGTCGGCGTGACAGAAAGTACCGATGAAACCCATCGACCAAAAAATGATAATTTTAGCTCTTGTCATCCTGGCGAAATGCACGCGTGTGGTCATGATGGGCATATCGCGATTGGTTTAGCGGTTGCGCATTGGTTAGTGGCAAATAAAGAGAGCTTATCTGGCAAAGTAAAACTGTTATTCCAACCTGCGGAAGAAGGCGTTCGTGGTGCGAGAGCGATGGCAGAAAGTGGCATTGTGGATGATGTGGATTATTTCTTAGGGGCGCACTTAGGGTTCATTGCCAATAGCGGTGAAATTGTGATTAACCCAACCCATTTCCTCTGCACAACAAAACTGGATTTTCGTTTCAAAGGCGCACCATCCCATGCGGGAGCTGAGCCTGAATTGGGGCGTAATGCGTTAGCCGGCGCTTGTCATGCCACAACGCAAATGTTGGGAATTTCAAGACACGGTAAAGGAATGTCGCGCATTAACGTTGGAGTACTGAATGCCGGTGAAGGGCGAAATGTGACGCCATCCTATGCGCAAATGCAGATAGAAGTCCGTGGTGAAAATGAAGAGATTAACCGCTTTATGAGCGAAAATGCGATTCGCATGGCAGAAGGTTCCGCGCACAGCTTCCAGTTAGAAATGGAAAGTGAAGTGATGGGAGAAGCGGTTGATTTAACCAATGACCAAGAGCTGATTGATACCTTAGCAAGTGTGGTAGGGCAACATGGGGAATTAACGGCAGTGGCGACTCGCCCGTTTGGCGGTAGCGAAGATGCCACTATCTTGGCAAAACGCGTCCAGCGTCATGGGGGTAAATCTCTGTATTTTGTTGTCGGTGCAGACAGAACCGCAGGGCATCACCAAGCTAATTTTGATTTCGATGAAAAACAGATGTTAACAGCCTATCAGCTGTATACCGGATGTTTGGTGTCATTAATGTAATTTTGGGTGATGGGAAAAGCCGCTGAGAGAGTAATCTCCCAGCGGCTTTTTTCACTTTGCTAAGAATTATTTTGCTAACGCTTTATTTTGCTAAAGAATGCAGGGTATCTTTCAATAGATTGGCGGCAATAATAATGTCATCGAAATCCGTAAATTCATCAGGGTGATGGCTAATCCCATTTTTTGATGGTGTGAAAATCATGGCGGTTGGGAATTTTTGGGCGAGATTCATAGAGTCATGACCAGCACCGCTCAACATGGTCATATAACCGATGTTTTGCTCAAGGCAATGTTGTTCAATGCACTGACAAATCTCGTTATTTAATTTCACCGGTGCTTCTGCTGAAATTTCACGAATTTGAATCGAAACATCGTTGTCTTGTTCAGATTTTTTAATGGAATTTTTCAAGTGAGTGGCAACGCGGGCAATACTTTCTGGCTCAATACCGCGAATATCGACTAAGAAGTTCACTTCACCGGGAATCACGTTCATGGAATTTGGATATACATTGAGTTTCCCAATGGTACCGACGGTTCCCCATACAGATTCACGGCAAGCCGCGCGATTCACATCACTGATAATGGCGGCGCTGGCCACTAATGCATCGTGGCGTTGATACATTGGCGTGGCACCGGAGTGATCTGCATGCCCTGTCACCTGAACTTGGAAGCGGGTTGGCGCGGCAATTCCGTTCACAATTCCCACTGATTTTTCTTCAAGTTCAAGGCGCCGACCTTGTTCGATATGCATTTCGATAAACGCTGAATAATGGTTGTCCGCCAATTGGCACTGTTCAATTTCGTGGCTTGGGTAACCAAGACTATCGAGGACATCGAAAAAACTGCGTCCATCATCATCTCGGTTGAGAGCCCACTTTTCACGATCAACTTTCCCAAGTAACACTTTGCTGCCAATACAGGAAAAGCCAAATCGGCTGGATTCTTCCGCCCTGAAAATAACGAGTTCAAGGGAACGGGATAATTGCTGTGGCTCAAATTGCATCAACGCATAAAACCCTGCCACGACACCAAGCGTACCATCATAAGCACCACCATTAGGAACCGTGTCCAAATGAGAGCCAGTGCCAACAGCAGGTAAGTCGGGATTTTTTCCCGGTAATCGGCAGAAAATATTCCCTATCGCATCTTGGCGAACAGTAAACCCTGCTTTTTGCATGGTTTCTATCATGTATTGGTGTGCCAATTGGTCTGTGGGTGTATAGGCCAAACGTGTCACACCTTTATTTTCAGGATAAACCGTAAAGGATGCTAATTTTTCAAATAATAATTTCATTTCATTAGTAGAAAATAATTCCCTAGTCATGAAAACCTCTTTCATAAGTTGTAATCAGATATATTTAAATTTATTGGAATAGACAGGATTGAAAATAAAAAACAGAAAAGTATAAAAATTATTATGAGTACCACTATGCAAATAGGAATTGGGTAAGTCAAACAGAAGAGTGAAAAAGAGAGGGTTGTATGATATTTATCAAATTACTGATATTAAACGAAAATATAACAAATTTTACGTTTGTGATAGATTGGGTTTATCGAGGGTTTACTTAAAATTTTTTTAAATGAACCCTCGATTTTTTTTATTATTTATTAATGATATGTTGGGGCTCTATAATTTAAATAAGAGATTTATTTTTTATAATCAATTTAGAGCGATAATTTATTTTATTGTTTTCAATCTCTCACTGATTGTTATTTTTTATATTCAATTGTTATTATCTAAATAATATAGGTAGAGGTGAACATCATTATATAATTGACGTAATTCAGCACTATTTTGTTGCCTACGTAATAGTGTTTGCAGAAGACGGTGAATTTTTTCAACATCAGTCTGTGGGTGCTGCAAACGTAAAACGAGTCCTTTTAGGGCGCGATTGTGTGATTCAGAGTCAGAAAATTGTTTATAAACTTGCATCAGATTGAGCCAAATAGCGTGGCGGATGGCAAAAAATTGTATTGTTCTATCAAATGGATAATCACTCTTACGCGCCAATATTAACCCGCTGAATAGGCGATGGCTCATCTGTGATGTTGATGGTTTTTGTCCTGAAATAATCTTATGAAGACCCATCTTAAATTGTTGTTCGCTGAGTAAAATAAGGTTTTGGTAACGTTTTTTCGGATTTGTTGGGTAAATCCAATAAAAAGCCCCCATCGCGACTAACGGTCCACAAATAATGGCGATGGCATTACCGAGGCTTTCTGGAAAACTTAATGTAAAAGGGTAGTTTGGTTGCAGTAAGATCAAAGAGACCATAATGTAATCAAAGGCGATTAAAATCAGTTTCTTGTGGGCGAAAACTAAAATTCCACTGATGATAACGGGCACAATGAATAAGGTCATTTGCCATGATGATGATGCGAATGGCCATAGACACCAAGTACAAACCAACGCGGAAAGTGCCCCAAAAGATTGTCCCGTAAAGATGTTTTTCATAAACCTTGCAGGGTAATCAAGGGATGCGAACAATGCGATCATCACGGATAAACCTAGCGTTAGATAGGCGAGAGCTTGCCATTGAGTCGCTAACCAGAGTAAGCCGACGGTGGCAATGGCAACAAACGAGCGTGCAAAAGTTTGCCAAGCGGCAATGCGGTCATGGTGGAGTTTTAGCTTATCTACACGGTGTTGTGCCTTGATGGATAACCCTTTTGACACATAAAACAGCGGGATTAAGAGATTTTTCAATACGCCAGTTGGGCACAGAGACAGGATATGTTTCCATTGTGATTCAGTCGGTAGTGTCGCTGGAAATGGAAATGCCGCTACCTCTTTAAATTTATCAAGTTGTAGCAAAATTTGGCTTTGAGCGAGTAGTTGTTGGCGAGCTTTTACGACTTGTTTACGGTGATAACGCCACCCAATACGGTTGGCCTCTAACTGTTCATCATAGGTGGCCATTTGCTGCCATAAAGCGTCAATGTCCTGTTGTTTAATCGACTCTTTTCTATATAAAGAACGGTGCAACATAGTGTAAAACTGCTGATCAATTTGTTGCTTTAACGCGATGATGGATGCTTGTTCACGCTTGGAGGTAAATAAAAAATTAAACAAAACCGCACATAATACACCCACTAAAATAGTCCAAAATCGATCCCATGCAACGGAAAAAATATTGTCGGTGGCATGAACGCTGAGCATACTCACCATCACGGCAGAATAGCCCGCTAAAAAAGTGCCATAAGCCACAAAGCCTTTTTGTAGCTGTCCAATACCGCTGCATGCACCTAACCATCCGGCTAAACCGATCACAAATAATAATGGGCTGATTAGGTGAATTTGAATGAGTACAATGCCAGCAACGACACCAATAACAGTGCCAGCAAACCGCCACCAACTTTTTTCTAATAAGTTTTCACGCCAAGGTTGCGCGGAAGCCCATACAGTCATTGCCGCCCATTGGGGGTGAGCAAGTCCAAAATATTTTGCAATAAATAGCGCGAGAATGGATGCGCAGGCGGTGATCATTGCAAAGCGTAAACGGTCAGAATCAAATCCGAATCGCTGCATTAATGTAGTTGGTTGTGACATGGTCTTTTGCAGATTGGTGAATAAAACAGCATATAGGGTAGTGCTTGTGAGGGAAAAGCGCAAACAAAGGTGGAAGGCTTCTATATTGGCAAAACAGAGCTCGAAGTAAAATAAAAAGTAAAAGCCTGAAAACAGGCTTTTACTTTTTATACAGGAACATCATATATGGACTTTTTAAAATCAAGAAATAATTGAAGTTAATACGGAATGCTAATTACGCACATTGTGCGTAAGACTCAACGGATTCTTGGATTTTATTTTCGTATTTAGTATCTTGATTGTCTTGAAATACATCACAAAATATATCACTGATATTAACATCTAATATTTTTGTTACTCTAGCTAAGCAATCAATATCAATACGATTAACACCTCGTTCATAACGGAATAGCTGTTGTTCACTGATATTACATTCTCGTGCTAATTGAAACACAGTATAACCTTGAGACTTTCTTAATGACTTGATTTTTTGTCCGACAGCATAAGCGACAGGAAATTTTCTATTCATAAATATTCTCTATTAAATTATATTGTTGAGATAACAATCAATGTGAATTTTTCAGATTTTATAAAAGTGATTTAATATAATCTGTGCCTTTTAAATTTTGGCTAAATATATAGTGACCCTCAAGTGCCACTCACTGAATGATATACTATCCTTATAATTATTTTCAATTAGTCCCAAAATGACGCCTTAAATATTTACATGTTTACTATTATTAATTTTAAATCTTTGGATTGAGGATTATTTTTTTATTTTCAATGATTTAAATTTAAATCTATGCAATGTTATAACAAATGTAAATTTCAGTGTACTGTTTTTGATCAACACAATAAATCATTAATTTACCTTATATCGATACATAAAACCAAAAAAAACAGAAAATAAAACATTAACAATATTATATTTTTATATTTAACCTCTGTGATTTGGCTTAATTGTTTTGGGTTTTTGATTTATTTCATAAAGGCATCAATCTAGGAAGATCATTATTTGATCAATTTTCTATGATTCTGTGAAATATGTATATTCTAGGCATCTTAATAGAAATGAAAATATTTTGATTTCTATTTTCTTTTTTGTTTTTTTAAAGTGATAGTTATTTTAGTATCAAAGATTTGGTGAGTCAGTGAGAGGTTTGTATGATGATTAACATTAAAACTTTGCATTAATCCTTTTAAGTCAAATTGTACTAAATGGTATGCCACTTTAGTAGTAAAGGATTTCCTGTTTTAATCTTCGTAGTATAAATATTCGTTATACGGCTATCAATAAGGTAATAAAATTCATATTGTGATTTAATCATATGTTTAAAAATCTCTAATATCTTACGAGTATTTACTTAGGCGTTACAATTTATTGATTTTCACCTGATAACACAAAGAGGGAAAAACCACGTTTTTTTATCCCTCTTTGTCATCAACCTCACAGGGCGCAAAGCGCCCTGTGGAATAAGTTACTAACCCCTCCAAGAGAAATGGGTTTGGAGTTTAGATTGTTGGCCTGCAAATTCTAGTATTGTGGTGAGGTTTCCGTTACCTTTATGAGTCGTATAACATTCATTTTTTATTGCCTTATTCTTAACCTGTGAATATGTGTACTCATAGGTATCTAGACCATGAGTTGGATTTGTCAGTACTGGATACGTTAGCCTATCTGAACTAAACGATTCACTCCCGCTATATTCAGACTTTAATATCTGATGACTCACCTGAATATTCTCTAATAATTGTTTTCCTGATAACCCAATATATACTTTAGGGAATACAATCGCATTACGATGGTTATTGAAAATAGCAGAAGGAGGATTACAACTATTATCGTTATCAACTACGTCGTCTCCTACGACGTAAGCGAAAGTCTTATAGCTAATAGATAAGTTTCCGATATATTTGGGTTCAGTTATAACAATAGGAACATCAACAGCTTGGATTCGGTTTTCAATTCTGTGTTGGGACTTACCTATAGCAATAATTTCAACTTTAACTTTTTGGTTATTTTTCAAATAGCTTTGTTTTGGCGCATAGGTATTTGAACGCGGGCCGCTAGTAACCGATGATGGAACGCTATCTATCCCGCCATCTGGTTTTGTTATGACGATTTTGACATCAGAAGGCATATCAAAATCACTTGTTCCTGCGACAGACCAGTTAACCGTTAGGTTATCGTCGGTATAAACGGGGGACCAATACGATGCGTTAGTTTCTTGGTTGCCATTATTTCCATAAGAGATTGAATTTATCGTAATTAAAGGCTTTGTGTATACCTTGACCTTATAATTACCACTACTTTGCTCAAAGTAATCATTGGCTTTTACTGTCATGGTTAAATTGGCTTCGCCTTTGCCTAGGCTTTGAACCGAGCCATTTTTGGCAATATTAACGACATTATTGGCTCCTGAGTTCCATTCAATGTCTGCTTTAGGTGGGATAGCAACACTGGTTTGTTGTAGCCTAAAAAGATTACGCTGATCCGTAATTTCTTGCTCTTGTTGGTTAAAATTAACATTAAAACGTGCTTTTGCGAGGTTATAGGTAATATCTTGGCTTTCAGAAACAAACTGATCCGTTTCTTTGGAACGCACTGTCAGTTTTGCTACTCCAGGCTTGACCTGAGTAATTGCACCAGAAACAGAATCCATTTGGGCGATGTTAGTATTTTGGCTGACATATTCGAGAGGAATGGCGGTAGTGACATCCGTATTACCAAATGAAGTTTGAATATCGTGAGCTTGGTTATCCGACCAAACTGCGGAAATAGTGTCTACACTGGTTAATACTAAGTTTGGTTTGGCTTTTTCAATGTCTACCTCATAGCTAGCCGCTGCGGATTTATATATGCCATTTCCATCGATGCGAGCCCAAATCTTGGTGCGCCCAGCCTTTTTTAACTTTACTTTCCCTTGTTGATCCACGGTGGCAATACTGGTGTTATCACTGGACCAAATGGGTTGAGCACCATTTGGTAACCCCTTAACAACCTGACCATTATTCACCGCGGAAGAGTAAGTCAGGCGCTGTTGCATGTTGTCAAAACGTAGCGTTGGGTTAATGGCGTCGACTTTGATTTCAATCGGGTTGGCAATGGTTTTATTGCCAACTTTTGCTGTGACCTTAACGGTGCCTTGCTTCGTCGCGGTAGCTGTTGCACTGTAGTGACCATCTTGGTGATTGGTGACTGGACTGATAGTAAAATCCTGAGTTGGGACATTACTTGTAATATCAACCGTTTCATTCAGTAAGGCGTTGCCAAAATCATCTTGCAATTTAACCGTGAACAAGGTGCTTTCTAGTCCATCTGGACCAATATCAGTTTTACTGGTCGTAAAGGTAGAGTTGGCGATGTTTACCGTACCAGCAAGGACGTTAACCACACTGGCTTTTTTATCTTCGCTTGCGGAAAGTGCGGCTGTCATCACTAATGCACCTACGGTATGGCTGGTGACCGTAATTTTAGTGCTACCGTTAATATCTGTTATTGATGAGTGTGGGAAAGGTTCTGCTTTACCCTGTAAGTGCCATGAGACATTTACCTGCGGTACCGGGTTATGGAACTGATCCACAACCTTGGCAGTATAAACTACGCCTTGGCTATTACCCGCCCGAATGTTATTGGTGCTGGGAACTACGCTGGTGATGATGCTAGTAGCTTTGTCACTGGTCACATTCAACGTTAAGGTTTGCGACAATACGCTGCCGTTGAGGTTTGCTGATAATATGGCAACACCTGTTTTATCACTGCTCACAACCGCGTGATATACCCCAGCCGATGGCATCGTTACCGAAGCAATTCTTACATCATTGTTATTGCTACTGATTTGAATAGCAGGTATTTGATTGGTTAATAAATTACCAAACTGATCCTTTAATATCAGCTCAACCGTCGCAGGTTGACCCGCCACAACTGTGGCAGGGGTTACATTGAATACTGTTTTACTGACATCAATCGCGCCTTGTGTAAAGGAGATAGTTGGGGCAGTTTTCGTGTTTTGCGATGTTAAGTTAACGGTGATATTTGCATAACCAACATCATTACGTTGAACGGTAATTTCGCTACGTCCATTAGCATCAGTGGTTGTTTGGTTATCCGACAATTGACTGCCATCATTAGCCGTCCAGAATACAGGAATACCTGCGCCGAGTTGGTTACCATTAGCATCTTCAAACTGGGCGCTGACAGTGACTTTATTGCCGACGGTTTCCGTTGCTTTTGAAATCTGGATATTACCACGTACCTGTGCGCTTTGTGTGTCAGCAATTACAGTCAGAGGGGATATCTGGTTCAAAGTCACACCATCAACAAGGACTGTAATGTCTGTCTTGCCTGCTTTGGTGCTGTTTAACTTCGCACGATAGGTTCCTACAGGCGTTATCTCTGTGAAAGTCGGTGATTTTGCTAAGCCCAAATCAGTTGAGTAATCCAGCTTGATTTTATTCGCCAAGTTACCCAGTCGGTTTCCAATGTCATCTTTCAGCGTAACGGTAATTTCAGTTTCACCTGTTGCTGCGGTTAATGATGGAGTGCTCAGCGCAACGCTTGAGGTGCTGCTAGAAACGTTCCCTGCTAAGAACTCGATATTTTGAACGGTTTGCTTAGTATTTTGACCTAAAATGGCGGTGACGTTGCCTTTTCCTGCTTGTGTGCTAGTTAAAGTAATTTGGGCAATACCGTTATTATCTGTGCGGCTAACGGGTTGTGATAGCTCACCAACATCACTACGCCAACCAATAGCAATACCCGCAGGCGCCAGATTATTGGCGGCATCTGTAATGGTTGCTTGTACAGTAATGCGGCTGATGCCATCAGCAGGAACTGAGGCGTTACTGGTGATGTTAATGTCCTTGATGAGCGCGGTGGCGCTGTCTGCAATTAAACCGAGGCTTTTCTGTTTGAAAACAGCACCATTTCTAGCTGTGATATCAATGGTATCAGCAAGGTTACCACTCACTTTAACTTGGTACTCACCGGTGTTCGCTAGCTCTTTTGAATCCGTAAATGTAATGGCGTTGTTGTTACTATCCCAATCAATTGTTTGCCCTGTAACTGGGTTATTCCATTGGTCACGTAAGGTCAACGTGGCTGTCGCTTGTTCACGATTATTCGCCACAATAGTTTGTGGTTTAATCTCAAAGAAACTATATAGTGGGTTTGCATCTCCAGCAATAAATTGAATTTTTTCCTGTGCTTCACGGCGGTTAAGCAGTTGTGCGGTGACCGTCGTTTCTCCTGCAATATAGCCCGATAATTCAACGGTAACTTGCCCTCGATGATCGGTACGTGTGGTGTTTATACTCAGTGTGTTGTTATCACTGAGCCAAGTGACAGGTGTTTCAACTAATGGGTTGTTCAGGTTATCAACGACAGTTGCCGTCAGTAACACTTTCTGGGCTTGTGGGCGAATTTGCACTTGGTTCACTGATGATGTAATCGTCACCGTCGCCGTCGTATTATCAGCGACCGCTTTTACGGTGCTCGAAATCGGTTGTTGGCTACCGTTCGCTAATACTGCTGCAACCATAATATTATTGGCAGCTTGTGAGGTAGACAGTGTGGCGTGAACCAAGCCATTGATATCTGTTTTAGAGAACGCTGTGACCACGGAGAGTACGGCACCATTGTTCGTCTGTAATTGAATATCTATACCTTCAACAGGGTTACCGTAGTTATCTTCCACGAAGACGTAAACATCGGTTTTATCCACGCCATTAGCTACGATAGTTGACTGCTTGACGTTCAACGATGTGATTTTAGCTTGGGCTTTATCGGCAACAAAATAAATCTCTTTTGCCATCTTCCCATCGCCATTTGTCGATGCTGTCACGACCACCATTTCAGCTTTTGTGCTGGTTATGGTGGTCGTCGTTTCCCCTTGGGTATTGGTCTTGGTTTTTACTTGGCTAAATTTCACTTCCGATGCACTTAAGTTAGACAGCCAGTCGACATCAACACCAGAAACGGGGTTGTTATTGGCATCCACAATTTTTGCAGTATAAGTGACGGTCATTTTGCCATCGGCGAGATACTGACTTTTAACTTCTGGCATGACTGAACTGACATTCGCCGTTTGTATATTTGCAATGAATACGACAGTTTTATCAAACGATGTTCCACCAACAGTCACTGTGATTTTGGCATCTCCAGCTTGATTGCTAGTGATGGTGGTTTTTGCCACACCTTGGTTATCTGTCATCACTTTTGGGTCAGTCAGAGAACCGTTATTGGTTGTAAATTGAACTTCAACATTTGGAACAACGTTGCCATTAGCATCGGTCACGGTAACTGCAATTGGATTGCCTGTCACTCCATTCGCAACGGGTGTCATTGAACCGACAGTGATATCTGCAGGTTTAATCGTTGCAGTGGTTGGATCCGGTAAAAACGTAAGGATAATGTCGCGTGATGTGGCGTTAGGTGTTACAGCCGTGATCACGACATCACCTGAAACAGTACTGGTGACTTGAGTTATAGCAAAGCCATTGGCATCAGTAATACTACTGGTTTCAGAGAAGCTAACCTCATTGTCCTTCTTATTTGATGTCCAATTAACTACGGTATTTGGTAGCGGGTTATTATTGGCATCCACAATTTGTGTTTTGACTTCAAATGGCTTATTACCATTGGCAATCTGTGAGGCGGTATTGGTTGTCGGTTTCACAACCTGTGGTGTGTTTTTATCCCCAACAAACGAGATAATCTGTTTAACATCTTTGCCATCCACGGTGATCGTCACGGTAGCATCTCCAGCTTTATCGCTGGAAATAGCGGTTTGTGCAACCCCTTGGCTGTTTGTGGTCACTTTGCTATCAGCTAATGTTCCTTTATCTGTAGCGAATGTGACCTCGACATTTGGAAGTAGGTTACCTTTTGCATCGGTCACGGTAATAGAAATGGTATTTGCCGAGTGACTGTTCGCGACAGTGCTTGGCTGGGATACTTGAATATTATTCGATTGCACCACAGCTGTTGTGGTATCAGGCAAGAAATCCACTTTCACTTCTTGTGGTGTCGCATTCGGCGCAGTGGCTGTAATGATAATCTCCCCTGCCACAGTGCTGGTAATAGTGGTGGTTGCTAGACCATTAGCATCGGTTGTAGTGGTCTGCTGCGCAAACTGAACATCATTGGCGTTTTTATTTGAGCTCCATGTTACGACCGTATTTGGCAGTGGGTTATTATGGGCATCGACTAATTTTGTGGTGATTTCAATTGGCTTTTGACCATCGGCGATTTGCGTTGCCTGGTTGATGATTGGTTTTGCGATTTGCGGTGTTGAGTTATCTCCCACAAATTGAACTTTATGTTGGACGTCTTTGCCATCCACAGTAATCGTCACATTCGCTTCACCCGCTTGCTTACTAGTGATCGCGGTTTGCGCAACCCCATTAGCATCCGTTTTTACGAGGGTATTGGCGAGAGCTCCTTTATCAGTTGCAAATTGCACATCGATATTTGGTAATGGGTTGCCAAATTGGTCGGTAATGGTAATTGACACCAAATTGGGTTTTTTCCCATCAGCAGTTGAGCCATTTTGAGTAATGTTAATATTTTGCGGTTGCACCACCACAGTGGTGGCATCCGGGATAAATGTTAGCGTGACGTCTTGTGGCGCACCCGTCGACGGTGTTGCGGTGATCACTACATCACCAGATTGTGTGCTGTTGACGAGAGTGGTGGCATAGCCGTTGTTATCTGTTGTACTGCTCACAGGGGTGAATATCACTTTTTGCGGATCTTTGTTGGAGCTCCAAGTCACTACACTATTAATGATAGGGTTGCCATTCGCATCTTTAAGCTGTGTTTTCACCTCCACTGGCGCTTTTCCGTTAGCGACCTGAGGGGTTTGGGTATTGACAGTTGGCTTTGTGGCTTGAGTCGTTGTCGTATCCGCAACGATAGTGACTTTGATTTCAGGGAAGGCGGCATTACGGGCTTTGGGAACCAATATAAAGCTTTCAGGCTTAGTGCCTGCGGTTAATGTCGCTTCATATTGTCCGGCCGCTAAGCGAAAAAATGGGCTGATGGCGGTGTATTTGGCTGGTGGTGGTGCTTTTAACCCCCTAGCTGGCATCGCTCTTTTCAATTTTCGAGTTGTGGCTCGCTCAAGCATGATTTCTTTGGGCGCCAGGTCAATGACATTTCCTGCTTTATCTTTAATGGATAACGACAGTTTTTGGCTGCTTTTGCCATCAGCGATTAAATCAATTTTGCTGGATGAAACGACACTTTTTAGGGTGTGAATAGCAGGTTGAGTAACCGAAACACGGATAATGGCTTTGGAAGAGGTATTTCCTTTCTTGTCAATAGCAATGGCGGTAATGGTGTAATTGTTTGCATTTTTGGTATTTTTATAGGAAGGCAACACAAGGCTATATTGACCATTTTCATTGAGTATGCGGCCCCCAGCTGCAACCAGTGCTTCAGCATCCCATTTTATGTGACTTAAGCCATATTTGCTGGTTACTGTGAAATTTAAAGGGATCTTTTCCCCTGCGTAGCCTGTGACAGAGTTCGTTATGTTTAAGTGGATTACGTCATTTTTTTTATAATCCAAAACGATATGGTTGTTACGACTGACAAAATCATAACGATTGCCCATGAGTGAGCGAAATGCATTGACGGACTCTGGATCCAAATGTTGCTTCAAGCTTTTGCCAAATTGGTAGTTCAGTTGTAAACCAATTCGCGAATCTTTCTTGCTGGCTTTTCCTTGGCGATGTTCCGCATTGAATGTGATTAATGGAATCGGAGTATAGTTGAGGCCGACATTGATGGAATATGGATCACGTTGTAAATTTTTGGTACCGAATAGAGCGACATCATCACCATAATATTGTTCGTAAGTGAGCTTTCCACCAATATGTGGATAGATAGGTAGCCAACCTTCTGCGCGGAGATCCCATCCATTAGATGGTCTAGCCGAATGATCGACTAATTCTAGAGCATTGCGCCAGCTGCTAAGACGATGATAGCTGTTGCCTGACAATTTTAAGAAGTCACGGCGATATTCAACACCTAATCCTAAACGAGAATGACCACGCGATATATCATAGTCAAAGAAGGTATTCCCGCCAACCATTTGATTTTCACCGTACCAGCGTGCACCAAAACCGAGGTTGGTTTCAATACGCTTATCTTGACGGTGAAAACTACCCTGAGTAAAGAATAAACTTTCTTCGTTTTCATAAATAGGCAGCAGTAAATCAATTTGCGAATTTTTTAATGAAAATTTTTTATCCGCGACCAGCTTTATTTGTGAGCTACCAAAATGATTAAACCAATCTTGCAGATAGCTACTTGCTGCGGTCGTGATGAGCTCTTGGGTGAATGCTTTAGTTTTTTCATGATTAGGTTGCTTTGTAAAAAACTGACCTGCTTTGGAAGCAAACTGTGCCAGTTTGATTTCTCCTTCACTCGGCGCTTCTGGTGGAATATAAACTGGTTTTTCGTTTTCCCATTCTAAAACCGGTAACGGAGCTATAGGAATATCCAGTTCATCGCCGGCTTTTAGGGCCTCAAAATTGTGTGAAAACGTTCATGGTTAGGAATCTCAATCAATACAGTGACACATTAATTAGGGTATTTTGAACTCTCTATTTCTATTAAATTCTGGCCGTTTTTTCGTTGATGAGCAATGATAATGGCAATTTGCTTAAATTATCACCTAAAAGCCTAATTATAGGTACACTGATCCTAGGCTGCCGTTTGTAACCATCGTTTTTTGGCCATTTTATTCCGTCTTTCTGATAATAAAGTGGCTGCGTGTAGTCCTTTTTCCGCGCTCATAAATCGCAGTCGGTTTCCACATAAAATACATTGGTACGGCTCTGTGTTTAAAAACCCTTTCATCAGTGCCGCAAAGCCCGGTTTTTCGGGTACGCTAGGGGACATGATATCCAACGCATCATACACCTTAGGTAATAAACTGCCGCGTTTGCGATTGGCTAAAAAACCGTAATAGCGGATCATCTTAAAATGGCGTGCAGGGATATGACTAACATAACGCCGTATCATTTCTTCTTGGGATAAGGTCTGTCGTCGATATTGTTGACTGTGGTGGTCATAGTAATGATGAACCACCGCGCCGCCGCTGTAATGTTTCAGCTGAGAGGCGGAGATGGGGGGACGTTTAAGATAACGGCCCAGATATTTTACATTGTACCAAGCCCCTCGGGTCTTTTTGGCAAAATGCACTTTCCAATAACGTTGAAACTGGGCATTGAGATAACGACACCAGGTCGGGTAATCCCGAATGTGCCCGAAGCCAGGTAATTTATTCGGTTGTAACTGAGGATAATTGTCTCGAAGGAGCCGAATAACGGCACTACGCCAGACTTTTTCGACGTCTTTCTTTTTGAAAAAAATGGGTTTCCAGGTGTGATATTTCGAGAGACCGCCTCGTGTCACTGATAAATGAATGTGCGGATGTTGATTAAGTTGGCGACCATAAGTATGTAAGGCGCAAAAAATACCAATTTCGAGCCCATTGCGTCTGGCATGTTTTAGCATGGCACGGGTGGCACAACGAAAAAGTTGATTAAGTAATGGCCAGTTGTTGTTGAAGAAAGGCCAAAGCAGGTGGGGCATCGTGAGAGTGATATGTTGCCATTCGCAGTCTGGCAAAATATGTCGCTGTTGGGCGATCCACTGTTCGGTGCCTTTGAGGCCACAGGCACTGCAGGCTTTGGATTTACAGGTTTGACAAAAGAAGCGTGAGTGCGTGCATTCAGGAGAAGAGCAACAATAACGGCGAACGCCCATAGCACAAGTGCTACAAGCGAGCATCTTTTCAACAGAAAGGAGCTGCCATTCATCGACATGATTGTTCTCAATGAAGCGGTTCCATCCGTCATCGTACTGAAATAATAATTTAGCGGGCCTGGGAATATACATAGAGTAGAGTATAAAAGACGAGAAGGGCGTTGCCTAGAAATAGAGCGGCTCTGCCGCGATGCTCACGCCAAAGGCGTGCTTATGTTCTAAATTGATTAAGCTGACGTAATTGTTCCAAACTTATATTATATTTTTTGGCAATACTTTGAGTTGTTTCTCCCGCTTGTAGTGTATATGGCAGAGTTTCTTTTAAAGTAAGCGTATTTTTTTTTGGTAATAAAAACGTACGTTGTTGATGGTTTTGTTCTGTAAATGCATTGGCTACGACAGGTGAAAAAATTGATGCCAAAGGAAAACTAATCTGCGTTGCAATATTTATCCACGCGATAAATGTAACATGATAAGGAATAAAATCCTTAGACTTGCGATTCATTAAGGGGCTCCGAGAATATAGCGTTAATTAAATGTCTTTAATGAGTATTTTAAAAATCCTTGGTTTCTAACTATCCTTAAGATTCGCGCAGTCATTAAAATGAGCTGTCAATACTCAACATCATTCGGTTTATATTTGAATGAAGTATATTTATTTTTGTTAGATCTATTTTTTGAATAACTTAGAATTTTGCTTAACAAAAAAAGAATTCCAATAAATTCTAGTGACTACTAATTTTCTGTTCTGTCGATTTATGCATTTAAAAATTTTTTGTTAAGCATTAAAGTATTTGAATGCTGCAAGTGCTGATATTCTTTAATCGAATAAATCAAATAGAATTTACTTTTAAAGAAAGCCTCGCAGATGTGGCTTGGTTTAAAGGTGCAATTTGATTACTCATCATCAGTAATTCACCCTTTTTTTCAACTCTCACGCTTAATCCAAAATAGTGACCTTGGGTTAATAGAGATTCCGGTAAATTAATGGAAAAATTAACGGTTCTCGCTGATTTTCTGGTTGTAAAAGTATAATCATAATGACTTTTTTCAGAGTAACTATTTCCGTTTATTGGGGTCACTGAAAAAGTAATTAATGCTTCACTAGGAATATCGATAGATTGGCTATAAATATCACCTTGAATATTAAATGTATTTCGACTTTGACTTATTGGATTTTTACACGCAAATAAAAATAAACAACAAGATAATATGAAAATTGAATGTAAAATAGGTTTTGATATAGCAATTCTTGGCATGGTTTTTCTTCTTTTATATAAATAATTTATTGATATGAACGATTGAATACTTTCTGAAAAAAACAGCGAACATACGTATACATGTTTTTTCTTTCATTAACCCTTGATAAAATTGGCATTTCTGATTTTTCACCAGTGTACAAGATACCAATTCTAGGTAGTGTCATGATGAGATTTTCATCTAACTCTACTTTCTTAAATGATTGCCGTAATTGCCTGACTAATTTGTAGTAACTGCTTTCAGTCACGATCGTTCCACGCTTTTCCCAAATTTCGTGCATCACTTCTCGCTTGCTATTTGTTTTTAATAACAACAGCTTTAAGAGGCAGGATTCATTTTCAGATAAATTCACGGTTCTTTTTCCGCGAGATAGCGTTCTCTTCAGTGGGTCATAAACGACTTGACCACATAAAAGCATCATTGGCTCTATTTGATTGTATTCCGTGTTATTCATAATATTTCCCACAAATATAGTTTAATATAAAATTAATTCTCAACATCGTAATCATCAGTAAAATTGTGTTGAATATAAAAAAACAGTAGGGTAATGAATAGATGAAGAATCAAAGCGTTTTTTTAAATTCGAACAATGTGTTTTGGTGATGTAAATTTAAACTACTATCTGTGAGTGTATATATCAATTTCAAATTTATTTTTTTTATGTTTTTAAAAGGAGAGGGAGTTAAAAAGCTTAGATTATAAAAAATGTACTCTAAGCTTATAAATATTCGTCGGTGAAAATTTAAGATATGAACTAATTTAATAGTACAGAGTTATTCAATCGTTGGGGTTATATAATTGATGAATCTTCATCTTCATCGCCATCAAGATTAAAGCTAGTCATGTTTTTATTCAATTGTTCTGTAAATGGTGCATTCATTAAACTTATTGACATATAACGTTGAATAGCTTTAGTGAAACCTTTATATAAAGCAGGGTCAGATTCAGATGACGACTTTAATGTTTGGACGATTTGAGCAATGAATGACTCTTTATCATTGCGATTCAAATTTACCATGGTTTTAAACACCAACGCGAATCGTGTTTTATCACTATCCAAATGTTTAAATTCAGTAATAAAGTTTTGTATTTTAGTATTTTTATCCTCCGAAATGTGGGGGATGTTTTTTGCCTGATAGTTCTGTATATCTTTCATGCTGTTATGGGATTTCCAAAGGGTACTCATTTTAGTGTGTAGATCGGATATACTCGATGGCGTATTGCCATGAGTACGCGAAGCTGACAAAGTATTCAGCAAATTAGAGTCAATTTTCATGTTTTTCCCTCCTTGTTTCTTCT
Organism: Providencia sp. wls1943; assembly: GCF_009706275.1. NCBI lineage: Bacteria > Pseudomonadati > Pseudomonadota > Gammaproteobacteria > Enterobacterales > Morganellaceae > Providencia > Providencia sp. wls1943. The sequence goes on from NZ_WLTU01000004.1 coordinate 40,731, forward strand.
TGTTGAAAAGCGAATTCTTGTTGGAGAGCGTGTTTTTGTTGAATTAGCTGTTTTTGTTGAATTAATAGTGCATAAGCTTGTTTATGTTGTTGCAAAGTTAAACAACGGGTCGAAATCGGAAAAATATGCGGTAATACTTTCTCTGCCGCCAGTTTTGGCGTGAATTGTGTAATTTCGTTATTCACTTCTAATGTGATTGAATTATCGGGGCTAGTACATATTTTGGCGCCGTTAGCTCGAGAACTTATCTTGGCTTGCAATGATGCCGGTATGTGTAATTGAACATGGCGAGATTCGGATTGTAATTGAGCGAAATGTTCTGCCACAATTTCCTGTAGGCGTAAGTCAGTAAACAAACCGATGAGTAATTGAGTTAATTGGTGTTCCGTTTGGCTCACCTTATTTTGGTATTGGGCTTCACTGTCATTGAGAGCGCCAATAAAATCATTCAAAAGCTGTGTTAATCCATCTTGGTAGCCTTGTTGATAGGCGATAGCATGAATACTTTTCTCAGACTGCTGAGCTTGTTGAACATGTGCTTTGGCTTTTTGATGTGCCTGTTTAACAACCGACTGGACATATCTATTGGTGTCTAAAACCGGATGTTTAATCAGCACATTTTCAATTAAGGTCTGCTGGATATTAGGTTGTGTGTTCTCTGACATAGCGGCAAGTTTCTTCAATAATATTCCAAGGTAGCAGATTGGAAGCCGTGTGAGGGATCATCTGCTGTGTGCTGCGGCTAAACATATATTTTGCGCGGGTAGCATAGCCGTGACTAAAGGTGTTTAAACACATCAAAAGCTGCTCAGCGCCTAGTGCAAGTAAATGCTGAGGCGTATCGATGGAATGTGTCATGTCTTGCCATAAAGGATGGCTAAATTTCTGATGTAATTGTCGATATTGAGATAGCTCCCCCCACCAAGGCAGAGGCCCCGGGTACTGAATAACGCCCAAGCCCCATGCCACGGAAGGTAATAATGACCAATTTTCGGCAAGTATCTCGGGTAATATCAACGTTTTTTCATCGGGTAAATCTAATTGATATTGCTCAATAAGCTGCAAATTTTGCAGCTGTTGTAGCGGAACGGGTAGCTGATGATAATGCTCATCAACAAACTCCGAGTGAAAATAATCCCCCGGTGCTAAGAAAATGTTTTTTTGGTCAACCAGCAGCTTACTCAATAGGGGCATGGTTTGATTTTTCCGCCTCTTCTTCATTTTCATCGCTTTGTTTATTGTTGCGATGGTATAAATACAACCCAAGTGCAATTAGCATGCCGATTAATGCGGTGATTAAAGCAACGGCAATCACTGGATTAAATGCCGGTGTTGGACCATTTTTTGTTTGATACAGCAGCGGAGGGCGACTGACTATCACGACAGAAACATTGTCATAGGTGGTTTCGGCAAAGCTATTATTGAGGAATAACTTAATCTTATTCATCATCACCTTCGGGTCTTCATTACCGGAGTAAGTGACGAGACTGGAGACTTTTTGTGCCTGTTTTACGGGACCATTACCCGAAATAGGGTAGCTCACATGTACTCGCGCATTGACCACATTAGGAATGGTCAGTAAAGACTGCTCAAGCCGTTGTTCAATCAAGGATAATAATCGCGTTCGTTCGGCTTGCGGTGAGGCAACTAACGAATCCCCAGGAAAGGCATCAATAATTTCCACCGGATCTTTGGATGGCAGGTTGTATTGGCGTAAAAGATCCACCGCAATCACAAAGTCGTCAGGCGCTACGCGAATAGAGTCCCCATTTTTAGAATCCTGCTTACGCTTGGCTTCCACACCATGCTCTTGCAAAATCGCAAGCACTTCGTTGCTTTGGCGCTGGCTTAAATTGCTCAGTAATAGCTGGTTATCACAGCCGAGCAGCAAGCCAATAAACCCGATTAATAGGAATTTCTTTAATATATTCATGGTTTATTGTGCTTTTAATACAGTATCGATGGCAGAAACACTTTTATGTGTGAGTGTGCTGACCATATTCAAGGCGAGGCTGTAATTACCCACTTGGTTTTGTAATTCCAATAACTTAGCGGGATCGCTTGGGTCAACGGTCTTCATTTTCTCCAGAATATCTGCTTTTTCTTGGCTCACAGAGGTCGTGTACTCAGCAAATAACTGTTTCACTTTATCTTCCAGTAGAATAGCTGCAGGTATGACCGGAGCTATATCCGCGATATCTGATAGTGTAGAGATTGGATTAATTGGTAACATAAATATTCTCTATAAGAGAGCATCAGGTGAGTGATGCTCTGATTTAAATAACACGCTACGGGCTTACACGTTACGAATAATGGCTTGTGCCGCATCTTTAATGGACTTCATTACGTTACTTTGTAATTGACGTGCCATATTATAGTTACCGCTTAAGGCTGTGATTTTACCCAGAACGAGCGGGTTATCGACTTCCAGATTTGGGTTGTCAATCATAGACTTTAATTCATCAGCGATAGTCTTAGTTCTTTCGCTAATACCAGCGGAACTGCGATACATCATGCCCCATTTGTTATCTGTTACTGTGGTAGACTCTTGTTCTAATGCAGATGCATCCCAATTGCCCTCTGTATTACTAATACCTGGAGTTGCCATATTTATTACCTCATTAATTAGGTTGGTTTGAGTTAAATAACCAATGATTATTACCTAACAACGTAATACCGTTGGTATGAGTGATAAACGATTTTCCAGCCAGTTCATTATTGGCAAGGGAGACGGAAAATTGAATTTGCTTGGTTCCCCACTTTTGACTAAATGAATTGGTGAAGCTAATTAAAGAGAGAGTCTGTTTATCATTTAAACTATCTCTTATAACAAAGATAACGTAGTTACCTTTGGTTATTCTTTGCCATTTCACATTACTTTCAGTCAACCCTAATTCTGCTTTCTTGATGAGTACCTCAAGAGGAATTTGTACAAGTTGGCTTTGGTTATAACAACTGAAGTAATTAGATAAAATTCGATTAATGTTTTTGTCATCATTATTCGGTAGTGGGTTTTTCACGACTCGAATAATGGGTTGACAAGGATTGCTAATATCAACTTTTAATAAATTAGGTACAGTATCTATTAACTTGTCTTCAATTTCTTTTTCAAGAGAACTTGCTTTTCTGATAATGTATTTCTCTTGATAACCTGACTTTAATAAAACTTGACGGCTCCAATCTTCATCTCTTTGAGATTTGACGAGAATAAGTATTTCTCCGTTTTTATTTTTTGTGTAGATAATAGGGTAATAACTTCCTTTTAATATATTATCAATATTTTTAATTTGTTTTTCAGCATTATTTTTTGGATTATTTTGGAATTCAACGAATAATATAAAAACAACGACAAATAGTAATAAGAAAGCAAAAAGCCATTTCTGATTAAACTTTGGTTTCTGTTTTATGGCAATGGAATTATGTTCTGTAGGTGAGAGCGATTGAGAAGGCAATGGCTTTGTGGCTCTCTCGGGGTGATTCCATTCAGTATTCAATAGCTTAATTGCGATTGGAAATGTGTCAATAAGCAATATTTCTTGTAGTGTGACAGTGAAATGGCGACTTTTTCCATCTTGTTGAAAATTAATTGCAAGACTATTACTAGATTCGTCATGAGAAACAATAGAAAACTCACACTGGGTATGTTCACTAGGAATATAATAGGTTGTAAAACCGTTTTCATCTATTTCAGTTTTGTATTTAGTATGTTGCCCAACGATAATAAGATTTTTATCGATGTTAATCATTAGCTCTTGACTATTCATCGAACCACTAATAATTTTCATTATGCAGGTGTGGTTTTTTGTTTCTATCATAAGATAATCTCAATTAATAAAAAATAACGAATCATATTGACTTCAATGGTCAGTATTTAAATATAAGAACATAATATAGTCAGCTGAATTTATCTTATTCATTCACACCCTGTATTTTTATGGTTCATTCCAAACTATTCCAGAGTATTCATTTGTTTTTTTCTATTTAATCAATGAACCTATATCAAGTAAAAATCAATGGATAAGGTCTATTTATAATGTCGAATGAAGATATTGCTAAATTATTGGCGAGTAGAAATAGTTGCTTTTCTTTACAAGACGTATTGGTCTTGTCAATACCAAAGGAAACTATAGACTCAATAGAAAATATAATCACAGAAAAAGCGACGCTTTGTTATAAATCTCGGTATACAAATTTAAATATTAAGGTACAAGAACCCGCTATCTTTGTTTGCGGTCTGGATGAATTAACGATTGAAGATAAATCTTTATGGAATATCTATACCATGGAATTATCAGAACTCGTTGAAACACTTGCTATTATTGATACTGCAATGGGGCAATCCTTTCTTGCAAAAAAAGCGACCAGAGAGAGTGATGAAAATCAATTAGGTGAATTCATTCTATTTGACGATGAAATATCAGAACCTGTTTTAATTAAAAATATCGTGATTGATCTGATCATTAAAAAGCAGCCGTTATTTGATGATTGGTGTGATGTATTAAGACGCTACGAAGCGTATGGAATGATGCGCTTTTTAATTTCAGCGGCTCAGCAAGACAAAAACGCCAATATTAATCAACTGTGTGCCCGTTATGGCATTTCAGCTTCTTATTTTAGACAACTCTACCGAGAAAACTTTAATAAAACCGCTAAACGCAAAATTATGGGCGTACGTATGGGGGCGGCCATTTTGCAATTAATTGAAAGTGAAAGTTCTATTCTAGATGTTGGGTTAGAAGCAGGTTACTGCTCTGCCTCTCACTTCACGAATGATTTGAAAAAAGAATTGGGATTAACCCCATCAGAAATAAGGCACCTTGGAGCAACGTTATATGAACAGTAAAAAATTAATGGCGATTTTTATTTCGCTGTTTTTACTGAGTGTAAATATCAATACCGCTCAATCAGAAATGATGATTGCAGAGCCAGTGACGAAAGAAAGAAGTGCAGACACGTTTGTGGCGAATAATATCGCGGTAGGTAAAGTGTTTGATGCTGTAGCAGAACAAATTAACAAACCGATTATTTTAAGTAAATTGGCGTCCCAGAAAAAAGTGACGGGAAATTTTAATCTCGCGAATGCCGATGAAATGTTTAAAGCCTTAACGCGTCGTATCGCATTAGTTTGGTATGACGATGGCGCAGGCATTTATGTCTATGATAATAGTGAAATGCGTAGTCTGATTATTCCGACTCACAAAGTCAGTAGCCAGCAAGTTATCAGCTATATCCAGCGTAATGGCATCTATGACGCGCGTTTTCCTGTGCGTTCCCAAGGTGGCGACACGATGTTATTTGTGTCGGGACCACCGCTCTATGTTGAGTTGATTAAAGGTGCTGCGCTGTATCTTGGCGAGCAACGCAAACAAGAAGAAAAAACCAGTGGTAATGTCGCGGTGATCCCGCTGAAGCATGCCTCTGTAAGCGACCGAAGCTACTCATTACGTGGTCAATCGATCACTGTTCCCGGTATGTTATCGGTGATCAGTTCCCTGTTTAAAAATGGGGGGAGTAGCGTCGAAGAAACCCTCGAAATTTTACCTGCAAAGCTCAATACCGATGGGGATGAAATTGATGCCTTGATGGATGCACCAATTGGTGGCGCTCGTTCTGAAAATCGTCAAGTCACTGTCAGACGTGGTGGCGCATCAAATAGTAGTTTTTCTCTGGTTGCCCATCCTGATAGTAACAGCCTGATTGTGAAAGGTAGCCCTGAACAGATCCGTTACGTTCGCGATTTAATTAAAACATTAGATAACCGCCGCCGCCAAGTTGAGCTTTCCTTGTGGATCATCGATATCACGCGCTCTGAGTTGGATAACTTAGGGGTGAATTGGGAAGTGGGCTCTTTTAATGTGGGAGGCGGCTCTGTTTCTTTCAATCGAAGCACTTTGCCCGATAGCAGTAAGTTTTTAGTACAAATTGATGCGCTAAGCAAAAATGGTAATAGCCAAATTGTCTCGCGCCCTGTGTTGCTAACCCAAGAAAACGTTCCTGCGCTGTTTGATAACAACACCAGTTTCTACGCCAAGCTACAAGGTGAACGTACCGCAACCCTCGAATCTGTCACTTACGGCACGATGATCAGCGTCATGCCGCGCATTTCAGCTGGTCAAAGTGTTGAAATGGAAGTCAATATCGAAGACGGAGCAGAAAACCGTGATAGCAGCGGCAAAACGTCCAGCGTTGAAGGGCTTCCGACTGTTAACCGCACCAGTATTAATACAGTGGCACGTATCGCCAAAGATAGCAGTCTGCTAATTGGTGGCTATACCCGCGACCAATATATTGAAAATGAAAGTAAAATTCCTCTTCTTGGCGATATCCCTTGGGTAGGTGGCTTATTCCGTCATAGCTCGACTAATCAACAAAAGATGGTGCGCATCTTTTTAATCCAGCCGCGTTTACTGGATGAAAACGAAGTGTGGGATGGGCGACAATTTTCCGAGAAAACCCGTATTACACAAAAAGATAGCCAACTGCATGGAACCGTACAGTTCCTCCAGCAATACATGAGGGACTCATGGCAATAACTCCGCTGAGCTACAGCAACCGCATGCTACTGAACGCGCAAGATAAGAGTCGTACAGCTACGAAAACCAGTGATGACTCTGATGAAGCTGCGCGCGGTGCGGGGGTGATTGATAGCTCAAGCGAATATGCTTCCATGGCGATGCTGGCGGCGAGCCACGTTCGTCGCAGCGGTTCAAAGCAAGGGCAGGATGAAGAGTGGATGCAGTTTGCAGAGCGCATCCTAGAAAATAATGCGGATGAAAAAGTGTTGCGCATTGAGGGGATTTTAAATCGCCAAATGATGACGCCTCAGCAATTACGCGCATTTCTATTGCAGTATTTCACGGATCCCAGTGATTTATTAATGGTATTAGCTGCGCTGATTAACCGAAAGAAACTTAAGCAAGAACAGATAGAGGCTTTACAAGAGTTAGAGCGGTTACTGCTAACAGAAGACACCAACCGTATGGCGCAGGCAGGCGCAAACATCGCGCTAATCGCAAAAGCGTTTGCCCAAACTCTGCGTGAAAGTGCTGGGAACTTACGTACCGTATACCGCGAATTTATCGGCTATGACGGTCCAGTGGTCTATTTATACGAACAGTGGGTGGAAGGGATGGAACTGGCTCAACGCGAAAACATGATGCGCTATCTCGCAAGAGCCTTGGCGTGTGATTTACAAGCACTGCCGCTGGGAGACCTCAATATCAGTGAGTTTGGCAGCTTCTTTACACGAATTGGTCGTCTACGTGAGCTGCAGTCACTAGACCGCACATTTAGTCAGCAATTTCTCCAATCGGGTCTGTTTCGCCAGCAAGCATACTTGTCACAAAACCACTTGCAGCAAAACCAGTTGGAGAAAGTGCTAAGCCAACTATTTACTAGTGGGATCCGGAGCCAAGAAAGTTTTAATGACAAGCTTGTGAATTACATTCAGGCGCAATTAAGTGCCATGACTACGGATCTACGCGCCCGCTTTGTTCAGCTTCTGATTATTGCGTTTTCAATTATTCCCGTTGCCATTTTTTACTCATTGGAAGCGCGTGATGAATTACTCGACCAATTAAAAATACAGATGGATCAACTGTTGGCGCAAGAGCAGCGCTTACGTCGACAACCCTAATTTGATAGGAAATACACGATTTCATGAAAAACTTAACCGGATTTTTACTGCAGATCCGTAATCGCCCTGAGCTGATGGTGCTAGTCATCATGGTGATGGTTATTGCGATGCTGATTATTCCGTTACCTACCGTCTTGGTCGATTTATTGATTGCACTGAACATTATGATTTCGGTGCTGATCTTTATGAGCTCGTTTTATATTACGCGAGTCCTTAACTTCCAATCCTTCCCGTCTATTTTGCTGATTAGCACGTTATTTAGATTGGCACTATCTATCAGTACCAGCCGACTTATCCTGCTTGAAGCGGATGCTGGCGATATTATCGATACTTTCGGTCAGTTCGTTATTCAGGACAATTTAGTGGTGGGAATGGTGGTATTCGCCATCGTGACTATCGTGCAATTTATTGTTATCACCAAAGGTTCAGAACGTATTGCTGAAGTGGCAGCTCGCTTTTCTTTGGATGCGATGCCCGGAAAACAGATGAGTATCGATGCGGATTTACGCGCTGGCGTTATCGATGAAGCGGCCGTGAAAGTTAAACGTGGCGAACTGGAAAAAGAGAGCCAGTTATTCGGTTCTTTTGACGGTGCGATGAAGTTTATCAAAGGGGATGCCATTGCCGGTATCGTGATTATTTTCGTCAACTTAATCGGCGGGATATCAGTGGGTACGGCTCAGCAAGGTATGGACATCTCTACGGCATTAAATACCTTCACATTATTAACTATCGGTGATGGGTTGGTCGCGCAAATACCCGCGCTGCTTATCTCTATCAGTGCTGGCTTTATTGTAACCCGCGTGGGTGGCAATGATAAAAACTTAGGCGAAAACATTGTTTCTGAACTTTTCGACAATGATTTTACCATCCTGATCACCGCATTTATCGTGCTATTTATGGGCTTTTTACCCGGATTTCCAACAGCCATTTTCTTGTTCCTTGCGGCATTGCTGATGGGATTATTTGCCACTCGCTATTTTAAAAAGCGCAAAGCACAGCGAAAAGAGCAGCAATTAGGTGAAGAAAATCTGCAAACCGAAGCCACTGAAGGGGAAACTCAACGCGCGAATGATGATTTCGACGATGAATATATTCCAGAAACCTTACCCGTCATTATCTCGGTTAATCAGCAATATAAGCAGCATCTAGAAGATAATAATTTTTTATCTCGCATGAAAAAAGATGTGTTTATTCGCTATGGATACCGCATCCCAGATATTGCCATTAACTATTCGCCTATCGTGCCCGAAAACAAAATTGTGGTGCTAATAAACGAAGTCAAAGCGGGTGAATACGATGTCTATTTTCATGGTCAGCGCTTACTGACGGCGAATGATGAGTTGGAATATCTTGGTATGGAACTTATCAAATATACCGATGAATATGGTTCAGTCAGCACCTGGTTTGACAACCAATACAGCGAAAATGTAGAGCAACTTGGTCTATTAGTGCGCGACGACGTGACAGAAATGATTGATTGCGTCAGTACGTTGTTATTACGTCACATCAATGAATTCTTCGGGATCCAAGAAACTAAAAATTTACTGGATGATCTTGAAAGAAAATACCCCGAATTGCTGAAAGAATGTTATCGCCACGCCACCGTACAAAAAGTCACGGAAGTTTTCCAACGTTTATTAATGGAAAAAATTTCGGTGCGTAATATGAAGTTAATTGTTGAAACCTTAGTGCAATGGGTGCCCAAAGAGAAAGACAGCATGATGCTGGTAGAGCATATTCGCAGCTCCATGGCGCGTTATATCTCATCCCGTTTCTCGGTGGAAGGGCGCTTGAATGTCTTAATGGTGAATGCCGAACTGGAAGACACCATTCGTCAAGGTATCCGCCAATCATCCGGTGGCGTTTATTTGCATCTAGAACCTGAAAAAAGCAATGAGCTTATTCAAGCAGCTGAATTGGCATTAGAAAACAGTTATTTATCTGTTAGGGATGTCAATGTACTGGTACCTGTGGATATCCGCCGGTTTGTGAAAAAAATCTTAGAAGGTCGTTTCCCTGAACTTGAGGTGCTCTCATTTAATGAGGTTTCCGAAATGGTGAAGGTCAACGTTATTAAAACAATATAAGGAACACGTAAATGAAATACCGCTTTGTCGAGAAATTGAATGAATTTTTAAATGCCATGGGGCGCAGTGATTTAGTTAATCCGCAGCTTGATTGCCATTCCAACATTCAACTTGAAATGAATGATGCACCTGCGATTAATATTGATTTGTCATCCGATGATTTAATTATTTGGTGCAACTTAATGGAATGTAATTACAGCCGACTCGAGGCATCCAGCGCTTCATTATTAAAAAGCATTTTAGAGTATGTACCGCGTAATTTTCATCCGGGGCAACCTGCATTAAATATTATGGAAAATAACTTAGTGTTATCCGCGGTATTAAAGGTGACTTCATTGGATGACATGCAGGTATTTGCTGATTCTTTTGAAGAATTTTTTGAATGCGTTAACGAATTACGCCTGCAATTATCGTAATTGATGATGAAAATTTTTGACGTTTGCGCACATCCTGTGCGCATTCATGGATGCCTGATTGAAGCCCCATTGGATGGCGTATTTATTGGCGAGATCTGCTTTATTGAGCAGTCATTGGCACAGCCAAAAGTTATCGCCAAAGCGCAAGTGATAGGCTTCAAAGAAGGGCTAACGGTACTGAGCCTAATTGGTCGAGCTCAGGGCCTCACTCGTGAAGTGGTTATTCGCCCAAGTGGTTATCCGTTTGTATTTCAAATGGGAGAGCATCTGGCTGGGAATATTTTTAATGCAGCAGGGGAATTAGAAGGCGCATTAAGTCAGAAAAATAGCGAAATTACACAGTTAAAAACTAAGCTGCAACGCATCGATAATCCTCCAGTGAGTGTGAATAAACGCCGCCCAGTCAATGAACCGATGGTCACAGGAATTCGTGCTATCGATGGATTGCTCACGTGCGGGTTAGGTCAGCGTATCGGTATTTTTGCCGCGGCGGGTAGCGGTAAAACTTCATTAATGAACATGCTGATCAATCACGCTCACGGGGATATTCATATTGTGGCATTGATTGGTGAGCGCGGGCGAGAAGTGATTGAGTTTATTGAAGAACTCAAGCAGTCCCCCCATGCGGATAAAACCATTTTAGTGTATGCCACCTCCGACAGCCCGCCGATTGAGCGTTGTAATGCCGCCTTGTTGGCGACAGCGATGGCGGAATATTTCCGTGATTTAGGAAAACAGGTTTTATTGTATGTCGATTCAATGACCCGTTATGCAAGGGCATTGCGCGATGTGGCACTCGCAGCAGGGGAACTCCCTGCACGCCGTGGTTATCCCGCCTCTGTTTTCGAGCAACTCCCGTTATTACTCGAACGCCCAGGGCGCGTAAAACAGGGCTCTATTACTGCGTTTTACACAGTGTTATTAGAAAGCGAGGAAGAAGCCGACCCTATTGGAGATGAAATTCGCTCTATTTTGGATGGGCACATTTATCTCAGTCACAAACTTGCGGGGCGAGGACATTACCCCGCGATTGATATTTTGCACAGTATTAGCCGTGTTTTTCAGAAGGTGACAACGCCGGAACATCGCCAATTTGCTGTCGATATTCGTGAAAATTTATCTCGTTTAGAGCAGATAAAGCTGTACCTCGAATTAGGGGAATACCAGCGAGGTGAAAGCCAAGAAAATGACCGTGCTTTAGATAAACAGCAGGATATCAATCATTTCTTACAACAAAACATGGATGAGTCAGAGGGCTTTGAGGAGATGTTAGCCCGATTACACCATTTGGCATCCTGATGATTAATCAATTATTAACGCTGGCTGAAAAGCGTCTCGAAAGAGTGCAGTTAGAGCAAAGCAAGCTGAAACACGCCATTTTGCAGTTGCAGCAACAGCGTCAAGATATTCACCAACGGATTGCCATATTAGCTCTACAGGTGGGGATGTATGAAAAATCTGAAGAATTAACTCAAATGGATTTTTGGGAACGTCAACGGCAAAAAGCCGTGGTTTTATCAGAAATCGCCCAATGTGAATTTCAGATAGAAAACATCGACGCTGAATTATCTAAGTATCATTTATTGAAGCAGCAAATGACTGAACAGACGTCCATTTTGCGTAATAAGTGCGAGAAATTCCGAAAATATCTCAAGCAACAACGTAGGGCGCAGTGGTTAAAATTAGAGCGCCAGCAACAAAATGAAATTGAGGAGCAGTTTGTTCATGTCGACAATAAAATCACTGCCTAGTGAAAGTAAATTTAATTCCATGATGGAAGGTAAAAGTTCATCGCTAGGTTTTCATCATCAACAATATGATCAGCAAAAAACGGGTTTTCAAAAGGAAGGCGGGCAGCAGCATTCAGTCAAAAAAGCTGCTCAGGATATTGTTCAAAAAAAACTGACTCAAGTGACTGGTAATAATAAAAAGCTTAAAAAACCAGTAGAAGAGTTGGCGGTACCCGTTCTGTTGAACTTGCCGACTCAAATCCAGCACATGCACTCTGGTGGGAAAATGGCATTTCTCTCTGCAGAGTATGGCTCAGATAAAAACAATAGCGAAGCAAATCATTCGCTAAGTGCACAACCCGATGACTCATTAGGGCACATGGTGAGTGAAAACGATATTCCACAGGTCACGTTTAACGCCAATATTGGGACGGTATCGGTCAGTCAATTGGCGGACAAGAAAACCGTTAAAACAAAAGCTATGGAACAAAAAGCCGCTCGATTTTTGTCAGATAATCCGACAAGCGTAAAGCAAACTCAATGGATGAGCGTCCCATTAGCGCAGCAGACTGAAGTCGTGGATATCGCTGTATTGAAGTCACCTCTGCGTGATGGTCAATCGAATTTAGTGAGTGAAATTCAGTCTTCTTTTGAACCTAGCATGCAAATTCAACATGAGGTTAAGGGGCTGAATGCCTCTACGAGTCACGACGTCAGACCTGCACCAAATGAGCGTCCTGTACCAAATGAGCGTCCTGCACCTCAACATTTTCCTGATATGAAAAACTTCAATATTGAAAAATCAGAAGTGATTCAACCGGATGAAATGGATATTACCAAAAATATCGTCGCGCAAGTGCGTGCAGAGATGGGGGAGAAATCACTGACTGTGATGCCCCAAACTCCTACTTCTCAAGCTTCAGCTTCCCAAACCCCAGCACATATGCAGCAAGCCTCTTCCATGGCAAGCAAAGTTGCTGAATTGATGGCAGCTTCCGAGAGTGAAAGTTTCAAAACGGTGCCTTCTCGCACCCTGAGCTACACCTTTAGCCAATGGCAAAATGCACCAACGGTCTCTTTTGCTTTAGCGAGCGCCAACAAAGATCAGGTGGTGGCATCAACGCTAAGCCATGAAGTTCAGCAGGCTTTGCAAGACAACCAGCATTTATGGACAGGTGAACAAAAAATGGTGATCCGACGTGAAGAGCAGGAAGGTCAACAGCGTCAACGACAGCAACAGCATCAGCAAGATGAGGAGTTCTAATGCTAAACATTCATCGAATTAGCCACCGAGAAAAGCAGGTGAGAGAGTGGCAGCAGCGTTTTCAATGGGACTTAGACATGCATATTCCCAAGGTTGGAGAACGCTATTTTCAAGTCACCCTACACAGTAAAAAGCAAAAAACTCAAGTGCTGATAAATGCTGAAGAATGGTGCCGTCACCGCTGGCCTAATTTGGCTCACTATGCATGGAATCTCTTAGATACCAAAAGCTTATGCAAAATTTTTACTTATGAAAATACCGGAAAGACGTTCTTCTCCGAGCAATTCCGTTGTCATGATGTCGAGATTATTGATGATGAACAGCTCCAACAACCAAGGTTCACGGTGAAAGAAAAGAAACTTGGCATTGTGTTGTTAGCTGAGCCTATTGAAGGGCTAACCGAGCGTAAGGCGCAAAACGGGGTAGTCGAGCAGCTTAAGCTGCAAGCCGACTGGATTTTAGGTTATAGCCATATCAGTAGTAAAACTTTGCAGTCTATCGCGCTTGGCGATGTGCTGCGTATTCAGCAATTGCAATTAGATATGACCGTTGCAGGGCGTGTATTGGCCCATTTTCAAAAACAACAAGAAGGCATTTTTATGATTGAACAGTTAATGACAGCAGATGACGAACAGATAGCTTCTGCGGTGGAAGAGGAGTTTGTTGATGAAACTGTTCGTCCTTTTAATTTACACGACCTCACGGTCAAATTGACCTTTGTATTGGGTCATTCAGACATCAGTGTAGAGGAATTGAATTCGCTCCAGCCAGGGGCAGTCTACTCAATTGGTGAAAATAAAGAACGCGAAGTGAAGGTGTATGCGAACAAACAACTGATCGCAGAAGGCGAGCTGACCTATATTGGTGATAGTGACGAATTAGGCTTAGAAATTAAGCGCTTGGTAAGCTTAGGTGATAAAAGGTTATAAGCATGCCAACGGTTCCGAATGAAATACCTTTATTAGTCCTTATCGCCTTTTCCACGCTTCTGCCTTTTATTATTGCAGCTGGAACTTGCTATCTAAAAATTTCGATTGTGCTGATTATGGTGCGCAATGCGATGGGAGTACAACAAGTGCCTTCAACGATGGCACTCAATGGTATTGCCTTACTACTGTCCATTTTTGTGATGATGCCTGTGCTGCAAGATGTGAACAATTATATGCGCCACGAAAGCGTGGATTTTAGCAATGTGGAATCCATCGACAACTTCGTTGATAACGGGCTAGGGCGTTATAAAGATTACTTAGTGAAATATTCCGATCCTCAATTAGTAAATTTCTTCGAGTCTATTCAGCAGGGTAAAACGGAAGCCGAGGTGCAAGAAGAGCAAGCGGCGCCAACGCTATTTTCATTACTACCAGCCTACGCATTGAGTGAAATTAAATCTGCGTTTGAAATTGGTTTTTATATCTATTTACCGTTTGTGGTTATCGATTTGGTGATCTCAAGCATTCTGTTGGCACTCGGTATGATGATGATGAGTCCCGTGACTATCTCAGTGCCAGTGAAATTGATTTTGTTTGTGGCAATTGATGGATGGTCACTGATTTCGAAAGGGTTGGTGATGCAGTATTTCGAACTCGCACAACATTGACGTAAGGGAATAGAAAATGGATTCAATCATTTATGTCAGTAATAAAGCGATGTTGTTGATCGTCATATTGTCGGCTATTCCCGTGATTGTGGCGACGGTAGTGGGGCTGTTAGTGGGGCTTTTACAAACCGTGACCCAGCTTCAGGAACAGACGTTACCATTTGGTATCAAGCTATTAGCTGTGTTTGGTTCCTTGTTTATGATTTCAGGTTGGCTGGCGGATAAAGTGATGAATTACGCCATTGAAGTCATGACAACCGCTTTGCCAGCGATAGGGTTATTTGGATGAATCAGGAGATGCTCTCATTGGCGTCGTCCTTGTATTTTAATTTTCAGCAAGGGCTAGTGAAAGTCGCATTTGCGTGGTTGCGTATTGCCCCTGTCATGTTTTTTTTGCCTTTTTTGAGTAATAAATTGCTCAATGGCGGGATCATTAAAAACTGTGTCGTCGCGTATTTGGCGTTAGGGATGTGGCCTTATCTTACCGCCCGCGAAATAAATTGGGATGAAATCAGCCTCAGTGAGGTTTTTATTTACGAAGTCAGTATTGGCATTGTATTGGCACTGATTTTAGGGCTGCCATTTATGATTGCCAATGTTATCGGCGAGTTGATAGATACCCAGCGGGGGGAAACCATTAGTAGTATTGTAGACCCAGCAAGTGGTACGGAAGCCTCTGAATTAGCGGTATTTATCAGTTATATCGTGTGTATGGTGTTTTTGGCGCAAGGGGGAATGTACCAACTCGCCAACGTATTTGCACAAAGCTACCAATTATTGCCCTTTGCCCATGGGTTTACTTCATTTAATAGTTTGCCGTTAGGGGAATGGTTAAATAAGGCAGTGGTGAATGGTGTGATATTAACGGCGCCGATTATTGTGACGCTATTTATTTCGGAAGTGGCACTTGGATTATATTCCCGTTTTTGTCCGCAATTAAATGCATTTTCATTGTCTTTGGCAATTAAGTCGATCATCGCTTTTATTGTGTTTTTACTTTATTTCCAAAATGAAGTTCCGGATATATTGGTCAATATGATTTCGATGTCGCCATTAAAAACTATTTTTCATTCGCCTTAGTGATTACTGATGCGGAATTATGAGGCTGTGTTATGGCTGAAAAAACAGAAAAGCCTACCGACAAGAAAATAAAAGATTCAGCCAAAAAAGGACAAAGCTATAAAAGTAAGGACACCATAGCGGCGATTGTATTAGTCACAGGTGCATTTGTTATTGGCGGAATGTCCAGTTTATATGAACTGGGTGGGTTAATGAAAAAATTATTATTAAACCCACATGATATTTATATCGATAATTTACTTTGGCAGTTCTCAAAAGTATTTTTGAGTATAGTGGTGCCTGTTTTGATTGCCTGTTTTTTATCAGGAACCATTATTTCACTATTACAGAGTCGATTTAGATTAGCGACCGAAGCAATCAAACTCGATTTTAAAAAATTAAACCCAATTGCCGGATTTAAAAAAATATTCTCTTTAAATTCGCTTAAAGAACTGATTAAAGCCATTTTGTACTTGTTGGTCTTTAGCGTTTCCGCGGCCACTTTTTTTGTGGTGTGGCGGCACGAAATTTTTATGTTATACCGTACTACGATCAATGGCATGACAGATAAGTGGGTAAGTCTTTGTATTATATTTGTATTTGTCTTTCTCGCGGTAGCGATCATTATTGTGTTGGTGGATGCAATTGCTGAGTTTTTCTTATTTATTAAAAACCTAAAAATGGAAAAACAGGAAGTCAAAAAAGAGCACAAAGATAATGAAGGTGACCCTCATATTAAAAGTGCACGTAAGGGACTACACCAAGAAATACTATCAGAGGAAGTGAAATCAAATATTAAAAACTCGACGTTCGTTATGGCAAATCCGACACATATTGCCATGTTAATTTATTATGATTCGAATATCGCACCACTACCTTTCTTAATGTTAAAAACACGTGGGGTGCAAGCGAAAGCCGTTATTAAATATGCAGAGCAACAGAATGTACCTGTAGTAAGAGACATTATTTTGGCTCGTCAAATATGGCGAAATTATAAAAAAAATAGCTTTATTGATGAAAATGGATTGCAGGATGTTATGCAAATAATTAATTGGCTGATTCGCGTGGAATTAGAAAAATTAGGAATAAATGTTGATGAAGCATTGGAGCGGTTAATTTCATCATGAATCGATGGTGCCATGAATAAACTATTCATGCATTGAATCGTTTTTTATAAGAAATGGAAAATTTTATTAATTATGATGCAACAGAGCAGTTTGCATCATATATCACGTATTAATAACGAGGTGAAAATATGAATCATACTGAAACAGAAAATACACAGATTGACATGGAAGCATTACTAGACGGAATTACAAGCGCACTTATGGATGGTGCAACATATAAAGATATTCATGGTATTCCACAGACAACAATGGATGGTATTTATGCTTATGCTTATGAATTTTATCAGCAAGGAAAATTAGAAGAAGCGGAAACATTCTTTCGCTTTTTAAGTACTTACGATTTTTATAACACTGACTATGTCATGGGATTAGCGGCTGTTTATCAATTAACGAAACGTTATGAGAAAGCAACGGAATTATACGCACTCGCCTTTGTTTTGGCGAAAAATGATTACCGACCATTGTTCCATGCAGGGCAGTGCAATTTGATGCTAAAGAAGAGCAGTGCGGCAATTCACTGTTTTGAAAGCGTAGTTGAAAACAGTTTTGATGCAGATTTAAAGAAAAAATCAGAGGCTTATTTGAGTGCTTTAAAGACAAATCTCGAAAAAGCAGAGCCATCAGAGTTATCGGACTCTAATACTTAAAGAAGGAAATACCATGAGTCAAGTCACCATGCCGGGCATCAGTAACGCTTCAGGTAATGATCGAATTAATAATATTCACACCTTCTTACAAGGGAATAATCCTTTGGGATTGGGCGAAGCGAGCGCAAAAGCGGTATTAGCCTTAGAATTGGCATGTGCTGAGCTGGTGTCTTCAGAACAAATGAAGCGTCAGGGTTCAGAACATCTTCCCAAACTAGTCAAACCCAAAATGTCGGCAATGAAGATGTCTCCAGAGGCTCAGCAAGGCAACGGGTTTAACGCGAATGCGATACTGCTTGAAACGTTTTCCTCTATTCGCAAGTTATTACACGAAGGCAATATTAGTGAATTAAATGACCGTCTACAGTTATTGAATATTGAATCAGAATCTCTGCGTCAGCAAGGTGCTGAGTTATTAAAATCATTTTCTGGCTCTACTGAGCGACTGAATGAAGCTCATGACAAAGTGGTTGAAAAAAAGGCTCAGCTAAAGCCGCTTAACCTTAAATCTAATGAACTTGTTAACCAACTTTCAAATAGCAAATCTCTATTTGCCAGTAATGAACGGAAGCTTACTGAGCTAAGCGCTAAGTTAGCTAAAAGCCAAACAGCATTAGGTCAATTGAATTCTTCTCCAAAACCTTATACCGAAGAAGTTCATAACCAAGAGGTGATGTTGGAAGCGAGTATTACGCAGCTTTCAAGCGAAATAAAGCTCATCACCCAACAGCAAAAAACATTAGAGTCAAACATTACAGAACTGGGTACCGAACTTAGTGTGCTCAAAAATGAGATTAGCCAGCTAAATTCATCATTAGATTCATTGCTGAGTGATTCCACAAAGTTAGCGGCAACTGCTGATGAAGATCGTCAAAAATTAAATCAATTTATAGAGACCGCACCACTGCAAACGAATGTTGATGGTGAAAAATGGGAAAACACGCTTGCGCTTCTAACGATGTTAACGGCTCAATTAAAAAAAGCGATGAATGAAGATTCAGTTCGCAATATGAGAGAGCAAGAAGAGCTGATGATGACAATCAGTGAAGCCTCTCGTAAAGATTCAGATAAAAAAGCCAAAGAAGCGGCAGAAGCCGAACGTAAAGCGGCAGATGCCAACAAAGCGGCATCTTGTGCCAGTAAAATTTTTAGCTATGTGCTGCTAGCTGTTTCGGTCATTGCCACAGTGGCAACATTTGGTACAGCAGCTCCGCTAACATTAGCGATTGCCGCTATTGGTGTTGCAATGTCAATTGCTGACATTGTGCTAGAGGAAACGGGTCATGGAAGCTTGATGCAAATGCTTGCAGCCGAAATTTCCAGTGCCGTGACCGATATGCTGATTACCTTTGGTGTTCCGGAAGAAGAAGCTAAGAAGATAGGCAGTATTGTCGGCATGGTGTTGGCGGCCATTGCATTCTTAGCAATCTCTTTGCTTTCTATGTCATCATTTGCCAAAAACATCGCAAATACAGTTAGTAACGTTACTAAAATGTTGGCAAAGAATGTCGGTACCTTATTAAAGAGCGCCATTAAATCCATGCCACAAAGTTTCACTAATGCATTGGGAAATATTGCCACTAAAGGTACAAAAGTTGGGCAGTCAGTTGCGGATAGTGCAGATGAGATGGTTAAACTGACCAAGTTCTCTAAGTTAGCCGATAAATTCGACGATGTTCAAAATATCGCGAAAACCGCTGATGCATCCTCTGATTATGTATCCCTTGGCGGGCAAATGGTCAAAGTGGGTGACTCGGCCAAATTAGCCAAAGTTGCCGATAAATTCGACGATGTTCAAAATATCGCGAAAACCGCTGATGCATCCTCTGATTATGTATCCCTTGGCGGGCAAATGGTCAAAGTGGGTGACTCGGCCAAATTAGCCAAAGTTGCCGATAAATTCGACGATGTTCAAAATATCGCGAAAACCGCTGATGCATCCTCTGATTATATATCCCTTGGCGGGCAAATGGTCAAAGTGGGTGACTCGGCCAAATTAGCCAAAGTTGCTGACAAACTTGATGATGTAAAAGATATCGCTAAGACGACGCAAAAAGCGGCGTCTACAGGGAAAAATCAAAGCGTCAATATGGCTCGTTTAGAAGTTGGTATGAAAGGAGCGGGTGCGGGTCTTTCTGTTGCCAATGTAACAACATCCGGGGGATTACGTTTAGAAGCCGCGGCTCAGATGCGCGATATGAAAGAGATGCTAGCAGGCATGATCTTGAATAATGAAACTATTCAGGCATTAACTACATTGCTAGATGAATTAATCAAATCCCTATCAAAAAACTATGAGCAACTGGATGAAATGTTCAGAGGCATGATGACCGCTCTTAACCAATCAAACAACTCTAAAGCCGAGATGCTGAAAGCAGCTCGTTTCGCTTAAATTTTTGGAGAATATTTATATGGCGATTTTGATTCAATCATCAAATTTACTTACACAGGCTCAACAGAATGACGCTGAATTTGCGCTTAAGCTTAAAACTCAATTGTTTACAACAAATGGAGTGCGCCGGGACGTTCAATTCCACGACATTTCAGCTAATTTTGCTGAAAGTGCTGTTGAAAAACCTATCTTACCTGTACCGACATCCACGATGACCGAACCCCAAATACACGCTGCATTATCAACGTTGGGGGAAGTGGAAAAAAATACGTTATTAAGTGATTTATCCAGCTTTATTCAAATCACACCAGAGCAATCTCAACACGCAGTAGAGAAAGTCTTTACCGAAGAGAGCAAAACGCTCAATCAGGTGTTAGCAAATAATCAGCAACTTGATGAGACTGATTACAAACAAATCGCTCTAGCCATTCAAGTGATAATAGGCAGTAGTTTCTTCAATACATTGCTACAAAACTCAAATGTGATTGACTCAGATAAAAAGTCGGCTAAATCAATTGAGGGAGTGAAAGAGCAACAATTCGTTGGCATTATCAGCAGTGATATTATGCTGGAATTACTCAAAATTGTACGCAAAGTAGTTGCCGAGCTAAATATATCGGATCGTCGTATCAGTGCTGATTTCTTAACGCTGAATGCGAAAATGGTTGAAGCGGCAGCTGACTCGACCATTAAAGAAGGCAAGGAGATGTTCAATGGTGCACTGACTGGCTTTTTCACGTCTTTAGCCATTACTGCGGCAGGAACGGCTTTTCAAGCTCGAGGACTGCATAAACAGAATCAGTCAATTAAGCACAATTTAGTCAGAGCAAACCAAAATGGCTCCGCTGCGGATCGTTTAAATGAGCTCAATGCAAGTACACTGTCATCTCCTAAAAATAATTCCCTTGAATTAAAAACTAAAAACGGCGTAAAAGTGGAGCTGGCGGACCAAGCGACACCTGCGCAGCAAGCACTGGCTAATCAGCGAGGTGCTGAAGCGGCCCAGCGTACCAATAAATTAGGATTAGCTGAGCGCGATGAGCATGAGCGCGTCATGAACAAAACACGTACTCAGATAGGGATTGCAGAGCAAGGCTCCCGCATGTCCGATAATGCAGGTCAAATGGTGACGTCGGCGAATCAGGTGAATGTAAAATCAGAAGAAGCTAACAAAATGACTCAGCAATCTGTTGCTGATATGGCGCGTACCGTCTCTGCGGACAAGGATAAGCAAGTGGATAAAAGCCTAGACTTGGTTAAACAGATGATTGAGTACCTGCGTGAAATCCGTGAAAGTCAATTGCGCACCTTCCAAAGTATGGTAAGAGGCTAAGTCACGATGGAAATCATCACACCAATACATTTAAATCCGCGGGCGTCAGTTAATGCGCCAGCTACTAAGCATGTAGATGTTCAGAACACCTCTCCCGTTATTGAGAAAGGTTTGGTATTAGACCCATCTTTAGATGTTTACCAGCAAGGTGCTCAGTTGGCGCTACAGTTGGGGGCGCCAGTGGATGAAGCCCCATTTCGTCCAAATGTCATTTCGGGTAATGTTGATGATGTCCAAGAGCAATACCGCGTAATGATAAGGAAGATGGAACGTTCATCTGATCAGTTTCGGCGGATCCCCCAACCAGTTGAAGATGGTCGTAGTCATATTGAGGCAACACAAGACTTAATTGAAAAAATCCACGGGGATTACCAGAAAACATATGGCGAAATCGTTAAAGCCTCTACGAAATATATGCAAGATGTGAATACCGCATTAGGTAAGTTGAGCGACAGTATTAAATCCGGTAGTGATGGTAAAATACATTTCACCCCAAAAAAGTTCATGGTGGAGTTTGATTTAGCCATATCAAAATATTCAGGTATTTCATATTCTGATTACGAATCCTTTTACACGTCATCTTCATATACTGAAAGTCAATTATTAACAGAATATTGCGAAATGTGGGGTGAAAATCTTGGTAAGAAAAACCCAACGGATCAGAATACCCACAGTAAAAATAAGATGAGAGATTATCTTAGTACTCTAGATTCTAGCGAGTATGGTACGAAAACTCCGCCTTTATATACAATTAAAGCGGGTTCGGACATCAATGTTGAATTTAGTTTTTGGGAAAAAAAATTATCAGGACAAGGATTCACGGTTAAAAAAAGTGGGAATGAGATACAAGTTTATCCAGATTTTAAGCCAATCAGAGAAATTTTATTAGCTATCAAAAACTCTCCTGCTGGGTGGAGTGGCGAAGATGTTATGACACAACAGTTCCAAAGTCTCCAAACCGCGATTGATGCCCAAAAAAACTCGGTGAATAGCAGTGTTTCTCGTTTATTAGAGACTTTTCGTCAGGATAATAGCCATTTTGATACTCTGGTTCAGTTACTTATTCAGTTAATAAAAGATTTAAATCAGAATAATAATGGCCTGATCAATATGTAATTTAAGTTATTTATCTTATTTAATTTTAATCATAAGAAACTATGAGGAGTTTTTATGACTATTATTGGAAGCACTAATTCCGAGATTAGGCGTTCGTCAGATATATCATTAAATGCCACATCGCGGGTAGGTAATAATCCTATCAGTTCACAAATTTCGACTGTTAACTCGATAGGGGGGCAAAGCCATTTCCCTGGAAATTCCACAACAAATGATCAAGTTTCGATTGCCGGAGATCGTAATGAATTACACCGAGTTAATCATCGTAAACAAGCTAAGGCTATTCATCAGATGTTAAATGAAACATTTCCAAAAATTTCAGAGAAAATGATCTTATCGGTACTATGTGCGGGTGCGAGTGGTAATTTGATTCTACAAGAGATTAATTATCGTCCAGAGAATAGTTTAATTCTTTTAAGCTTATTAACGCAGGATGAAATCAATCGTGAACCTGGACTTTTGCAGTCTGCGGCAGATTTAGTTAACTCGCTAAATACACAAGCAAATAAATATTCGCAATTTGAAAATATTTTAAATAGTGAAGAACGCGTTTTTGATAAAAAAATGGCATCCGTATTTAAAAGTCTTGGTGAGAACAGATGGCAAACTATTTCTGGCCGTTTTGTTGAGAAATATGTGAACCCTGCACTTAAAGACAAGTTAGCGGAAGTTTTTGATAGAGCCGATGTTGATAGCTGTGATGTGAATGATACCCTCGTGAGCATGCTAGAACATCAAAGCAAGCTGAAAATGGAAGGCTATATTCAAGAATATAAACAGCATGGAAAAACATCTTTTGCGGATAAATCGCTTCAGCTATATAACGTATTTTTAGAATTAGAAAGCAAAATTGAGCACATTCGTTCATTCAACGATATGAATAATGCAAGTGAGTCGGCACATCAAAAACCTGCATCAAATCCGCATGATTTGGCGGGGGATGAAATTGACGCTGGATATCCGCATCCAGTGTTATCGCCCGCTTTAGCGCCGAATGCAGCTAATACTACCAATTATAGAAATGTCGGTAATACTTACAATATCAACCACTATCATAACGGGGCATCCAGCGGCAGCACGACAAAATCACAAAATAATTTTGGGGAAAGGGTATTGCCACCACCACTGTCCCAAGGGATAAATGCGGTCATCAATACGCCTAAGCATGATCCATCGGAATGGACTCAATACAGAGCGCCAGTTCCCGTATCGACTACTGTTTTGAAAGACGAAATTGACGGAGGTTCAATGAAAAAGAACCGCCCTGAGTTAAGAGCGCCATCGGAGAATGCAAACAGCGTTCGCCCTCAACCTGCTAAGGAAGAGATTAAGCTCGAGATTGAGTTAGAAAGCCCAGAGGTAAAAGAGCTGGCTGAGCAACCTCGAAAATATATTGCGGATATTCAATGGCTATTGCCGAAAAATCCAGGTTTTCAGAATCGCTATATTCGAACTGAGTCGGGCTGGACATCGAGCAATGGATCAGAGAATGAAGCGAAACCCGTTGTCACGACAGTCGGAGGGTTAAACCATAGCCAAGCAGATAAAGAAATTTATCAAGGGTTACGTGCAGCTCCACAAACGGTACCTGCGGAGCAAATGTTTGCAGATTCTACCGCGAAAGCCGATAAGTTTTTCACAGGTACGGAGCGTGGCGCTTTAAGAGCAAACCAAGCAGATAAAGAAATTTATCAAGGGTTACGTGTAGCTCCACAAACGGTACCTGCGGAGCAAATGTTTGCAGATTCTATCGCGAAAGCCGATAAGCTTTTCACAGGTACAGAGCGCGGCGCTTTAAGAGCAAACCAAGCGGAAGTCGAGCGGTATTATAACGATGACGCCAAACGTTTTCCATAAGGTAATGACATGACCCCACAACAGGATATGGCGCAGCAATGGTTAGTGCGCCATCTTCAGCAAATTCGTGAGTATTCAGGTATCAACAAAACCTATTCCATGGATGCGGAGCTGATTGCCGATGTGCATATCGATTCTTTAGAGCTGTTGGAATTGATTGCGGCGATTGAGGAATATACCGAACAGCCATTGCGGGATGAAGTGTGGATGAAGTGGCAACGCTTACAAGATATTGTGGATTACCTTGTTAGTGCCACCACAGACAGTTAAGTTGTCTAGCCAGTTTTTATCGATAATAACTCGGTTTCGTGCTTTTGGGCAGGAAACCGATTTTTTATGGCTCGGATGTTGCGATTTCCAACGCTTTCTTGATGGCATCGGGAATGACGCTACCATGGGTTTTGCCCGCAAATAAGGTGAAATCACAAACCCGTTGAGGGCTGTTTATGGCTTCACACACTTCACGCGGAGAAATCCAACTTTTGCGCGTTTGATAATTCTGCTTTTGCTCATCGGTTAAACGGCTTAAATCCGGCGTCTCTTCTAACTCCCCGAGGGTGATATCTAGCGGCGATGCTTTCGACGGGCGCGTTAACTTATCTAAATTCACCATTTTCCCTTCTCCCCACCACAATGACGGGCTTGCCGCGACAAAATGCTGGAAATCCGCAGGGTGATCTTGGTACGCCATCAGGGTAAATAAACCGCCAAATGAGTGCCCAAATAGCGTTTCGCGTTGGGTATCTATCGGGAACTGTTGCTCAGCCCATGGGCGAATGGTGAAGGTGAGAAACTGGTACAGAGATTCTGCACCACCACCGTGTTGGAATGCGTCTCCAGCAACTTTCGGCGTATAGTCGTACGTGCGTTCTTTCTTAGGGAACGCTTCAGGGCTGGGGTAGCCGATACCAATAATAATCGGTAATTTTTCTGGGGAAAATTGCTGAGCAGCCTGATTGACCGCGAGCGGGTACAGACCATTCCCATCTAACATAAACAGCACGGGGCGCTTTTCTAAGATATTCTGTGGAACGGCGCTGTAGATGCGCAGCTCGCGCTGGCCATTGCGCATATCATGGTGCTGCACCGTGTATACGTCCGCCACACGTGCATCAAATTCGGGAATATTCGGGTTGGGGCGTGCCCAAGTATTGCTTGCGATACACATCAATAGGCTCGCCATAAACAGTTTTTTTATCATTGGGATTGCCATCGAACGAAAAAGAATCAGCGGGTAATCAGCGATAAGCGTCATACCCGCAATCAGGGATTAGAATGTCACGTTGACATTCGCCCAGTAACGGCGACCGTCTTCAACATCCCAGTTACCGCCATTCTCAGCATCAATTTTAGAGCCTTTCTCGTTAGCGATGTTTAAGACAGCAAAGTTCAGTTTGGTATTTTTCAGCAACTGATACGTCGCGCCTACGTCCATGGTGGTATAGCCTTTACGGTAACGTGGAACGGAAGAACCGTTACGTTGTGCCGCCCAAACTTGCTCACCTTCATAATGCGCACGGGTGTATAAGTTGAGGTCTGGGCTATATTGCCAATCTAGCTTCGCATTCGCTAAATGTTTCGGTGTTTTATCCAATGGGTAGCCTTTGAGGGATTTACCGCTGGTGAGTTTTTCATCATTACTTTTACGCTCTGAATCGGTGTAAGTGTAGTTCAGGCTAAGGTTCCAATCTTCGGCAAATGGAATACCCGCCGCGATTTCTACCCCTTTGATGTTGGCTTCACCGACGTTGTCGTAGGTGTACAGGTTCAAGCCTGTCACTGGGTCTTTATCACCGGTGTAGTAGCTGGTGAGTTTATTTTTAAAGTCAGTATTGAAGAACATGACGCTCGCATTGAAACCAGATTCATGGTCATAGGCGATCCCAATCTCTTGGTTAAAGCTTTTTTCCGGTTTCAGGTTGTCGTTACCGTAAATGATCCCTTTACCTTTCTCTGTCGATGTTTTGTAGTTCGGGCTAATTTCACGCAGTGTTGGTGCGCGGAAAGCTTGTGATACTCCACCCTTGATGGTGATTTCATCGGTCAGATGGTAAATGGCATAACCGCGCGGGTTCCAGTGGTCACCATAGAATTCATGATGATCTAAACGGATACCACCGGTTAAAATCAGATTTTCAGTGGCAGTAAACTCATCTTCTAAAAACAGAGCGTATTGATCCGCAGTCAGAGAGACATTCTCAGTAGTTTTTGCGCCTGTCGCTGACGTATCTTTCAGCTTCGCATGCTGGTATTGGGTTCCCGCCGTCAAAATATTGTCCGGTAGGAAAGCAACCACTTTACCATCCACGACGGTATTCGTGATTTCAGGCACGCGAGCCTCATAAGCGTAATTATACAACCCTGTTTTTGCGTCTTTGGTTTCGGCTTTGGTTTTACGTTTGGTTTGTTCTTGATAAACACTCACTTCTGTTTGAATCACATCCCAGTCGCCTTTGTACGTCAGCGCCATATGATTACGGTTATTGTGAGTTTCTGATTTGGTGTTATCCCGTTTTACACCATTAAACATGGAGTATTCAGCGAGGGATTTACCCGGTTCAGCATAGCGTTCTTGGGTAGTTCTACCCGCTTCAAGTAAGAAGGTTTGGTTTTCCATTGGCGTGAAAGTTAATTTTGCTGTCAGGCTTTTATTATCTTTCTTATCATGACCATCCGGAATTTTATCTTCCTTACGGTAATCGCCGCCACCATACAGTTGCAGACCTAGTTTATCTTTAATCAGCGGACCAGACAGGTAGAAATTACCGTCCATGGAGTCGCCGCTTTCGCTATTTTCTTGAATAATTGCGCCCGTGGTGACGCTACCGTGCCACTCATTGGTCACTTTCTTGGTGATGATGTTAATGACGCCGCCCATGGCATCAGAGCCATACAAGGAGGACATTGGGCCACGGATCACTTCGATACGCTCGATAGCTTCAACAGGCGGCATAAAGCCTGCTTCAAAGCCGCCGCTACCATTTGGGCGAGATTCACGGCTATTTTGGCGACGACCATCCACCAGAATCAGAGTGTATTCACCGGATAACCCGCGAATATTAATATCTTGTTTATTGGCGCTGCCGACGACACTGACACCTTCAACATCTTTGACGGCATCAGCTAAGTCGCGAACAGGTTTATTTTGTAACTGCTCGGCAGTAATGACGGTAACGCTGGCAGGGGCATCGCGTAATTGCTGGGAATAACCCGATGCGGTAACAATCATTTTGTCTGAATTTTCTTCTGCTGTGGTGCTAAATGAAGCCAACGCTGCGCAAACACCTGCAGCGATTAAAGAGTAGTGATAGTGCGTTTTCATGTTTTTCCCTAGCAAAACTAAATGATAATGATAATCATAATGTTTTCGAATACTAACACCGATACAGATAGAAAATAAATAATTAGCGAGCTATTTTTTGGGCAAAGTTTGATCACGGTTAACATTTTGTGCGAGGGAACGAGAGAGCGTAAAAAACCGTACAAAAAGTAGGAAATAGACTGAAAAATGAGAGAATAGCTATTTGGGAATGAAAGAAATAAATGCCGATTATTATTTAACGACTCACAATTATCTTATTTAGAATGTTTTTATTATCTTTAAATAACTTCATCTTTTTTTGATTATATTTAAATTTTCTAATTTTAAAAAAGGTTGAATATTGATTTAAAACAGAAAATAAAAATTAAAATGGATATTTAGTTAATATAAAACAGTTGCCTATTGCATTATCACGATGAGTTCGTAAAGATAGGTTCTATTGCTAGAATAAAGTTTATTTCCCTTGAGAGTTATTATGGAACAACCGACAAATTCAATTGAAGAGCATCAAAAAACGAAGCAAGAAAATAAAAGAACACTGTGGATGATCATCGCTACGGTTATTATTGTTTTGTTGTTTGTTGCCTATGGCGCGTATTGGTTTTTGGTTCTGCGTTTTCAAGAATATACCGATGATGCCTATGTGTCGGGTTTGCAAATTCCTATCGTTGCGCAAACCACCGGAAATGTCACTCAAGTGAACTTTGAGAATACTGACTTGGTGAAAGCGGGTGATGTGCTGGTGGTGCTGGATAAAACGAATGCGCAACTGGCCTATGAACAGGCCAAACATGATTTAGCGTCCACTGTGCGCAAAACCAAAGAGTTGTATATCAATGGGGACCAGTACCAAGCCCAAATCCAACAAAATCGAGTTTCGCTTGCGCAAGCGCAAAAAGATTATCAGCGCCGTGCAGCATTAGGTCGCAGTGGGACGATTTCAAAAGAGGATTTGCAGCACTCTCAAGAAGCGGTGCAACTGGCGCAAGCAGCGCTGGATATTTCGATTCAACAATACAATGCCAACCGTGCGTTGTTGCGTAATACGCCACTGAAAAACCAGCCAGCGGTGCAACAAGCGGCGGATAGCGTGCGCAGTGCGTGGATCAATCTACAGCGGACAGAAATCAAAAGCCCGATGACGGGATATGTCTCTCGCCGTAATGTGCAAGTGGGTTCCCAAGTCAGCCCGCAAAGCTCGTTAATGGCGATTGTGCCGGTTCAACCCGTTTGGGTCGACGCTAACTTTAAAGAGACGCAACTTGAAAATGTGCGTATCGGTCAGCCGGTCACGATTAACAGTGATTTTTATGGTAGCAATGTGAGTTACAAAGGTACGGTAGTGGGGCTGGATATGGGGACGGGCAGTGCATTCTCATTGCTGCCTGCGCAAAATGCCACAGGGAACTGGATTAAAGTGGTGCAGCGTCTACCCGTTCGCGTGGAGTTAGACCCTGAGCAAGTGGCGAAATACCCGCTACGTATCGGTTTATCCATGAATGTGACCATCGATATTAAAGACCAAAATGGTCCTGTATTGTCGGAAGTGCAACGTACAATTCCCGCGTTTGAAAGTGATGTTTTGGTGCTGAAGTTAAACGATGTGGATCAGGTGATCGATACCATTATCAGCGATAACGCGGATTAGTCTCATGGCTGATATTCAACCGCTAAAAGGGGCTAAACTCGTCTGGGCGACTATCGCCCTGTCTCTGGCGACATTTATGCAGGTGTTGGACTCCACGATTGCCAACGTGGCTATCCCGACGATTGCGGGAAACCTTGGGGTGTCCGTCTCTCAAGGGACGTGGGTGATCACCTCATTTGGGGTATCGAATGCCATTTCTATCGCGATTTCGGGTTTTCTAGCCAAACGGTTCGGGGAAATAAGAGTCTTTCTGTGGGCAACGGCACTGTTTACGCTGTTTTCATTACTATGTGGTTTTTCCGACAGCCTTGGTATGTTGATTTTGTTCCGTGTGCTACAAGGGGCGGTTGCAGGGCCTGTTATCCCGTTGTCACAAAGTCTCATCATGCGGTGTTATCCACCGAAAATGCAGAATATGGCGTTGGCATTTTGGTCGATGACCATTATTTTAGCCCCTGTTTTTGGGCCTATTTTCGGCGGCTATATCAGCGATAACTTCCATTGGAGCTGGATCTTCTTTATGAATATCCCGCTGGGGATCTTTGTGATCATTGTTGGCTCGATCATTCTGAAAGGAATGGAATCGACAGTGGTGAAAGTGCCATTCAATGTGATCGGCTTAGCACTGTTATCCGTCGGCGTGGGCTGCTTGCAGGTACTGTTGGATAAAGGAAAAGAGCTCGGTTGGTTAGCGTCCAATGAGATTGTGATTCTTGCAGTGATCTCCGCAATTGCGCTGGTCTTCATGGTTATCTGGGAACTGACCTCCAAAAACCCGATCGTCGAATTATCGCTGTTTAAATCCCGCAATTTTACCATTGGTACCATTTCGGTTAGTTTGGCCTATATGGCGTATTTTGGGGCGATCGTACTTTTGCCGCAGCTACTGCAAGAAGTGTACGGCTATACCGCAACATGGGCAGGGTTAGCGCTCGCACCAATAGGTCTTTTACCCGTATTGTTCTCAGCACCTGTCGCGAAACTCTCGGATTTCTTAGATATTCGCTGGATAGTCACTTTTAGTTTCGTGTTTTATGCCATTTGCTTCTTCTGGCGAGCCTATACTTTTGAGCCATCCATGGGGTTCGATGCCGTTGTCTGGCCGCAGTTGGTGCAGGGAATGGCAGTAGCCTGTTTCTTTATGCCGTTGACCACCTTGACGCTGTCGGGGCTGCCCCCTGAAAAATTAGCTTCGGCTTCCAGCTTGGCGAACTTTTTCCGTACGTTGGCGGGCTCAATTGGAACATCGATCACCACCACGCTGTGGAGCGATAGGGAGGCAGTGCATCATAGCCAGCTCACTGAATTTATTACGGATTACAACCCAGAATCCCTTGATATGTACCAAGGGATGGCGGCGCATGGCATGACCACGGAGCAAACCTCCGGCTTTATTGCTCAGCAGATCACCAGTCAAGGGTTGATTATCGCGGCGAATGAGATTTTCTGGTTATGTGGCTGGGTGTTTATTGCGTTGATTGTGACGGTATGGTTTGCGAAGCCGCCGTTTGGCAGCAAAGTGAATAAACACTAACAGGATAGGGCGCGTGAGTTGTTGGCACGTGCCCTATCTTTTACGGAATAGTTTTATAATCTGGATTTTGGAATGATATCGTCAAATACCAGTTTTGGACGGTTCGGCTCTTCTTCCGCAAGTGGTGTCGCTTCTTGGAAAGTATTTAGGCAGCGGGTAACTAACGCTTGGTAATCCAGTGTGCCTTTACTTTTCCATTCAATTTCTTGCTCTGAAAGGTTGCGCAGCACTTTGGCTGGCGTGCCCACAATTAAACTGTTATCAGGAAATTGCGCATCAGCCTTGATAAACGCGCAAGCCCCAACAATTGAATTTTCGCCAACAACCGCACCATCCATGATGACACTGTTCATGCCGACGAGCGCATTACGTTTGATATGACAGCCATGCAAAATAGCACCGTGACCAATGTGCCCATCTTCCTCAATGATGGTATCGAATTGCGGAAAACCATGCATCACGCAGTTATCCTGCACATTCGCCCCATCTTTAATAATCAGTCGCCCAAAATCTCCGCGTAAACTGGCATTGGGTCCAATATAAACGCGCTTACCAATGACCACATCGCCAATGATCACGGCAGTAGGGTGAACAAAACTTTCTGGGCTAACGACAGGGGTGATACCGTCAATTTGATAAAATGGCATAAAGGTTCCTTTAGCAAAGTGATTATGCGGCTGCCAGCTCTCGAAGAATACCCCCAAAACGTCGATAATAGGCGCTGGAGGGGTGTGGTAGTTCGCCAACGGTGGTTTCACACAAGTCGGTGACGTACTGGGTGGCACCCTGGTCGATACGCTGGTAAATATTGGTGCACAAGTGGCGCGCAATATGCCCTTCCCATTGTGCTGGAAGCAGTTCATCAGGGAGCAACGGGTCTTTTAAGATCACGCGGCGATAAAAATGGATCAGTAATAGGCGCAGCTGAAAACATAATTCAGGGGAAATTGTCTGTTCCCCATGTTCTTTTAGCAATAATGCTACTGGGCGGAATAAGTTGATAAATTGATGATAATGTTCTGAAATCTCAGGGAGCGACCAGGCATCGAACACCAACTCTTTTAATTTCTTCTCAGAGCGATTAAAGGGATAGTTGGCACGGAAGTAAATCACTTGGTCAGCCGCGTTTAACTCCCCCAGTAAGGCAGGAATATCGCTTTGTGTCCGGCTTGGCGCAGCCATCAAGCCGCTATTAAATTGCCCAAACCCGAGCCAACCAAACTCTTTTTTAAGGCGGATTTTTTCGTCTTTATCCGCGCTTTCCAGCAGTAGTAAATCCCATGTGCCATCCCATTCAGGCTGTTCGCTGAGGTAAATTTTGCTTTCCGCTCGGCGAAAGCGGTTTTGTCCGCGCTCTGAAATACGGTAGTAGCTGCGGCGGCCTATTTTTTCGACATCCAGCCAGTTTTCTTTTTGTAGACGAAACACGGAGGTGCGCACAAAGCGGTCGGAAAAACCCATTGGCTCAAGCAATTTGGTCAGGCTACCTAGCCAAACTTCGCCACCACGGTGGTGCAAAGCATCTCCATATAGGGAGCTGATAAGCGACGTTCCGCTGATAGGCTGGCTCTCAATGGCGTAGTGTATAAATTGGCTGAGTTTGGTTTCCATATGATTTTATCCCTAAAATTTATGTATCAGGTGCTTGGCAAATCTTAGACAAAAACTAGTCGATTGTCTTGTTTTCGTGCCAAAGAGTGTGAGCATTATGAGGAAACCGGCCGAGAGGCGTATTCATCATGAATACACCTCATTCTCGGCAATTAGACGGCAATTCGTGTATCAATTACGCGCTGGGCTTTGCCTTGTGAACGCGGGATATCCCCACAGTTGACGATACTCACTCGGGTGCTGATCCCCACCATGGATTTAATACGGTGTTTGAGGTTGTGGCAGATATTACAGCGTTCATCAAAAGTCAGCTGCTCAGGGTGTTTGAGCTCAACGCGCACAGAGAGGTTATCCATATTGCCTTTGCGCCCAATTTCCAGTTGGTAGTGTGGCGATAACTCTTTGAATTGCATGATTTGCTCTTCAATTTGAGACGGGAAAACGTTCACACCACGGATAATCATCATGTCATCGGAGCGACCCGTGATTTTTCCGATACTGCGCATCTGGCGGTTTCCACCAGATTTTAGGTGAGTAAGGTCGCGGGTTCGGTAGCGGATCACTGGCATGGCTTCTTTTGTGAGGGTAGTGAACACTAACTCACCATGTTCCCCATGACCGAGGGTTTTTAGGCTATTTGGGCAGATAATTTCAGGGTAAAAGTGGTCTTCCCAGATGGTTGGGCCGCTTGCTTCAGAGTCTGCGCATTCCATGGCTACGCCGGGTCCCATCACTTCAGATAAACCATAAATATCTAAGGCTTTGATTCCTAGGCGAGTTTCAATTTCAGTTCTGAGGGATTCTGTCCACGGTTCTGCACCAAAGACACCAATTCTTAGTGAGCACTTACTAGCGTCTCCGCCCATGATTTTCTCAAGTTCGTCGATAATACTAAGGCAGTAAGATGGCGTCACCATGATGATATCGGGCTTAAAATCGACAATTAGCTGCGCTTGTTTCTCGGTTTGACCGCTGGACATGGGAATAACCGCCGCACCAAGACGCTCTGCCCCATAGTGCGCCCCGAGCCCACCAGTAAATAGCCCGTAACCGTAGGCCACGTGTACTTTGTCACCGCGAGTCGCACCCGCAGAGCGTAGGCTACGAGCGATTAAATCTGCCCAGTTATCAATATCTTGTTGGGTATAACCGACAACCGTTGGGTGACCTGTGGTACCCGACGAGGCGTGAATGCGGGTAATTTGATCCATTGGCACGGCAAAAGTGTCGAATGGGTAGTTTTCACGTAAATCCTGCTTAGTGGTATAGGGAAATTTTTCGATGTCGCTAAGCTGTTTAAAATCGTCAGGGTGTACGCCCGCGGCATCGAATTTTTTGCGGTACATTGGCACATTTTCGTATGCGTGAGTGAGTGTCCACTTCATTCGCGAGAATTGCAGTGCCTCGATCTCATCGCGAGAAGCAAACTCGATCGGGTCGATATTATCGTGTTGT
The DNA here is from genome assembly GCF_009706275.1 of Providencia sp. wls1943. Lineage (NCBI taxonomy): Bacteria > Pseudomonadati > Pseudomonadota > Gammaproteobacteria > Enterobacterales > Morganellaceae > Providencia > Providencia sp. wls1943. The sequence goes on from NZ_WLTU01000004.1 coordinate 74,565, forward strand.
GTCATGCTCATAATTGCCAATCCTTATTATTATTGATACTTGCCTGAGCAGGTGTAGGGGGAGTCAGGCAGTTTTGTTATTCAGATTCGTTCAATAATCATTGCAATACCTTGACCCACACCGATGCACATGGTGCATAACCCGTAGCGACCTTGCTTACGATGCAGTTCATTCATGGCGGAAATCACCAAGCGAGAGCCGCTCATACCCAGCGGATGCCCTAAGGAGATAGCTCCACCATTGGGGTTAACCTGCGGGGCGTCATCTGGCAGACCTAAGCCTCGCAATACCGCCAGTGCTTGAGCGGCAAAGGCTTCATTCAGTTCAATAACATCCATTTGTTCGATAGTCAGCCCTGCCATCTTTAAGACTTTTTGTGTGGCAGGTAGTGGACCAATGCCCATTAAGCGTGGTTCAACGCCGCAAGTGGCTGTGGCTATGACTCGCGCTCGCGGGGTTAATCCTTGCTGCTTGGCAACCGCTTCAGAGGCGATGATTAAGGCTGCGGCGCCATCATTAACGCCCGAAGCATTGCCCGCAGTGACGCAGCCATTTTCACGAAACGGCGCTTTCAGTTTTTGCAGTTGTTCGTGGGTGGTTTCAGGACGCGGGTGTTCATCTTCCGTCACTTGCTGCTCTGATTTACGCAATTTCACGGTGACGGGAACAATCTCTTCGGCAAAGATGCCTTTAAGGCGAGCCGCTTCGGTACGCTGTTGGCTGCGCAGAGCAAAAGCATCTTGGTCTTCGCGGCTGATTTTGTAGGTGTATGCCACGTTTTCGGCGGTTTCTGGCATGGAATCAGTGGAGAATTGCTGCTCCATTAATGGGTTGATAAATCGCCAGCCTATGGTGGTATCAAACATTTGCGCTTGGCGAGAAAAGGCAGCATCTTGTTTTCCCATCACAAACGGTGCACGGCTCATGGATTCCACTCCGCCGGCAATCATCAATCCCGATTCCCCAGCTTTGATGCTGCGAGCGGCAAGGGCGATGGCATCTAAGCCAGAGCCGCACAGGCGATTGATGGTGGTGCCAGATACTGAAATCGGCAAGCCAGACAGTAGCCCCGCCATTCGTGCGACGTTGCGGTTATCTTCCCCCGCTTGATTGGCGCAGCCGAGGATAATGTCATCGGTTAGGCTCCAATCTAGCTGTGGGTTGCGTACCATTAGTGCTTTGAGCGTGATGGCTGAAAGGTCATCGGGGCGTAGTGAAGATAATGCGCCGCCATAGCGACCAATCGGGGTGCGAATACCATCGCAAATATAGGCGTCATTCATGAGGCTTCTCCAACTAAACGGTGACCTAAACGGTGGGAACGACCTTGAAACAGCGCCAGTGGTTTGCCATCTTGGTTGGTAATCTCTACTTCATATAACCCACTGCGTTTACCTTGATGCTGCATTTTGGCGGTGGCGGTCAGTAAATCCCCTTCAAAACCGGGGCGCAGAAAATCGATGGAACACATGGAGGCGACGGCAGCATAACCTTGGCTGTTGCAGGCATACGCAAACGCGGTATCTGCCAGACTAAACAACTGCCCGCCGTGACAGGTTTTGTGCCCGTTCAGCATGTTGGGGGTAACCACCATGGTGAGTTGCGCATAGCCCTCGGCCACATCTTCAATCACCATACCCATGGCTTTGGCGCAAGTGTCATCGCGGTACATGGCATGTGCCGCTTGCTGGGCGAGGGTGATGTTGGGCAGTGAATTCATGGCAATGTCTCCAATGAAAGTGATTGAAAACCGGCGGCAAGCTGGCGTAGTAATGGGTTGGGGCGATAACGCGTGTCCCCATAGAAATCGGTTAAATGTTCAAGGGTGTGCAAAATATGTGACCAACCGATTTGAGCGCCCCATGCTAGTGGCCCTTTCGGGTAATTCACGCCGAAACACATCGCCAAATCAGTATCTTGTGCGCTTGCGACGCCTTTATTCACCACATCCAAAGCCTCATTGCACAACATGGCAACGGTGCGCAGGGTTAATAGCGCAGGGTAGTCCGGTAGCACAATCACTTGCTTGCCGAGGGATTGAAAAAAGGCAATCGCATCTTGGTTTTGCTGGTGGCTATTTTGTACTGCGCAACTGATAGCGATAGTGGTTGCCGCAACGTAGTTGGCGGATAAATCAAACTGCACCACGGGCTTATCAAGCTTTTGCGCAAGAGTGGATGTCATTTCACCATTTGTTAACATAATAATAACCCCGTTAACAACCAGTGAGGGTGACTGGTGCGTTTTTTGTTCAGCTTCTTCGAGGCAGATCCCGTTTTGCTGTAAGAGTTGCTTAAGTTCAGGAAATATTTGCCAATTTCCATAGGCTTTGATGTCGAGCTGGTGAGACTGCACGATGGAAGGCGCAACATCGACCCGAGATGCGGATTTATTATGATCATCATGATTATCAGTGGCGTAATCATAAAATCCACGACCGGATTTGCGCCCAAAATGCCCCGCTTGCACCAACGCCAATTGCGCAAATGCGGTTTGGAAACGCGGGTCATAGCCAAATGCTTGAAACATGGACTCCGTCACGGCGTAATTAACGTCATGGCCGATTAAATCCGTCAGTTGCAAAGGCCCCATGGAAAAGCCTCCGGCATCGCGCATCACACTGTCTAATGTAGCGGGGTTGCCCACTTGTTCTTCCAGTGCTCGTAAGGTTTCCGCATAAAAAGGCCTTGCTACGCGATTAACAATAAAGCCCGGTGTGGAGCGGCAAATCACCGGAATTTTATTGAATGCCAGTGTCAGGGTTTTTAGGGTTTCAACCACGTGCTCTGCGGTTTCAAGCCCACGGATCACTTCGACTAGCTTCATCACAGGAGCAGGGTTAAAAAAGTGTAAGCCAGCCATGCGTTCAGGATGCTTGAGTACGCTAGCAATCGCCGTGATAGATAATGACGAAGTATTGCTAGCAAAAATCGTGTTTTCGCGACAAATATCTTCAAGTTCACTGAATATAGCCTGCTTAATGGTGAGTTTCTCAGCGACTGCTTCAATCACTAAATCGGCGTCAGCAAGGGCAGAAAGGCTGTCGGCAACATGGAGGCGAGCAAGAGTTTCTTCTGTGCTTTTGGCGTCCGCTTTACCTTGTTCAACGCGTTTGCGTAAACGAGCGGTGAGTGCCGTTAAAGATTGCTGCAACACTTGCGTATTGACATCAAAAAGTTGCACGTACAGACCTGCACTGGCAGCGACTTGCGCAATCCCAATGCCCATGGTGCCCGCACCAATAACTGCGACCTTATTTATGGATAGACCGTGTATAGGTGGATTGTGTATCTGTAGAGAAGCTGTCATGGTTATTTCCCTTGGAACGTCGGTTTGCGTTTATTTAAAAACGCATCGACGCCTTCGCGATAATCATGGCTGCGCCCGCCTAAGCGCTGTAAATCTCGCTCTAAATTGAGCTGCTCATCAAGGGTATTAGTGGCGGCACTGTGAATGGCTTTTTTGATCAGCCCTAACCCATAAGTCGGTTGAGTCGCAAGATGCTTTGCGAGGTTGCCCACGGTGGTGGCGAGTTGGTCATTTTCCGTGACTTGCCAAATCATGCCCCACTGCAATGCTTGTTCCGCGCTGATTTTATCCCCTAGCATCGCCATACCCATGGCACGGGCACGACCGACTAATTGTGGTAAAAACCAGCTTCCACCGGAATCAGGCACCAGCCCGAGGCGGCAAAATGATTGAATAAAGCTGGCGCTTTTCGCGGCGATAACAATATCTCCTGCAAGGGCTATTGCCGCTCCCGCACCTGCGGCAACACCGTTAACGGCGCAAATAATCGGCTTGGGTAAGGCGACGAGACGGCGGATCAGTGGGTTATAGTAAGTTTCGACGGAAAATCCCAGATCAGGGGCTTCGGATCCGACGGCAACATTACGATCGTTCAGATCTTGCCCCGCACAGAATCCACGACCTGCGCCAGTGATCACTAAGCAGCGTACAGTTTCGTCGCGCTCGGCGATTTTTATTGCCGTGCTCAGCTGGCGATGCATCTCATCGTTAAAGCTATTTAGGCGTTCAGGGCGGTTTAAGGTAATCGTGAGCACCCCATCTTCCAGCGTTGTAAGGATCATCTCTTCGGTGAGAGCGATGTCATTTATCATGGTTAGCGTCCTGTAAATTGGGGGGATCGTTTTTCGAAAAAGGCGGCGATCCCCTCTTGGCGATCGTCAGTACCCGCAAGGTTGACAAAATACTGGCGCTCCAGTTTTAAGCCTTCGGTCAGGTGAGTTTCGTGGGCGCTTACTAGCGCAGCTTTGGCGGCGTTTACGGCTAAAGGCGCATGTCCTGTGATGCGTGTGGCGATAGCTTGAGCGCGTTCAAGGGTGAGTGCGTCCACGCACACTTCACTGACTAATCCGGCTTGTTTAGCTTGCTCAGCGTTGATGGTTTCTCCGGTGAGTACCATCTGCATGGCAAGGGATTTGCCCACTGCGCGAATTAGGCGCTGAGTACCGCCCGCACCGGGGATCAGTCCAAGGGTAATTTCCGGTAAGCCAAAGCGAGCGGATTCCCCCGCAATAATGATGTCGCTGGCGAGCAGTAACTCGAACCCAGCCCCTAACGCGTAGCCATTGGCGGCACAAATAATCGGCTTGCTGATTTGTGCAAAACGGCGCCAAACTTGTGGACGTTTATCCGTGATGGCGCTGGCAACGGTTTGCTGTTGAAGCTCTTTAAGATCAGCCCCTGCGGCAAAGAAACGTGGGTTGCCCGTGATGACGATAGCGCCGATATTGTCATCGGTTTGCGCATGCTCAAGATGCTTAACCAGTAATTCAAGGCACGGCGTACTCAGTGCGTTGCGTACATCGGGGCGATTAAGCGTTAGTGTCAGAACGCGGTGATGTTGTTGAGATAAAATCCAATTATTTTCCATTGCTCATCCCTACACATCAAAGTCCAATACCACGCCATCCCCTTTTGGCCATGCTTGGCAGCTGAGGATATAACCGGCGGCAATTTGGTCAGGCTCGAGGCTGTAGTTCACACCCATTTCAATCTCTCCCGAGCGCAACTTACATTTGCAGGTGGCGCAAACACCACCTTTACAGGCGTAAGGCAGATCAGCACCTTGGCGCAGTGCGGCGTCGAGGATGCTGTCATCTTGCCCATCCATATTGATATTTAGGGTGCGCCCATCTAACAAAAGAGTAACTTGGCGGCTTTCACTGGTGGCAATGGTCGGTTTGAATTTCGCGCCAGAGGTATTAAAGCGCTCGGTATGTACGCGCTCTTGTGCCATGCCGTGATGAATTAAAGTTTCTTGGACTTCATCCATCATGGATTCTGGACCGCAAATGAAAGCGCGGTCGAATTGGCTAAAATTGAGCAGAGATTTCCCTAAGGCACTAAGTTGCTGCGCATCAATGCGCCCGCTGAGTAACGCGCTCTCTTGCGGCTCTTGGCTAAACAGATACAGCACTTGAAAACGGGTAGCAAAGCGGTTTTTTAAGTCAGCAATGGCTTCTTTGAACATCACTGAACGGCTATTGCGATTACCGTAAATCAGCACAAAACGGCTATTTGGCTCGGTTTGCAATGTGGCTTTGATGATGGATAACAGCGGGGTAATGCCGGAGCCTGCAGCCACGGCTAAATAGTGCCCTTGTTGCTGGCTATCGGGTTGGTAGCCAAATTGCCCTTGGGGGATCATCACTTCTAAGCTATCCCCAACATTCAGTTGTTGGTTGATAAAGTTAGAAAATCGCCCTTCGTAGATAGCTTTAACGCCAATTTTTAGCCCGTTTTCATCGGGGGCGCTACAGATGGAGTAGCAGCGACGAAGATTTTCGCCGTTAATCGCAGCTTTCAACGTCAAATGTTGGCCCGGACGGTAACGATACTGCGCTTGCAAAGATTCAGGAATATGAAAGGTGACCGCCACGGCATCGGGCGTGTCACGGTCAATAGCGGCAATACTTAAACGGTGAAAGACAGTCATGAGTGTGCCCTTAAATACATTTAAAGTAATCAAACGGTTCTAAGCATTCATTGCAGCGATACAGCGCTTTGCAGGCGGTAGAGCCAAACTCGCTAATTTTTTCCGTCTGTTCGCTGTCACAACGGGGGCAATAAATTGCCCCTGTATGTTCAGGATGCTCACAGGCGGTGCCTTGTGGGGGGGCAATGCCAAATTCACGTAAGCGCCTTTTGGCATCTTGGTTCATCCAGTCCGTCGTCCATGCGGGGGTTAATACCACTTCTACATCCACAGGTGAAAAACCAGCGCTATCGAGAACCGTTTTGATTTCATTGATTAAAAATTCGGTGGCGGGGCAGCCTGAATAGGTTGGGGTAAACCCAATTTGCCAGCCTTGTTCGGTCGGCTTCACATGGCGCACCATGCCGAGATCAGTAATAGACAGAGCTGGCAATTCAGGGTCAGGGATCTGTTGAAGCTGCTGCCAGATCTGATGAATATCGGGGGATTGAAGTTGCATTCTCTGTTCCATCGCTATCACCACTGGCTGTTGGGGTAAGCGCGTTGCACAAATTGCAGCTGCGTGAGAATTAAACCGAGGTGCTCAGTGTGGCTGCCTTGTTTGCCACCTAATCGATAAGCAGCTTGCTCAGGTAGGCTGAGAGTGGCTTCTTCAAAGGTTTCATTCACGGCTTGCAGCCAAACGTTGCGCAGTGTGCGCGGGTCAACGGCAATGCCTGCCTCGCTTAACGTAATTTCAATTTCATCGGCATGGAACAATTCGCCCGTAAAGCGCCATAAGCGATTGATGGATTGCTGGATTTTTTGTTGGCTCAGTGCGGTACCATCCCCTAATCGGATCATCCAACCGCGGCTAAAACGCAGGTGGTACAGGGCTTCTTTAAGGGATTTTTCGGCAATGGCGGCAAGCTGTGGGTCACGGCTTTGAGCCAGTGCGCTGTACAGGGGCACATGGTAGGCATCGATAAAAAACTGGCGTACGAGGGTATCGTTGAAGCCATCATTCGGTTGTTCAACAAGCAATAAATTGCTGAATTCACGCTCATCACGCAGGTAAGCCAGCTTGTCTTCGTTGTAGCCTGCGCCTTTGAGTTGTGCGGCGTAGCTCAGGAAATTGCGCGCTTGCCCCAGTAAATCTAAGCCGATGTTAGACAGCGCAAGGTCAATTTCGATTTCAGGGGCGTGACCGCACCACTCGCACAGGCGCTGTGCCAGAATCAGTGGAGTGTCTCCGAGGCGTAAAACATAATGTTGGAGCTGCTGTTTTTCGGTCATTTCAAGCTCCTTACATGTTTTTGATGCCATCAGGGATGGTGTAAAAGGTCGGGTGGCGGTAAACCTTGCTATCCGCAGGGTCAAAAAATTGATCTTTTTCATCAGGTTGAGATGCGACCAAATGAGCGGCTTTGACGACCCAAATGGAGCAACCTTCGCTACGGCGAGTGTAGGCATCGCGAGCATTTTCCAGGGCCATTTGGTCATCGGCGGCGTGCAAACTTCCCACATGGCGGTGGGCTAAACCTTGTTTACTGCGAACAAACACTTCATACAGTGGCCAATCTTGATTGTTCATGGTCTTTTCCTTCTGGGTGGCTAAGCCGCAGATTTAATGGCTTTTTGTTTTTGACTGTGAGCCATTGCGCCTTCGCGCACCCAAGCTCCGTCTTCCCAACCTTTACGTTTCGCATCAAGGCGTTCTTGGTTGCAGATCCCTTGCCCTTTAATCACTTGGTAGAACTCTTCCCAATCAATCTCACCAAAACGGTAGTGACCTAGCGCGTCATCCCAGTGCAGGTCAGGGTCGGGGATGGTCATGCCGAGGGCTTCCACCTGCGGTACGGTGTTATCCACAAATTTCTGGCGCAGCTCGTCATTACTGAAGCGTTTGATTTTCCACGCCATACTTTGGGCGCTATGAGGGGAATCAGAATCATTCGGACCAAACATCATTAATACTGGCCACCAAAAGCGGTTGATAGAGTCTTGCAGCATGGCTTTTTGCTCATCAGTCCCTTCAGCTAGTGCCATGACGGTTTCATAGCCTTGGCGTTGGTGAAAACTCTCCTCTTTGCAGATTTTCACCATCGCACGGGCGTAAGGCCCATAAGAGGCACGGCACAGTGCCACTTGGTTGACAATTGCTGCGCCATCAACCAGCCAGCCAATCACGCCCACATCTGCCCAGTTGAGTGTCGGATAGTTAAAAATGGAGGAGTATTTCATCTTTTCGTCGAGCATCTTTTGGTAGATGTCTTGGCGAGAGCAACCCAACGTCTCTGCGGCGCTGTAGAGGTATAAACCATGTCCTGCTTCATCTTGAATTTTTGCTAGCAGAACGGCTTTACGGCGTAGGGTTGGGGCGCGAGTGAGCCAGTTGGCTTCCGGCAGCATACCAATCACTTCTGAATGGGCGTGCTGCCCAATCTGGCGAATGAGGTTTTGTCGGTAGGCATCGGGCATCCAATCTTTGGGCTCGATGGCGATGTCGGCTTCGATTTTGGCATCGAAGTGGATTTGATTTTGCTTGTTCATTGTTATCTTCCGTTAAAGTGATTCATAAAAATAAAGTTTATATAAAAATATGAAACACATTTATTTAACATTAATGCTAGGAATAGTTAACAATAAGATCAATGCTGTTTGTAGGGTTTTTGCGATTCACTTCACAAGCAATTAAACTATATCTATATAAATCAAACTGATAAATCCATCATTTTTTGTGTGATTCTTGTCCTAAATACTCAAATTAACTCTATTTGTGTTTTATTTGTTAAATTTCGATTGGCATCTATGATTGTTTATGTGATACATATTTAACATCTAAAAGTGGTTTATTGTCGTTTTTCTGGAGATGGAACATGCAACATTTAACAAGTTACATTATGGGGAAGTGGGCAACAGGAGCAGAGGAAGGTCGTCCGATTTTTCATGCGCTAACCAATGAAGCACTCTATGCCGTGACCTCTGAAGGGCTGCCATTAGCGCAAAGCCTACAATACGGACGTGATGTCGGTGGTGAGGCGCTAGGAAAATTAACGTTTCAACAGCGTGGAGAGATGCTCAAAGCCGTTGCTCGACATTTGCTTGCCCATAAAGAGGCGTTATACGCCATTTCAGCCCAGACAGGCGCCACTAAATCAGACAGTTGGGTAGATATCGAAGGGGGGATAGGCACTCTATTTTCCTACGCGGGGCTGGCAAGCCGTGAGCTGCCGGATGATACCGTGTGGTCAGAAGACGAGATGATCCCGCTATCAAAACAGGGGCAGTTTGTTGCCCGCCATATTTTAACGTCGCGCCGTGGCGTGGCTTTGCACATCAATGCGTTCAACTTTCCGTGCTGGGGTATGCTAGAAAAACTGGCGCCAACGTGGCTAGCGGGAATGCCTGCTATCATCAAACCTGCTAGCGCATCCGCGCAACTGACTCACGCGATGGTGAAATTGATGGTGGAGAGCGGGTTAGTTCCCGAAGGGGCGATTCAATTAATTTGTGGCGGCGTTGGGGATATGTTCGACCACCTTGATTTTGAAGATGTGGTGACCTTTACAGGCTCAGCGGGAACTGGACAAAAACTCAAATCTCACCCGCGCATCAATCAAAAATCTGTGCCTTTTACGATGGAAGCAGATTCATTGAACTGCGCCATTTTAGGTGCGGATGTTCAGCCTGAACAACCAGAATTTGCGCTGTTTATCAAAGAAGTGGTTAATGAAATGACGACGAAGGCGGGGCAAAAATGTACTGCAATTCGCCGAATTATTGTCCCTAAAACTCAGTTGGAAAATGTGAAAAATGCCCTCCTAAAACGTATCTCGAATGTCGCGGTGGGCGATCCTGCTGCCGAAGGGGTTCGAATGGGCGCATTGATTAACCTTGAACAGCGCCAAGACGTGCAGGATAAAGTGAATTATCTGCTCGCCAATGGTTGCGAACGCTTGTGCGGTGGTAGCTTTACCAATATGCAGGTGGTGGCTGGCGATAGCGAAAAAGGGGCATTTTTCCCACCGACATTGCTGTACTGTGCCGAGCCATTTGTGCATCAGGCGGTACATGAAACCGAGGCGTTTGGTCCCGTGGCGACATTAATGAGTTATGACGGGTTAGATCAAGCGGTGCAATTGGCGGCGCTAGGAGGCGGAAGCTTAGTTGGCTCGTTAGTGACTGCCGATAGCCAAGTGGCGCAGACGGTGATCCGCGCAGCGGCACGGGCGCACGGACGGATGTTTATTCTGGATGAAGCGGCATCGAAAGAGTCCACGGGGCACGGCTCGCCTTTGCCAATGTTGGTACATGGTGGCCCGGGGCGTGCTGGGGGCGGTGAAGAGCTCGGTGGTTTGCGAGCCGTAAAACATTATATGCAGCGCACGGCACTTCAAGGTAGCCCATCCATGCTGACCGCAATTAGCAAACAGTGGATGCGCGGGGCTGAGGCCATTGCCGATGTGGTGCATCCATTCCGTAAATATTTCGAAGAGTTAGTGATTGGCGACACGTTACTGACCGCGAGACGCACGGTGACTGAAGCGGATATTGTGAATTTTGCCTGCCTTAGCGGGGACAATTTCTATGTGCATGTGGATAAACTCGGCGCCGAGCAATCCATGTTTGGCGAGCGCATCGCCCACGGCTATTTTGTGGTATCGGCGGCGGCGGGCCTGTTTGTGGATGCGGGAGTTGGGCCGGTTATCGCTAACTATGGGATGGAAAACTTACGTTTTATCGAACCTGTAAAAATCGGCGATACCATCCAAGTGCGCTTAACATGCAAGAAAAAGATCAAAAAGGTGCAGAAAAAAGCCGAAGATAAGCCTAATGGGGTTATCGAGTGGGATGTCCAAGTGTTTAATCAGCATAACGATATCGTGGCGCTGTACAGTATTTTAACGCTGGTGGAACGTCGCCACGGGGATTTTTGATGTTGTGTTATCAGGCGAAAATCAATGAATTGATTTTCCTTGTTAATTTTACAACCCAAAAGAGCCATTTCTAAACCTGATGGGTTTGTCAATGGCCTGAGAGGGCAAAAATGCCCCCTCAGTTTTTGCTGGCTGGAAGCAACAGAAATTCATTGCTATAGTTGTATGACTGAGTAATACAATTCTATGGTGGGTGAGTTTATGGCGAGAGTAACAAGTGTGACATTGGGGGAGCACTTCAACCGTTTTATTGGCGATATGATCCAGTCTGGTCGCTATGGCAATACATCAGAAGTGATAAGGGACGCATTGCGTATGATGGAAGAGAGAGAGCAACGGCTTGAATATGTGAGAAAAATGGTATTGGATGGACTGAATTCACCTGAAAGTGAAAGCAGTATGGATGACATTTTTGCCAGAGCGGAAAAGGATTTAAATGTATAAAATTTCCCAAGTTGCGGAAGAAGATATTTATCAAATTGCTCGTTACACAATACGGCAGTTCGGTGTTAATCAAGCGAAAAAATACCATAATGAATTAAAAAAAACGTTTGAGTTACTGGCTAGTTCGCCATGGATAGGAAAAGAGTGTCATTGGATATGTGAAGGGATGAGGCGATTTGAGTTTAAAAAACATTCCATATATTACATGCCCCAAACCCCATTTATTTTTATCTCTCGCGTTATTCATCAATCTGTGGATGTCGATGAATTGGATTTTGCTGAGTAAATTTTAACGGGATAAGAGAAGGCAAAAATGCCCTCTCCATAGAAACTATTTTTGAATAAATTGCGCTTGGTTCAGCTGGCTGAGTGCGGTATTTACACTAAAAATTTGCCCGCTCACTTCAGGTACACCAAAGGATTTGAGTCGCGCACTGTGCATTTCGAGATACGCTTGCGCATCGGCTTGGTTAGCAAATAAGTAAATACCCCCCGCCCGTTGGGTCTGTTGGTTTTCAGTCCAAATCTTCCAAATAAACCCCGGTTCTTGGTTAATGGATTGCGCTAATCCTTCCATTGCCGCCGCCATCTCTTCACCCCATGGGCCTTGGTATGGGAAATCAACCTGTAAAATCACCTGCATTATTGCCTCCTATTGTTGTTGTCTAGTTATCATAACCAGTAATTTCTATTTAGGATTGATCAAATTGGGGATTGGGGGGAAATAAGGGCAGGGAGTGTGGATATCATGAGCTGAATTCCCTTGGGGCTTAGTTTTATAAGGGATTAACCCGTCGCGATAAAGCTCATCATAGGTATCCCCTAACCGTTGTACTAACGCTTCAATGTTTACACTCATTTGTAATGATCTACTTTCCAGCGTTTTTCTAAATTCGCTAATACTTCAAAAGTAACTTCTTGAGCAAGCGTTTTCATCTCGGGATGAAAGCTCACAATCATAGCTATAGGCTCCATAGATTGCGTTGTAATGCTTAGTTTAAATACCTCTGTTTTTCCTATAGGAATACCCAAAATAACATCTTCAGGAGCTTGCCTTATTGGATTGCCTATATGCTCATAAAACCAAACATAAGACATCACTTGCTCTAATCCAAAGGGAATTTGGTTCGGAAAATCCACCCATTACGCTTATTATCTGGTATGAGAGTCATAGTAATCTGTGATAATTTTTTGGACGGATTATCAAATGCTAAAAATGTATATTCCTTTGACATTCTAAGTGTTAATACATCATCTCCAGAGTTGCCTTGAGGTTTTGTTTTATAAGGGATTAACCCGTCGTGACAAAGTTCATCATAGGTATCCCTTAACCGTTGTACTAACGTTTCAATATTTACACTCATTTGTAATGATCTACTTTCCAGCGTTTTTCTAAGTTATCTAACAACTCAAATGTTACTGATTGTGCAAAACCTTTCATTACAGGATGATAACTGACCAAAATAGATGTTTTTTTCTTCAGACTTGAATCATTTAAAATAAATACTTCTGATTTACCAAATTCAAAGCCCATAACTACTTTTTCTGGGGCAACTCTTATAGGGTCACCTATGTGTGCATAAAACCAGCGGTCAGTCATGACTTGTTCTAATCCAAAAGGTATTTTATTTGGGAAAACCCATTGATTTTTGACATTATCAGGGATCAACGTCATCGTAATCTGTGATAATTTTTTAGATGGATTATCAAAAGATAAAAATACATACTCTTTTGTCATTCTCAGGCTTAAATCATCATCTCCAGAGTTGCCTTGAGGTTTTGTTTTATAAGGGATTAACCCGTCACGATAAAGTTCATCATAGGTATCCCCTAACCGTTGTACTAACGCTTCAATATTTACACTCATTTGTATAATCCTTTTGCTTCGTTTAGCTCGTGTATTTTGTCTAATTTTTCATCCAGTAATTTGTTATCGTAACCTTCATTTTCCAAACATTCTCGGTTAGCTGCCCAATTTCGCTCAACGGCTTCTCGTAAATTTTGTGCATCGAATACCTTTCGACGTAGTGATGAGCCATCGTCAAGATCAACCCAACTGTTATTTCGTCCACCGTAAGTTTCACTGCATTTCCGATGAACTTCTTTAGGGATAGCAATTGATGCTACTTGCCCTAACATTATATCGAGCTTTTCCTTTGAAATATCAGGATATTTTTTAATTAAATAGAGCTTAATAGCAGCTTGAGATGGCAGATGGTCAACTTCATACAAATCTTTTCTAGGGCGCCCTTTAAAATTATCGTAATAATCCACTTCCAAATCATCGACTGGCTCTTTTTGAAAAAACACATAGATTGCAGGTACTTCCCCTCGAGGATCGACAATCACATAATCATTAAAATCCGTTTCGTGAATAGGCACCCATTCAATCCATCCCGTTGATTGCTCGGGTATCGGACTTACGGTTATTTCTGGTTTTTCAATATCGGGAATGGGATTTGGCAAACTCCAAATTTTTTGCGGTTCAGGTAAAGGGGTTGGTGGGGATGTATGTCCAATTTCACCACCATCATGAACGATGCTTTCCCGACGTCCGTTATCTAAACTAAATTTAACGGACTGAAAACCTAATATTGGTTTTTCTGCGACTTCTTGAGCGGTGTAATCATTGTATTCCACCGTATTCTCTTTGAGATCCCAAAAAAATTGCCCTTTAAACTCAGGGTCTGAAAATGTCGCCGTGCCATCCTCATGAATTTCAGCAAAGCGGACTCTTACCCTATCTAATCCACTTTTTTCATCCACTTCATACCCAGCAATTTTCGGGTTTCCCGTCTCTTCGTCTACTATGACTCGAAAACGAACACGGGTTGTTACCGTACTTTTTGCCGCAGCTATTTCTCTTAAAAAAGCTTCCGACGTATAGTCATAGGTAGATACCGTTGATGCAGAACGAGAAAAACCACCAAAAATGAGTCGCTTCTCAAGAGGACGACCAATAAAAATACGGTCCATTGTCGCATCACCCACACTCGGTGAGTAAAAGAGACCCATCAATAATATCGTCATCGGATTTGGCGCTTTAACTACCTGAGTTAAAACATCTAAGGCATCTTTCGGGGATATTGATGGTTTTGATATTGAGGTTGCTGGTGGAGAAAGCGGGATAGATTGAGCAGGAGCAAAAGATAGCGCTCTAGGCTCCATGAAAAATCGTAGTTTCGGGACGGTGACATAAACCGTTGTCGTTGATGTTCCTATATTTGTTCGGCTACTTGCACTTCCAATGTAATTATTTTCTGGCATCCGAGCATCTCCTTTTAGCAGCAGGCTTCAATCTTAAAATGTTATGACCTCATTAAGACCGTATAGTGAGATTAACTCAAATTCACCATTTAATTGATTTAGACTTAGTCTGAATTTTAGATAAGGTAGAATTATAGATTGAGGAAATAAGGATGTTTCAGAAAATGAAAAGGAAGCGTTATATCAGTATGGAGCTCGTGAAAAAATGGCAAAACTAACGCTATACAGCCTGCTTTCCTGCCTCAAACGCTTCCAGCGTCATCAGCCGTGCTTGCTTATGGTCAACGATGGGGGTTGGATAATTCAGAGAGACTTGGTGAGATTCAGCCCATGTATGGGGTTCGTGAATAAACGTCTCGGGAACATCGCGAAGTTCGGGAAGCCACTCGCGGATAAACGTGCCTTGTGGATCGAATTTTTTCCCCTGAGTGGTTGGGTTAAAAATACGGAACCACGGCGAGGCATCAACCCCCGTTGACGCTGACCATTGCCAGCCGCCATTATTCGCCGCCAAAGTGCCATCGATTAACTGGCTCATAAAGTAGTGCTCGC
Source organism: Providencia sp. wls1943 (assembly GCF_009706275.1). Lineage (NCBI taxonomy): Bacteria > Pseudomonadati > Pseudomonadota > Gammaproteobacteria > Enterobacterales > Morganellaceae > Providencia > Providencia sp. wls1943. Next base: position 89,709 of record NZ_WLTU01000004.1, read on the forward strand.
CTTTGCGCCAATCGACTAGCAAATCCTTGACTAAAAAACTCGCCACAATCATCCGTAGTCGGTTATGCATCCAGCCTGTTTGGTTGAGCTGGCGCATGGCGGCATCCACAATTGGGTAGCCTGTTTGTCCACTTTTCCATGCCGAAAATATAGCGTCATCAGGATTCCATTGAATATGTTGCGTCCATTTAATAAATGGCTGGTGGCGACAAAGGCGTGGAAAAGCGACCAGTAGATGACTATAAAATTCTCGCCAAATTAATTCATTTAGCCAGCTAAAACCGCCACTTTCTTGGGAGTCAAAAACCTGCGGGTTCTCTGCCAATAAGCGATTCACACATTGGCGAGGTGAAAGCACCCCAAGGGCTAAATACGGGGATAATTGGCTAGTACCATCAATGGCGGGAATATCTCGGTCGCGTTGGTAATCTTGTACGCGCTCGCTGCAAAACTGCCGTAACTTCGCTAATGCAGCTTGCTCTCCGGCAATAAATTGCGATGAAGTTTCAACAGGTTGATGAGCAAAAAGTGGAGGTGTATTTTCAACGGTTAACGCGGCTCCCCGTGGTTTGGGTGCAGGAAACGAGCGAAAATCACTCATCAGCAATTGGCTCAAAAAGGCGCGCCGAAACGGGGTATAGACTTGGTACATATCCTCTTTTTGGGTCGTCACTGAACCTGGCGGAAGTAATAGCGCATCATCATAGGTGAAAATATTCAGATGTTGCGACTGCTGGCGTAACTGTTCATCCCTCAAGCGTTCATTTAACTCGTACTGGTGATTGAAATATAACCCTGTGGCATTTTGCTGTTGGGCAAAATCCAGCAACCATTTCACGGAATCCGCAAAGGTTGCCGCGGTATGGCAAATCAGGGGAATGCCCCGTTTCGCTAAAGCGTGTTGTAGCTCCACCAGGTTTTGATGCAAAAAGGCAATTTGCCTTGGTGATACGTTGTGAGTTGCCCACTGTTCTGGCGTCGCAATATAGACGCCAATCACAGTGGCAGTAGGATCCTCACAAGCAAAGGTAAGCGCTTTATTATCGGTGACTCGTAGATCGTTGCGAAACCAAACTAAGTGACAAGCCGACATCGCTTTCCTCGCTGTTTTTTAAGGGTTAATCTAATTTTGGGTGCTGGTTGATTAGCGATTGGCGCTGTTTTTCCAGCTCGGCAATTTGTTGCTCGATATCTTCAACTTTCTGTTCGATATTGTCAAAATGCTCACTCAAAATTTCTTTTGCCTCCGCTTTATCTGAGGCCGCCGGTGTTGCACCACGCAGTGGTTTATTGGCCGTTTCTGGCATTCTAATACCGGTATACAGACCAATTAATGCAATGACTATCAGATAATATGCAGGCATATACAAGTCATTAGTCGCTTCAACTAACCATGCCGCCGCTGTTGGTGTTGCACCCGCAATTAATACCGAAATATTAAAAGCGATGGCTAATGCACTATAACGAATATGGGTAGGGAAAATAGCCGGTAAAATCGATGCCATCACCCCTGTAAAGCAGTTGAGTAATACTGCAAGAATCAACAATCCGACAAAAATTAAGCCAACAGAGCCGCTATTAATCATCATAAATGCGGGGTAAGCCAACACAATTAACCCTACGCTGCCCATGATCACAAAAGGTCGGCGACCAATTTTGTCACTGGCTAAACCAATGATTGGCTGAACAAACAGCATACCAATCATAATAGCGATAATAATCAACACACCGTGGTCGGTCGAGTAGTTCAAATTATGGGACAAATAGCTCGGCATATAGGTCAGCAGCATATAGTACGTCACGTTAGTGGCGATAACTAAGCCGACACAAATCATCAAGCTTTTCCAATATTTAGATGCAACTTCACGGAAAGAGACTTTCGGTGGGTTCTGGATATTGGCTTTGTCTTGCTGCTCTAAGCTTTCAATATGTTGCTGGAATGCAGGGGTTTCTTCCAATGAATGACGTAAATAGAGACCGATAATACCTAACGGTAAGGCTAAGAAGAACGGAATTCTCCATCCCCAATCGTGGAAGTTAGCTTCTCCGACAAGGCTTGAAATCAGTACGACGACACCTGCACCCATCACAAAACCTGCGATAGAACCGAAGTCTAACCAACTGCCCATAAAGCCACGCTTACGGTCAGGGGAATATTCAGCAACAAAGATGGCTGCACCGGAATATTCACCACCTACTGAGAAACCTTGAGCCAATTTAGCGAGCAGTAATAAGATAGGCGCCCAAATACCAATTTTCTCGTATGATGGGATCAGACCGATACAGAAGGTACTGATTGCCATAATAATAATGGTCATGGACAGCACTTTTTGTCGACCGTATTTATCCCCGAGAATACCGAAGACAACGCCCCCAAGGGGTCTAACCAAGAAAGGTACGGAGAAGGTGGCTAACGCCGCAATCATCTGAACGCTCGGTGATGCGTCCGGAAAGAAGACTTGACCCAGTACATAGGCTAAGAAGCCGTAAACACCGAAGTCGAACCATTCCATCGCATTACCCAGCGAAGCCGCTGTGATTGCTTTTTTCAATTTTCCATCATCAATAATTGTAATATCGTTGATATTTAATGGTTTTTCTTTTTTCTTTCTGATCTTCATGGAACCATCCTCTTATTTGAATTTTAAGATGTGGGTTTCCCGATCCGATTTGCTCGGACAATCTGCAAATAATGAAAATTAGTATGGATAATTAAATGCAGTATCTAAACTAATTGAATGGAAATTTATTGATTAAGAAGCTTGTTGAATAAGCTATATCAAGTTTTTATAACGAAGTGTATTGATAGGGAAATACTGATTTATTATGTTTTTGAAATAAAGCAAAAATATCACCTTTAGATAGTCAAATATGATTCAATAATACAATAATATCGACAAAATGTAAAATGTGGTGGTTTGTGTTGATTGTTTTTTATTAATTGGTGGATTATACCATGGGGGTAAACTAATACAAATAAGGGAAATGCAATGAATGAGGCAATAAAAATTTCATCTATTCATATCTACCATCCTGAAAATATTAGGAATAACCAATATTATTTTGATAAGTATCCAAATATCAAAAATTTACCGGAATTATTGAATGATTTTGGGCAGAGGCAGCGATATATCACGATCCAGCCTGATGAAAATGCGTTGACGATGTCGATTAATGCATTAGCCTCAATGAGTGATAAGGATATCGATGTTTTGATATTTGCCTCAACGACGATGGAATATTTGTCACCACTTAATGCCCTATATTTACATCATCATTTAGCCTTAAAAAATGAGTGTGTATGTATTGATATTAACGGTAATTGCCTCGGAATGTTAATGGCATTCGAGCAGGCTGCAATCATACTAAAGATGAAAAAAACAGCTAAAAAAGCCCTTATTGTTGCCTCGGACCATCTTTCAAATCTATGTAATCAAAATGAGCTATTCCCATCGGTTCTCTTTGGGGATGCAGCAGTTGCTATGACATTAGAAAAAGTACAAAACGGGACAAGCTCTGGTTTGATGGATAGCTTTTATTATACGGATTCGAATTTTTGCCGGGAGACCCGTTTTCCTAAGCATGGTTTTTCACAGAGCCAAAATATGCAAGATGAGAAAATTTACTGGGGTAAATTTACAACAAAAGAGTGTTTGCCTCATGCTATTTATCACATTGACAAATTATTAAAAAGTAATGGGTTAACTATTGATGATATAAGTTGTTTTTTCTTCTCTCAGGTAATGAAAAGCAATATTTCAGAATTGGCAGAAGCATTAAATATTCCTAATAAAAAAATAGAATATATTGCGGATGAATATGGTTATACAGGGGCAACTAGCCCATTTATTGCTTATTATTGCCACCAGAAAAAGAATTTACTCCGTGATGAAGATATTGTCTTATTTTGGACGTTAGGTGCAGGTTATCAATTCGGAATCGTTCTTTGGAAAATATAAAGAGATTTATGATTTTCGATACGTGCAAAATAAACGGGATTTTGCTGGGTTGTTCATAACTGAAACTAACCCTCTTTTTACGACCTTAAATTTGTCCTGTTATCTCATTCTTCTTTCGATATTCGCGGATGAATATCTTGTTCTGTTTTTGAATGTACTGCATTGGTAGGAATGGTGAATTGATTTAGTTAGAATTGAAAGAATATTACGGGAAGTATTTTAAGAGCAGCATCGCTTGTTAAATATGTAGCGGTTAACAAGAATAAACTGAATTTAATCCGACTTAAAAAGAGTGCCATTATGAAAAAACAGAGTATTGCATCCTATATTGCGAAAGTACTGGATAACGCAGGTGTTAAGCGCATCTGGGGAGTCACTGGGGACTCATTAAACGGTTTAACGGATAGTCTACGTAAGCAAGAGTCTATTGAGTGGTTAGGTACCCGTCATGAAGAAGTGGCTGCATTTGCCGCGGGCGCAGAAGCGCAACTAACGGGTGAGTTAGCGGTGTGTGCGGGTTCTTGTGGACCTGGAAACATGCACTTAATCAACGGATTGTATGATTGCCATCGTAACCGTGTACCTGTATTAGCCATTGCTGCGCATATCCCATCGAGTGAAATCGGTAGTAATTACTTCCAAGAAACCCATCCAACAGAACTGTTCCGTGAATGTAGCCACTATTGTGAAATGGTGACTAACCCTGAGCAAATTCAACAAGTTCTGGGCATAGCGATGCGTAAAGCGATCCTGAATAAAGGCGTTTCCGTTGTCGTTATTCCGGGTGATATCGCCCTGAAAGATGCACCAGAATCGGCGAAAGAAGAGTGGTATCAGCCACAAGCACCTCTGATCATGCCTCAGCGTCCTGAAATTGAAAAATTAGCAGAAGCACTGAATCAGTCAGAAAACATCACGTTGTTCTGCGGTAATGGCTGTGCTGGCGCTCATGATGAAGTGGTGAAACTGGCAGAAACTTTGAATGCGCCAGTGGTACATGCGTTGCGTGGTAAAGAGCATATTGAGTGGGATAACCCAAATAGTGTGGGAATGACAGGGTTAATCGGTTTTTCATCAGGCTACCACGCAATGATGAATGCGGATACCGTTGTGTTGTTAGGTACCCAATTCCCATATCGTCCGTTCTACCCAACAGACGCGAAAATTATTCAAATTGACCTGAATGCCGGAAGCTTAGGCTCCCATTGCCATATTGATATGGGGCTAATCGGGGATATTAAGGAGACATTGACTGCCCTACAGCCACATTTAACGGCGAAGCAGAATCGTAAACATTTGGATGGTGCACTGAAGCACTATGCCGAGGCGCGTAAAGGGCTGGATGATTTAGCTAAGCCGGGCCATGAAGGGCTGATCCATCCACAATATTTAGCCACCAAGCTGAGCGAGCTGGCGAACGACGATACTATCTTTACCTGCGATGTGGGCACACCAACGGTGTGGGCTGCGCGTTACTTGAAAATGAACGGTAAACGTCGCCTGATCGGTTCGTTTAACCATGGTTCGATGGCAAACGCAATGCCACAAGCGATTGGTGCGCAAGCGGTTGATAAAAATCGCCAAGTGGTTGCAATGTGTGGCGATGGTGGTTTCAGTATGTTGATGGGTGACTTTATTTCGCTGTCGCAGATGAAATTACCAGTAAAAATCATCATTCATAACAACGGCGTATTGGGCTTTGTGGCGATGGAAATGAAGGTTGCAGGCTTTATGACTGCGGGCACCGATTTACAGAATCCAAACTTTGCAGCAATTGCCAATGCGGCAGGTATCAAAGGTATTCGCGTTGAGAAAAGTGAAGATCTGGACGGTGCGCTGAAAGAAGCTTTTGCTCATGATGGCCCAGTTGTTGTGGATGTATTGACGGCGAAGCAAGAGCTTTCAATGCCTCCAGAGATTGAAGCGCAAGAAGCCAAAGGTTTTAGCTTATATATGCTGAAGGCAATTATGAGCGGTCGCGGTGATGAAGTGGTGCAATTGGTGAAAACCAACTGGTTGCGTTAATCACTATCTAATCGAGTAGCATCATAAATAAATCCCTAATTCAGCGTACTGGATTAGGGATTTTTGTTTAATATCCTGCAGCGGATTGGCTGCGCCAAAGATGAGCGGCAATCAGTGCTCGCCACGGTGCAAATTGGGCTAGCCATTGTTGGGTTTCTTTCGCAGATGGTTGCGCATCTTGAGCTAATAAAGTTTGTAAATTGCGTCGTACGGCAACATCCCCATGCAGGGAACCATCTAGGTAATTAAATCCGCGCAGCAATCCATAACTTACTGTCCAAGGTCCAATACCTTTGATAGCCAGCAATTTTTCGGTGACCTCATGGACGTTTTCAGGGGTAACGGCGTTGTCTAGGTCTAATTCACCCGCCTGAATAGCGGCACACAGCCCGCGTAAGGCGATGATTTTTCCAAGAGAAAAACCCGCTTGCCGTAAAATTTCATCGTCCACATTGATGACTGAGGCGACGGTGGGAAAGCACCAAATGCCTGATGAATGCTGCTGCCCGACAGCTTGAATAAAACGTCGGCGGATGGCGATGGCAGCAAGAACACTAATTTGCTGGCCGATAATGGCCCATACGAGCGCTTCAAACGTGGTGGCGGATTGATACACTCGCACACCTCGCTGTGGCGCAATCAGTTTACCCAGTATTGGGTGGGTAAGGTATTTTTCTTCAAATTGCTCAACGGGTTGATTCAATCCGAGTAAATGAATCGCAAGCGTGTGTAGCTCATTTAAGGAAGGCGATGTTTCTGCATTATCAACATCAAGCTGCAATATTGCTTGTTTATTGTCAGTGGCTTGGCCGTTAATGGATAGGCGAATTTGCGCAGCGTGTTCTTGCCAGATGATCCCTTTGCGCAAGGTGTTTTTTTCAACAATCTCGGCGATATTTTGCGGATCCCTCAAGTGAAAGGCAAAAAAATCATCAATACGGTAATGAAGTGGCAGTGATATAGAAACGGATTGCGTTGATGCCATAGTTCGTCTTCTTCTGATTTATGCTCATTTTTGGTTAATTTTTGACAAAAAACGTCACACGCTACATTTTTAGCCGTTAGAGTATGTTAGCTTAGCAAAAAGGTGATTCAGATAATCATGTGCTAATTTAGCTTGCCCATACCTATTCAGCAAATTCTTGCGCAAATAGGTGAGCAGATTAACTGCATAAATTAAATCAAGGATGTGAAGATGAACGCAGAAAATAATGAAATGCTCCCTGCGCCAAAGCCTAAGCCAGAATTAAATGGTATCGGTGGATGGTTAATTCTCCCCTTGCTTGGGGTGATTTTTTCGGCACTATTTATGCCGTTTAGACTTTGGCATCATAATCAAGAAGTGATTGAATACTGGAGCGAATTGACGTCCCCAGGTTCAGACTATTTCATTCCGTTATTCAAAGAAGTGATATATTTTGAAACGGTTGGTAACGCGATTATTTACGGTACAGTTCTGTATCTTTGTTATCTCTTTTTCACTAAGAAAAAATTAATTATTAAGGTGTATGCCTTTTTCCAAATTTTTTCATTGGCTGTGATGGTTTTTGATTTGGTGCTTGCCAATCAATTGTTAGACCTCGAAATAGATTCCAATGATATTCGTGAATTGATACGAGGGTTATTTGGTTGTTTCGTCTGGGTGCCTTACTTTTTTGTCTCTGTGCGTGTTCGCAATACGTTTATTAATTAGTAAACCCCAATGACTGTGGAGCCTGCTGATGATTTACTGTAAACGAGTCTATGACCCTTGTAGCCCTCAAGATGGTTATCGCATTTTGGTGGATAGACTGTGGCCTCGTGGGATCAAAAAGGTAGATTTGCAGTGTGATGAATGGAACAAAGCGGTTGCGCCCTCCAATGAATTGCGCAAATGGTTTCATCAACATACTGACCAGTTTGAGCAGTTTGTAACGCAATATCAGCAAGAACTACAGCAAAATGATGCATGGCACGCTGTATTTGCGAAAGCGCAGCAAGGGGACATCACGTTGTTATATAGCGCCAAAGATACGCAACATAATCAGGCATTGGTACTGAAAGCTTTTATCGAAGAAAAACTCAAAGAACGTAAAGAATAAAAAGGTTATTACTATGGATGTGAATTTATCATCTAATCCCGAATCATTGCCCGCGGCTCAAATACCGGTGCAGAGTCATACTAAACCTCAAAAATCCCTCCAAGGGATTGGTGGCTGGCTGATTTTACCTCTGTTAGGTCAGCTGTATATGCTGGGTAATTTGGTCAAAATGATGGTGAATGATATTGCTGAGGTTCAAGGTGCTTGGTCGCTGGCAACAAACCCTGCATCGGACTTTTATATGTCAGGTTTTGCCTCTGGATTTTATGCTGTTCAGCTCAGCCTTGGGGTGATTATCGCATTAATGGTGGGGTCGTTCATTGCGGTATTTAAAAAGAAATCCATGGTTAAAGGGTTGTTTATCATTACGATGATGCTCTATGTCGCAGTGATTGGTGCCTCGCGCATCGCCTTTCCCGTCGCGTTTCACCTCGAAATCGACTATAGCTACATTACCAGCTTTTTTAATGGCAGTTTTTATTGCTTGATTTGGGTTCCCTATTTTCTGGTTTCTGCCCGCGTAAAAAAGACCTTTGTGAATTAAGAAAGGGCTGTAAAGCACAGCCCATACAGCTCATTATTTAATCTTTATTAACTGCCTAGTGGTAAGTAATGGGTAATATTGCATTGCTCCACAAATGCCTCATCATGAGAAACCAGTAACAGCGTCCCTTGGTAATCCCGTAATAGCCCTTCCAACAGCTGTTTTGAATCTAAATCTAAGTGATTATCTGGCTCATCGAGCAGTAAAACGGCGGGAGGATGAGAGCTATGCGTCAAAGCTAGGAGTGTCGCTTTGAGCTGCTCGCCACCACTGAGCTGGCACAACGGCAGTAACGATTTATCCCCTCGAATACGTAACATACCCAATTGAGTTCTCCACTGCTCTACGGAAATCGCTGGCTGATATTGATAGAGTGCCTCGGCAACGGGTAATGACTTATCCAAAAGATTCAGATGTTGGTCTAAATAGCAAAAATCACCGCTGATGCGACATTCTCCAGACAGCGCCTGCAACTGATTTGCCAACACTTTTAATAGGGTGGATTTTCCAGAGCCATTGCGTCCTTGAATATGCCAATGTTCACCGCTATAGGCGGTAAATGAGAGTGGTGCCGTTTGCCCATAAGGTAGTGTCAATTGGGAGACAAAAATGCGCATTTTTCCACCTTCGCTTCGGTAACTGAGTACCATCTTTTGAGGCTGAATATGGCTAACTTTGTCTTGATTTTGCTGATGTTGATGTTGTAATTCGCCTAATACACGCTGGTGACGCTCCGCTACACTAGATTGCCTTTTTTCGGATCTATTTTTCTGCATATCGAGTAACAATAAGGATTGGGAACCGCCATAGCGAATGCTTTCACCTTGCTTGCGTCGCTGAGCAGCTTTTTGTAGGGTGGCTTGCTGCTGTTTTTTCTCTTGGCGGATCTGCTTTTCGAGTTGTTCGCCTTCTGCTTCAATCGCATTGATAGCAAAGGTTTTTTGCTCATCATACAGGGTGTAATTTCCACCGTATTCCACTAAGCCTTTATCGGTTAATTCAAAAATAGCGTTCATTTCTTCAAGAAGATGGCGGTTATGGCTGATGACTAAACAGCCAGCTTTGTGCTGACTGAGCTTTTCACTTAGCCAATGGCGTCCTTGTTGGTCAAGGTGGTTGTCGGGTTCGTCGAGTAAAAGAAAATGGTCAGGATATAAAAATGCACCACATAACGCTAGGCGAGTGCGTTCACCACCGCTGAGTTGTTCTATAGTGGCATCCATTGATGCTGTTAGCTGCGCAGACGCTAACAGCATTTCCCATGTTGCAGGCAGATGCCAATTATCTTCCGTTAGCTCGAAATCGGTCATGGTGCCAAGACCTTGTTCAATGCATAAAAAGGCTTGCCAAAGTGCATCAATACCTAGTGCTTGAGCAATGGTATTACCCGTTAAGCGGTTGAGTTGATCCACATGAATTATCGGTAAATGCCAATCAACTTTACCGTGAGTGGGGGTGAGTTGTTCGGCAAGTAATCGCATTAATACGGATTTTCCACGACCATTGTGACCAATTAGTGCATTTTTTTGGCGAAATAAGCTACCACTCAATGGCGGAAAGAGTGTGGATTGGTCGAACTCGATGGTTAATTGTGAAAAATGGCACGCGAGAGCTGGATTAGCTATTGTCATAGAGACCTCCAAATAGAGAGGGCAGACAACGTTACGCTATCTTTCGCACTATTATTTTTCGAAGCATTTTCTTTTAAAAAGCCTATTTCGAAAAAGAAGCGATGAAAACTGTGTCTGCCAAGAACAGAAAAATAATGACCTTAAACAAGGTATTGTGAATATTTTCTGGCAGGACTTAGTTCATCGTCGGAAAGACTCACTTTAGAAGGGGCAAAATTGCGGGTGAATTATAAACAGGGTTGCGAGGTGGATGCAAGCATGGGCTGTATAAAAAGTAAACTTTCAGTAATTGTCTTCTAAATCCATAATATTGTGTGTTAACGGCGATATTTTAACTTAAGGCATAATATGTTGGATTTAAGCTTGAGTAAACCGAGTGAAGTTGTCAAAAAACTCTGTGAAAGATTACGTTTAGAGCGACTGACATTAAAATGACGCAGGCGGATGTTGCGGATATCACAGCGCAAGAAGCGGATGAGATGATATTGCGCCTATACCATGTCGCTCGCCAATTTAGCGATATCGCAAATGAGCTTTACCCTAATAACATTACGTCCACGACATTGAAATAGATTCAATCCAGAATTGATGACAATATTCAATTTTTAGAGTGTTCATAAAAGTAAAAGCGCCAGTCTGTGGGCACAGATAGGCGCTTTTGGTACAACAACGAGTTTTTTACGATTCTATCTTACTGCGTATCTCTTACGAGATTATGCTGTCACAGCCACTTTCGTGTGCTCTGCAAGCCATTGTGCAATGCGCTGTTTCTCAGCGTCGTTCAGCCACATGCCCAATTTGGTACGACGCCAAATTGCATCGTCTAATTCTACAACCCACTCATTTTCGACCAAGTAGCGTAATTCGGCTTCATAGACATTTGCGCCGAATGCTTCACCTAAATCAGACACTGAGTTTGCGCCCGCTAAAATCAACTTACTGTTGCTGCCGTAAGTTCTTGCGTAACGCAGTGCTAAGCCTTCTGGGAGCCATGGGTAATGCTGGGTTAATACGCGTGCGTAACCATCGCGGTCACAACCTTCGATATCGCCACCCGGTAATTGACCGTTTTTAGTCCAAGGCTCGCCAGCATGCGGATAGTATGCCGCTAATTTACCTACAGCCGCTTCAGCCAGTTTACGGTAAGTGGTTAATTTACCACCGAATACTGACAGTAATGGCGCTTTTCCATCTTCATCGTGAACATCTAATGTGTAGTCACGAGTGATAGCTTGTGGAGAGTCTGATTCGTCATCACACAGAGGGCGAACACCTGAGTAATCCCACACAATATCTTGTTTGGTCAGCTGTTTTTTGAAGTGATCGTTATACACTTTCAGCAGATAATTGACTTCGTTTTCGTCAATTTTTACATCTTTTGGATCCCCTTTGTACTCAACATCGGTAGTACCGATAATTGAGAATTCATCCATCCAAGGGATCACAAAGACGATTCGGTTATCTTCGTTTTGCAGGATATACGCTTGTGGCTCATCGTGAGCGCGTGGAACCACAATATGGCTGCCTTTGATCAGACGAATACCATAAGGGGATTTCAGTTTTAAGCCATCATCGAAGAACTCTTTAACCCAAGGTCCTGTTGCGTTGACTAGACCTTTAGCTTTCCAAGTATGAGTTTCGCCAGTACGTAAGTCTTGAGCTTCAACCACCCAAAGACCATTTTCACGGTATGCGCGAGTCACTTTTGTGCGAGTGCGAACTTCACCGTTTTTACGAACTACTTCTTGAGCGTTCAATACCACTAAACGCGCATCATCAACCCAGCAATCTGAGTATTCGAAACCTTTGGTTAGTTCTGGTTTCAACACAGAATTTTGGTTGAATTTTAAGCTCTTGCTACTTGGCAGGCTAACGCGTTTGCCTAAGTGATCGTACAGGAATAGGCCAATACGGATCATCCAAGCTGGGCGTAAGTGAGGCTGATGAGGTAGACGGAAGCGCATTGGGAATGCGATGTGCGGAGCCAGTCGTAATAAGACCTCACGCTCTGCAAGTGCTTCACTCACCAGTCTAAATTCATAATGTTCGAGGTAGCGTAAACCACCGTGGATCAGTTTCGAACTTGCAGATGAAGTTGCACTCGCTAAGTCTTGAGATTCAAGCAGCAGTACAGATAATCCACGCCCAGCAGCATCAGCTGCAATACCAGCGCCGTTGATTCCGCCGCCAATTACAATCAAGTCTTTCGTTTCCATGCATCCCCCTGAGATGTTCGAACCATTTTCTATAATGTTCGTTTTCGCTCATTTAATTGTAATCAAATTTTGTACGTCTGCCAACCTGTAATCCATAAAAATAACAAGCGCGTGATGCTAATAACATTTTGTGTATAAATTTAATCTGTTTAATAAATTGGTAATATGACAAAGGGATGACAACAGAATGAAAAGAAAGGAAAAAATAAGAATTGATGGTAGACAAGCTACCATCATTGGGAAAGTTAAAGCTGGGGGGCTAGCAGAGCTCTAATTGAACGTTATGCTGTTCGATAACCTTTAGAATACTGGCTGGAGGTGCTTGGGTGGTAAACAAGGTATTGATTAGATTCATATTACCTAAATTTACCATCGCATTTCGACCAAATTTGGAGTGGTCGGTAACCAACATGACATGACGAGAGTTTTCAATAATCGCGCGCTTGGTGCGAACTTCATGATAATCAAACTCAAGCAATGAGCCATCCATATCAATCCCACTGATCCCCAGAATGCCATAATCCAGCCTAAACTGAGAGATAAAGTCGAGGGTGGCTTCACCGACAATCCCGCCATCACGAGAACGAACTTCACCGCCTGCGAGAATCAAACGAAAATCCTCTTTTGCCATGAGCAATGTTGCGACGTTCAGGTTGTTGGTCACGACGCGCAGGTTTTTATGATTAACCAATGCGTGGGCGACAGCCTCAGGGGTTGTACCAATATCAATAAATAGGGTTGCGCCGTCAGGAATTTGGCTTGCCACACGTTGAGCAATACGCGCTTTTTCCTCAGACCACATGGTTTTGCGGTCATTGTAGGCGGTATTGACGGAACTCGAAGGCAAGGCTGCGCCACCATGGTGTCGTAGGATTTTATTTTGTTCAGCAAGATCATTGAGGTCTCGGCGAATGGTCTGAGGGCTAACCTCAAACTGCTCGACAAGTTCTTCAGTACTGACATATCCCTGAAGACGCACAAGTTCAACAATTGCATCATGTCTCTGGGTTTGTTTCACAGCATTAGCCTCTAATTATAAAATGTTCTATTTGGAACCTTGGTGTTTAAAACTGAGCCTATTATCCCATATTCCCATCAATAATCCGATAATTAACCCTGAAGTATGTGCGGCATTAGCAATGTCCATACCGAGCAGGTCAAAGTAACCGAAGAATAACCAGATAATCGAGAATACCATGAGCCCGCGAGGGATGCCGATACCGACTTCTGGGCGACGTTCGCCAGTGAGCCAAACATAGCTAACCAGTGCATAAACGACACCCGATAAGCCACCGAAGTTATTTTCACTGAATAGGGATTGACCCCAGTTACTGAATAATGCGGAGACTAATAAAATGGTGAACAGTTTTCCTGTGCCCATTTTTTTCTCAACTTGCCCGGCCAAAAACCACCAGAGCGCAAGGTTGAAACCAATGTGCGAAATAGAAAAGTGAACGAACGCTGGGCTTATCCAACGCCACAATTCGCTTTGCTGATCACCAATAGGCCAACCTAGATAGTATAGAACGACACGGGGATCTGTCAGGGTGACCCAAAGATAGACCGCGATAGACAGCAAAATAACGGCGATAGTCAATGGGCCGGATTGCTGTTTTAAATAACTGAATGTCAGATAGTTACGATATTGAAATTGGGCGTCTGTACGACCCGTTTGCCAGCTGGCTTCGAGGTAACGGGGATCATTAGGGTTACGTAAAAAGGTTTCTAACTCTTGGCGTACTTGCTCCGTATGCTGCTCATCGGCTAGCCAAAGTTCATAATGTTGTTGGTCGTTGGAAGGATGGAGCTGTAGTGGGATATTTTGTCCTGCCATATAATCGACAAACGCTTGAGCCATCCGTGGATTTTCAAAAGAGATAATGTGGATCATAAATACGTTGTCTCGTTTAGAGCGCCGTAATGGCTTGTGGGTATTCCCGTGACCATGCCTCAAATCCGCCATTAATACTATATACAGATTCAAAACCAATATTAATTAAGTATTGCGCCGCGCCTTGGCTGCTGTGACCGTGGTAGCACATCACCATAATCGTTTGTTCGTAATCTGTTTTTTCGACAAACGGGTGAAGTGACTCATTGGTTAAGTGATAAGCGCCTGTCGCGTGACCAGCACGAAAACTTTGGGGATCGCGAACATCGACAAGAATAGCAGTGCCATCTAACCAGTGCTGATAAGCTTGTTCGGGTGTTAGTGTCTCAAAATGGTCCATAAAATACCGGAAAGTTAGAAGAAATGTTATGAAAGAGCATCCACAGGTGTGCTGAGGATACTCCGATACTCAGTAGAAAATGCGGGTGAGCAGAATCTATTAGTAGAAAGAGTGCTCGCCGCGTTGGTGTTCAGTCAGGTCTTTAACGCCTTTTAATTCACCTTCGAACATTTTCAGTAATTCTTTTTCGATACCTTCTTTCAGCGTCACATCGACCATGGAACAACCGTTACAGCCGCCGCCGAATTGCAGGATAGCAAAACCATCTTCGGTGATTTCCATTAATGAAACACGACCACCATGGCTCGCTAGTTGTGGGTTAATTTGTGACTGTAAAACGTATTCAACACGCTCAATTAATGGCGCATCTTCAGACACTTTACGCATTTTCGCATTCGGTGCTTTTAAGGTTAATTGAGAGCCTAATTGGTCAGTGACGAAATCAATCTCAGCATCTTCTAAGAATGGTGCACTAATTTCATCAACGTAAGCAGAGAGTTTTTCAAACTTCAGCTCTTTATCGGTGGCTTCTACGGCACCAGGAGGGCAATAAGAAACACCACACTCAGCGGTTGGTGTGCCTGGGTTAATGACAAATACTCGAATTTGGGTTCCTGACTCTTGGCTTTCCAATAACTTGGAGAAGTGAGTCTGTGCTGCTTCTGTAATATTAATCATAATCTCTTGCTCAATAATAGTTGACTGCTTTAGTTGGTTATAATACGCCCATTTACACCCATCCTACAAGGTGCGACAGAGTGACCACGCGTCAACAGTATGCGCTCCCGCACAAATCAACAATTGAGCGGCTGCATGCATGGTTGAGCCAGTTGTAATCACATCATCAATAATAGCTATGTGTAGACCTGAAACCGAAGTTTCAAGGGTAAATGCCTCTTTTAGGTTATTGCGGCGCTGTTTACGTGTTAATGAAACTTGCGCCAGTGTATCACGAGAGCGCAATAATGAATTTTGTGAATAGGCAATATTTAACCATGTGGTCAAATTACCACCAATTAATGCCATGTGATCAAATCCTCGATGCCAACATCGTCGAGGATGGGGAGGAATGGTTATCAATAAGTCGGGTTTTTTCCATTGCCGTTGGCGATATCCATTCAACCAATAAAGTAAAAACACTCGCGTCAGAGGGATGGCAAGCTGGGGTCGATAACGAAATTTATATTGATGGATAAGCTGGCGTAATGGCGCTTGATACGGCGTTACGGTAATTAGCTTCTGCCAAGGTGGTGGCTGCACAAGGCAGCGTCCGCAAGGAAATTGGTGATATTCACTCGGGAGAGCGCATTGTGGACAAACTTTCGGCATTGGCGGTAAGCTTTTGATACAAAAGCTACATATCCCTTGATGGGGAATTTTTAATAACTGTCGGCATAGCCAACAGACCCCTTCCATTGCTAGCATAGGCGAGTCCTAGATTGAAAAATCAGAATGAAAATAATATTGAAGAGAGTGTAATCATGGCGACGCTATATTGGCAGACAGTGGGTGAAGGAAAACAAGATATTGTGTTACTGCACGGATGGGGATTGAACGCCGAAGTCTGGCAAACAATTATTCCTCGACTGGCTTCGCAATTTCGCATCCATTTAGTTGATTTACCGGGTTATGGGCGTAGCCATGATTTTACGCCAATGAGTATTCAATCCATGGCTGATGTTGTCTGGGAACAGGCGCCTAAAAATGCGATTTGGCTGGGATGGTCACTCGGTGGGTTAGTGGCAAGCCGTATCGCGCTCGATCACCCAAATGAGGTAAAAGCCTTAATCACCGTAGCATCTTCCCCTTGCTTTGGTGCTCATGATGAGTGGCAAGGTATCAAACCTGAAGTCTTACTTAATTTTGAACAGATGCTGTCTGAAAATTTCCAGCGTACCGTTGAGCGTTTTTTAGCACTGCAAACATTGGGAACTGAAAGCGCCCGTGAGGATGCGCGTACATTGAAATCTGTAGTATTGGCGCTGCCAATGCCATCGGTTGAAGCCTTGAATATGGGGCTGGAATCTTTACGTACTGAAGATTTACGTGAGGAACTCACTCATTTACAGGTGCCTTTCTTACGCATTTATGGTTATTTAGATGGCTTGGTTCCGCGTAAAATCGTAGGGAAATTAGACGAGTTGTATCCTAATTCATTATCCGTTGTGATGCGCAATAGCGCCCATGCGCCGTTTATTTCTCATCCCGATGAGTTTTGTGAAACATTGATTCAGTTTGCGAAGTCATTGAGCTAAATCAGTGCATTAGAAGCTGATTCGCTGAGATGAAAACCACTATTTAATCTTATAGACAAAATGTGAGCAATCGTGACTCTCGGGGCATCCTTTACAACTGGTACCCGTAAGGCACGCGCTTACATCGACTTTTTCAATTTTCCCCATGCTGACCAGCTTTTCAGCCATCGCATTCACCAGTGCAGCAGGGGCGTTTAGTTGAGAACTCAGAAGCGCAATGTCAGCTTGCCCATATAATGCAATTAAATCTCGGACTTGTAGCAAGCTGGCCATCGTATTTTCCTTAGTGGCAACTGTTGTTAGAACAACCAGAACACTGTTGCGCTGTTTTGGATTTAATATTGAACGTCACACGGCTGCGCATACGGCGTAGGAGGGTGATGAGTACAATATTAAACAGCAGCACAGCACCAATTATGACCAAGCTGCTTTGTGGATGTTCGCTAAATGTGGCAGCTTGATAGAACAGTGCTGCGAGGCTATAAGCCACGTTTAATCCCCACAGAATAGAGAATGTCATCCAGCTTTTGTTGGTTTCACGGGCGATTGCCCCCATTACTGACACACAAGGCACATACAGCAGCACAAAGATTAAGTAACTATACGCTGCGATATCCGAACCAAATTTCGCCGCCATGGTACCCATGGAGCCTGTTGCCATCTCGGCATCACCCATACTCGCTTCGATTGGGTTGGATAATGCACTGATGGAGAATGTCTCTTTTAAGCTATCCCATGTATCCGTGACTGCTGCACCTAACTCATCGAGCAGGTCAAAAGATTCGGCATCGAAAGGTTCGCTGGTGATCGCCTCGGCGGTGTACAGGGTATTTAAGGTCCCAACAACCACTTCTTTAGCCATTGCACCAGTGATCAAACCGACAGTTGCTTGCCAGTTATCATTGTGCACACCAATAGGCTGTAATACTGGAGTGATCACTTTACTGACGGAAGCCAGCGCGGAATCATTGATGTTGTCCACAGGCTTACCGGATAACGAAAAGCTGTTTAGCGCGCCAATGAAAATGCTCGCCACCACAATGACTTTACCCGCACGGATCACGAAGCCTTTTAAACGCTGCCAAGTTTGGATGAGCAATGTTTTTGCATGAGGTACATGGTAGACCGGCAGTTCCATCACAAACGGGGATGCTTCACCGCGCATCAAGGTATGTTTCAGTAGCAGGCCTGTTAGGATTGCCACGACAATACCGAGAATGTAGAGGGAAAACACGACGCTTGCGCCATTTTTACCAAAGAACGCCGCTGCAAATACTGCGAAAATAGCTAAGCGAGCGCCGCAGGACATAAACGGCGCCATAAGCACAGTGATCAAGCGTTCACGAGGTGCATCTAAGGTGCGTGCGCCCATGATGGAAGGTACGTTACAACCGAAGCCAACAATCAAAGGAACAAAAGATTTACCCGGTAAACCCAGCG
This sequence comes from Providencia sp. wls1943, assembly GCF_009706275.1. Taxonomy (NCBI): domain Bacteria; kingdom Pseudomonadati; phylum Pseudomonadota; class Gammaproteobacteria; order Enterobacterales; family Morganellaceae; genus Providencia; species Providencia sp. wls1943. The sequence continues at coordinate 108,091 of NZ_WLTU01000004.1, forward strand.
CTTGCATCAGTCTATCCATCACGAAAGCCGCTCGAGCCATATAGCCGGAGTCTTCCAAAATAGATAAAAACAGGTACATCATACCGATTTGTGGTACTAGTGGCAGAACCGTATTGATACCACCGCCAACACCTTGAGCAAGGAAAATGGTCAACCAATCAGGGAAGTTTGCGGTTGCACCAATCCATTGAATGCCATGAATAAAGATAGCCTCAGACGCCCCTTCAAAGAACGGCTGTAAAGCGCCACCGATATTGATCGCAAGGACGAACATCAGGTACATCACGAACAAGAAAATTGGCACGCCAAGCCAGCGGCTCAAGATAAATTTATCCAGCGCTTGAGTGAGTTTATTCGGCTCAGCGGCACTGTTATTAATCGCGGCGTCACAAATTGAGGCAATGGATTGATAGCGAGCATCTGCAATGAGTAATTCAGGTTCTTCTTGCAAGGTCTCTTTGAGTTTAAGGCGAGTTTCAGCAAATACTTGTTCGGAGATATCAGCTCGCTGGCGGCTATAAATATCGCCTTCTAAAATTTGGAGAGCTAACCAACGGCGCTGCTGCTGACTAAATTGCTGAGCAGAAATTTGCTCTGAAAGCATATCCACGGTTTGTAACAGTTGTGGTGGATATTGCACTAGGGCTTGTTGGCTATTTTGAGGATGGCTATCAATCGCTTGTTTGAGCTGTTCAAGGCCTGTTGCACGGGTAGAGACCATTGGGATCACTGGGCAACCGAGCTGCTTTTCGAGCTGTTTTACATCGATATCGATATGTTGGCTTTTGGCTATATCCAACATGTTCAGTGCGACGATGCAGGGAACACCTAGCTCAACAAGTTGTAATGTCAGATATAAATTGCGCTCGAGGTTTGAGGCATCCACCACGTTGATCAACATGTCGGCTTCGCCACTTAAAATAAAGTAGCAGGCGATTTGCTCATCGAGAGAGGTTTGCTCTGAAATAGTCGTAAGGGAATAAGTACCTGGTAAATCAACAAGTTCAATCTTGTGTTCAGGGGTGTGGAAGCGTCCAACTTTACGTTCGACGGTCACTCCTGCCCAGTTACCGACGCGCTGACGTGACCCTGTTAACTGGTTAAACAAGGTTGTTTTACCTGCGTTAGGGTTGCCAATAAGGCCGATAGTTAATGGTTTCATAGTGTGTATGCCAGTCGTGAAAATGAAAATCTTTATTGGAATTAATCCAAAAATAATTAGTTCGTTTGCGCTTCATCTAAGTTAATGAGTGCTAAATCTTTTTTGCGTAATACTAAGCTGACGCGATGAGTTTCAATTTGCACAGGATCACCAAACGGCGCTACGCGCACAACTTTGAACACTGAGCCTGGGAGCAGACCAAGGGAAAGCAGTTTTTGGCGATAGGCTGGACTTATCTCTGGTGAAAAGCCAAGTATTTTATAACTGCATTGAGGAAGTATGGACATAGTACCTTCCAATTACGGTTTATTCTGTTGATTTAACATGAAAATTACGATGTTAAATTACAGAGAGTGTTATTAAGAATAATATTGATAATTATTATTATAAAAGTGGTTATCTTTAAAAGAAATAAAGTGGAAGATAAAATTAAATCTAATTAACAATGAGAATCATAATCATCTACCATGGTTATATTTAGCCTCTTTTTCGGGCAATATTAAATGATGTGGATCAAAAAGGGATTTAGTTGGTGGCGTTTTTTAAAACTAAAATACAGATGTTAGTATTGTTAACTAATATAATTAAATAAGACAAAATGCAGATAATAAATTGAATTAGTTATTTAATTTATTTTTATAAGAAAAATGGAATATGTTTAAATTAAATACTGAGAGATGATTAAATGCATTTTAATAAATGCCCTTACCGATGAAACGGCAAGGGCATCATGTCTTAGCGTTTTTTACCAAAAGCGGCAGCCAGTGCATCACTCATCGCACTGTTGCTAGACGCCGCAGAGTTAGATGATGAATTTCCTCGTGCATTCCCTCGCGAAGCAGGGGCTTTGCGGGTATTTCTATCTTGCGCTGGAGCCGCACTGCGAGGTGCGCTGCTACCTTCACCTGCTTGTTCATCTAAGCGCATAGTGAGTGCAATACGCTTACGAGCAATATCCACATCCAGCACTTTGACTTTCACAATGTCACCCGTTTTGACAACTTTGTGAGGATCTTCAACGTAGCTGTTTGAAAGGGAAGAAATATGCACCAGACCATCTTGATGAACACCAATATCCACAAATGCCCCGAAGTTAGTGACGTTAGTCACTGCGCCTTCTAAGATCATTCCCGGTGTTAAGTCATTCATTGTTTCGACACCGTCAGCAAAGGTCGCCGTTTTAAACTCAGGGCGTGGGTCACGACCCGGTTTTTCCAGCTCTTTAATGATGTCTGTAACGGTAGGAACCCCAAACTGTTCGGTGGTAAATTCACGTGGGCTTAAGCCATTTAATACCTGTGAATTGCCCATAATTTCTTTTAGTGGCTGGCGCACAGCTTCAAGGATTTTTTCAACAATTGGGTAGGCTTCTGGGTGAACCGTTGAGGCATCCAGTGGGTTATCCCCATTGGTGATACGTAAGAAACCAGCACACTGCTCAAAGGCTTTTGGCCCTAAACGAGCGACTTTGAGCAACTGTTTTCTGTCATTAAATTGACCATTCGCATCGCGCCAATCGACAACATTTTGCGCGATCATTTTGCTCAACCCTGCAACACGGGTGAGTAGCGCCACAGAAGCGGTATTTAAATCTACGCCGACGGAGTTTACGCAGTCTTCAACGACCGCATCTAACTTACGGGCTAGCTGAGTTTGGCTAACATCATGTTGGTACTGGCCGACCCCGATAGATTTCGGGTCGATTTTCACCAGCTCAGCTAGTGGGTCTTGTAAGCGGCGAGCAATAGAAACCGCGCCACGCAGAGATACGTCTAAGTCAGGAAATTCTAATGCTGCCAGTTCAGAAGCAGAATAAACAGAGGCGCCTGCTTCACTGACAATCACTTTTTGTGCCGTGATGTCAGGGAACTGTTTTTGTACTTCAGCAAAGAAGCGCTCCGTTTCTCGTGATGCGGTTCCGTTACCAATCGCGACCAGCTCGACGTGATATTTTTGACATAATGCTGCCACGATAGCAGCCGCTTTGGCAGCTTGGCCAGTGTGCGGGTAAATGGTATCCGTCGCCATCACTTTACCCGTCGCATCAACGACTGCCACTTTTACACCTGTACGTAAGCCCGGATCGAGCCCCATCGTGGCACGCATACCCGCAGGAGCTGCCATCAATAAGTCACTAAGATTACGGGCAAATACGTTAATCGCTTCTTCTTCCGCTTTCTCGCGCAGGGCGCTCATGATTTCAGTTTCTAAGTGCAGTAGCACTTTGACTCGCCAAGTCCAGCTGATGACGGCTTTACGCCATTGATCAGCGGGGGCATTGTTCAAACGCACATCTAAATGGCGAGTAATAATTTCTTCGCAATAGCTCTCTTTTGGCGGCTCTTCAAACTGAGGGTCACAGTTGAGGGATAACTGCAAAACACCTTCATTGCGACCACGGAACATGGCCAAAGCGCGGTGTGAAGGAACGTGAGCAACGGGTTCATGGTGATCAAAATAGTCGCTAAATTTCACACCTTCAGTCTGTTTGCCATCAGCAACAACAGAAACAATGTGCGCATTTTTCCAAATATAGTCGCGAACTTTCGCTAATAAGGATGCATCTTCGGCGAAACGTTCCATTAGGATGTAGCGAGCACCATCTAAAGCGGCTTTGGTATCCGCGATGCCTTTATCTGCGTCAATATAGCTTTGTGCAAGTGTATCCGGTGATTGGCTCGGATCGTTCCACAACGTATCCGCTAAGGGTTCTAAGCCCGCTTCGATAGCAATTTGCCCACGAGTACGGCGCTTTGGTTTGTAAGGAAGGTAAAGGTCTTCGAGTTCGGTTTTATTCAGCGTTGTATTGATGGCAGAAGCGAGTTCTGGAGTAAGCTTACCTTGTTCCTCAATGGATTTTAGAATGGTTTGCTTACGGTCGTTTAACTCTCTCAAATACCCTAAACGGCTCTCTAGCTGACGTAGCTGAGTGTCATCCAATCCCCCCGTAACCTCTTTACGGTAGCGGGCGATAAATGGGACGGTATTGCCTTCATCCAATAATGTAATGGCTGAAAACACCTGTTTTGGTTGGGCTTGTAGTTCGGCCGCAATAATTTGGCTTAGAGTTTCATTCATGTCGTGTTTAAATACCTACTCAAAGAACAGTGAAAATAGACTGCACAGTTATACTTGCTGGTAGACAGAATTGCCAGACAGAATTTTTGCCTAGTGGTAGGCAAGTCGCAGATTATATTTTATAAAATATTATAATTATCCGATTTATATACCTTTAATGAGATGAATAAGAGCCTTTTAATTACCCGTGAAGGATGGGACGCTTTAGACAAAGAACTTAAGTATCTTTGGAAAGAAGAGCGCCCTCGAGTAACACAATCCGTCTCTGAAGCAGCAGCTCAGGGAGACCGTTCCGAAAACGCAGAATATATCTACGGTAAAAAACGGTTGCGGGAAATAGACCGCCGTATTCGTTTTTTATCCAAAAGATTGGATCAGCTTAGAATTGTTGAACCCGATCCTCGACAAGAGGGGCGTGTATTTTTTGGCGCATGGGTTAAGCTTGAAGATGATAATGAAAATATCAGAATTTTCCGGTTAGTGGGGGCTGATGAATTTGATCCTGCTAAGCAGTGGATTTCTATCGATTCACCAGTCGCTCGCGCATTAATTGGCAAGCAGGTTGATGATGAAGTGGTCGTTACCACGCCGGGCGGAAAAGTCACGTATTTTGTGCTAGAGATTAGCTATAAACCATTAATCAGTTAAAGGGTAAAATGATTCATTAAAGTTAGTGTTAATGGTAAATTAATGGCATGAATATTATTTTTGTTACTTTCATCAGCAGAATAATTCTAAAATTCCACACTTTGGGGGCTATAAATGCAGGAAAGTTATAAAGTTCTCGTCGTCGATGATGATATGCGTTTACGTGCTCTGCTTGAACGTTACCTCACCGAGCAGGGTTTTCAGGTAAGAAGTGCAGCGAATGCTGAACAGATGGACAGAATTCTAACGCGGGAATCTATTCATTTAATCGTATTGGACTTAATGCTTCCTGGGGAAGATGGCTTATCTATTTGCCGTCGTTTACGTAGTCAAAACAACCCAATTCCAATCATTATGGTTACCGCGAAAGGCGAAGAAGTTGACCGTATTGTGGGCTTAGAAATTGGTGCGGATGACTATATCCCTAAACCGTTTAACCCTCGTGAACTGTTAGCGCGTATTCGTGCGGTGCTGCGTCGCCAAGCGAACGAGTTACCGGGTGCGCCATCGCAAGATGATGCCGTCATCACTTTTGGTAAATTCAAACTGAACCTCGGAACCCGTGAAATGTTCCAAGGCGAAGAGAATATGCCATTAACCAGTGGTGAGTTTGCGGTGTTGAAAGTATTAGTTTCTTATCCACGCGAACCATTATCTCGTGACAAACTGATGAGTTTGGCTCGAGGTCGTGAATACAGTGCGATGGAACGTTCTATCGACGTTCAAATTTCACGTTTACGCCGTATGGTTGAAGAAGATCCTGCGCACCCACGTTACATTCAAACCGTTTGGGGCTTAGGATACGTATTTGTTCCAGATGGAAGTAAAGCATGAAGCGACTGAGGTTCTCACGACGTAGTACATTTTCTCGCTCGTTATTTTTGTTCGTTGCGCTCCTGTTCGCAAGCCTTGTGACCAGCTACATGGTTGTATTGAATTTTGTTGTGATGCCAAGCTTACAGCAGTTCAATAAAGTGCTTGCTTATGAAGTGCGAACATTAATGACAGAGAAAATGGTTCTACAAGATGGAACCTCAGTACGAGTTTCACCCGCATTACGTAAAAAAATCTACAATGAGCTTGGGATTACCTTTTACGCCCATTCAGCGGCGATGGAAGAGGGATTAAACTGGGCAAAAGAGTATGATTTTCTAAGTGAAAACATGTCGGAATACTTAGGTGGTAAGGCCAGCGTGCATCTGGAACTTGGGCGTGAGTATCCGATATTGTGGTTAACATCCTACCTAGCACCGGATATTTGGGTGCGCGTTCCACTCACCGAAATCGGTCAGAATCAGTTTTCTCAAGTTTTCCGCTATACACTCACGGTCTTCCTCACTATCTTTGCGGGGGTTTGGCTCTATATTCGCTATCAAAACAAGCCATTATTAGAGCTGGAGTATCACGCGGGTGAGGTCGGTAAGGGGCATGTTATGCCGCCGATGCAAGAGAAAGGTGCCACTGAGGTGCGTGCGGCTATTCGTTCGTTCAACCATATGGCGGCAGGGATAAAATCCCTCGAAAATGATCGTACAGTATTAATGGCAGGGGTCAGTCATGACCTTAGAACGCCACTAACCCGCATTCGTCTCGCAACGGAAATGATGGGGCCTGAAGATGGTTATCTTGCTGAATCTATCAATAAAGATATTGAAGAGTGTGACGCAATCATCGGTCAATTCATGTCTTACCTTAAAACAGGGCAAGAGATGGATATGGAGTTCTGCGACCTTAACACCATCCTCAATGAGGCTGTTGTTGCTGAAACCAACGTCGTGGGAGAAATTGAAACCAATTTAGTCCCAGGGCCAGTGATGTTTAATGGTAACCATCTTGCTATCAAACGCGCGATTACCAACATGATAGTCAACGCTTATCGCTACGGAAATGGCTGGATCAAAGTCAGCAGTGGTAAAAACGAAGATTACGTTTGGTTCCAAGTTGAAGATGACGGTGCAGGGATCAAAGAAGAAGACATTCAACGCCTATTCCAGCCGTTTGTACAGGGTGAAAAAGCCCGCAGCAACAAAGGTACAGGGCTGGGGCTTGCAATAATTCGCAGAATTATAGATGCTCACGAAGGGAATATTGAGATCCATAAAAGTGAGCGTGGCGGGTTTGCTATTAGAGCCCTTCTCCCCCTAAAAGAACGCGAAGACTGATATCTCGTCGTATTTCAACTTGTAGGGGTGTTGACTACGCTCAGCTACTCAGGTCACATACTCATGTATGCTCCTAGGGATATCTTCACTTGCCGTATCTCGTCGTATTTCAACTTGTAGGGGTGTTGACTACGCTCAGCTACTCAGGTCACATACTCATGTATGCTCCCTGAGATATCTTTGCTTGTCGCCTACCTACAAGCTGAAATACTTAGAGATATACTGTGTTAGAAAGATAGAAAGATAGAAAGATAGAAAGATAGAAAGATAGAAAGATAGAAAGATAGAAAGATAGAACGAGAAAAAGAGAAAGAAATTTTTTCATTTATGACAATATGTCATATTCCAAACGCTAAGCTGTCATATTCATTAATCTTATTTAGTTAGTTGAAAAATAAGAAAAAAATTATTTTCATCCCATTCTGCTACACTTAATCATGTCGATAAAATCCGCAAATGTCATAAAACTGTCATAAACCTGACATATTGCCGTAACTCAATTGTCCTATTTTCCCTACCGTGACATACACCCAATAATTTAATACTTGATTATTTCTTACATCCCCGGAGGGATTATGAAAATGATGCGTACCACACTAGCAAGCGTAATGGCAGCAACCTTATCTCTGACTGCAATGTCTTCTTTTGCTGCTACCAGCCTGACCGGAGCTGGCGCGACATTCCCTGCTCCTGTTTATGCGAAGTGGGCAGATACTTATCAGAAAGAAACAGGTAATAAAATTAACTATCAGGGGATCGGTTCTTCTGGTGGTGTAAAACAAATTAATGCAAAAACAGTTGATTTCGGTGCGTCTGATGCACCATTGACTGATGAAAAACTCAAAGAAGACGGCTTATTCCAATTCCCAACCGTGATTGGTGGCGTGGTTTTAGCGGTAAACGTTAAAGGCATCGAATCTAATCAGCTGGTTCTTGATGGTAAAACTCTGGGCGACATCTACTTAGGTAAAATTACTAAATGGAATGACCCAGCTATCGCAAAATTGAATCCAAACGTAAAATTACCTGACCAAAATATCGCTGTGGTTCGCCGCTCTGATGGTTCTGGTACCACATTCGTCTTCACAAGCTACTTAGCAAAAGTTAGCTCAAATTGGAAAGATGAAGTTGGTGCAGGTTCAACGGTTAACTGGCCGAAAAACAGCGTAGGCGGTAAAGGTAACGACGGCGTTGCAGCCTTTGTTCAACGTCTGCCAGGCTCTATCGGCTATGTAGAATATGCTTACGCAAAACAGAATAATCTTGCGTATACTAAGCTGGTTTCTGCAGATGGTCAGCCAGTTTCACCAACAGGTGAAAGCTTTAGCGCAGCAGCGAAAAAAGTGGACTGGTCTAAATCATTTGCACAAGACCTGACTAACCGTGAAGGTGCTAACGCATGGCCAATTACCTCGACCACATTCATTTTAGTTCACAAGCAACAAGCGGATGCTGAGAAAGGTAAAGCGGTTCTTGATTTCTTCAACTGGGCTTACGACAAAGGTGGTAAACAAGCAGAAGCATTAGATTACGCTGTGTTACCTCAAGAAGTTGTGACCGCAGTACGTGCAGCATGGAAAACAGAAGTAAAAGATAGCCAAGGTAAAGCACTGTTCTAAGTGCCCCTCGGGTTGGAAAAGGGTAAGCGGGGCTGAGGAATAGCTCCCGCTTATTCACCGTAGTAACGTAAGTCCTACTGAAAAGTAGGCATGGAATGAGAACAAAGCGCATGGCCGAAAAAATAACGGCATTCAAAGCCCCTAGTAAATCGGGCGACGTGATTTTTAGTGCATTAGTCAAAATAGCAGCGCTAATCACTCTCCTCATGCTTGGTGGCATTATTATTTCCCTGATTTTCGCATCTTGGCCAAGTATGCAGAAATTCGGGTTTTCGTTTTTGTGGAATAAAGAGTGGGATGCGCCAGCAGAACAATTTGGTGCATTAGTGCCTATCTACGGCACCATCGTCACATCATTAATCGCTCTGATCATTGCCGTACCCGTGAGTTTTGGTATCGCATTATTCTTAACAGAGCTAGCACCTAACTGGTTAAAACGCCCATTAGGTATTGCGATTGAGCTTCTCGCTGCAATCCCAAGTATTGTTTATGGTATGTGGGGACTCTTTGTCTTCGCACCGTTATTTGCAGAATACTTCCAAGAACCCGTTGGTAATGTCATGTCGAGCATTCCAATTGTTGGCGAACTGTTCTCAGGCCCAGCATTTGGTATCGGTATTCTTGCGGCAGGTATTATCCTTGCCATTATGATCATCCCTTATATTGCCTCGGTAATGCGCGATGTATTTGAACAAACTCCTGTGATGATGAAAGAGTCAGCCTACGGAATTGGCTGTACCACATGGGAAGTGATTTGGAATATCGTTCTGCCTTATACCCGTAATGGAGTGATTGGCGGAGTGATGCTGGGGTTAGGTCGTGCTCTGGGAGAAACCATGGCGGTGACATTCGTCATTGGTAACACTTACCAGCTCGATAGCCCTTCACTGTTTATGCCGGGTAACAGTATTACCTCTGCGCTGGCGAACGAATTTGCTGAAGCGGAAAGTGGTTTACACACAGCGGCACTGATGGAACTTGGTTTAATTCTGTTTGTGATTACCTTCATCGTTCTGGCGATTTCCAAGCTGATGGTAATGCGCCTTGCTAAGAATGAGGGACGCTAATATGTCGATTTCTGAACCTGTTGTAGTGAATCAAAAAGAACGTGCACGCCGCCAAGCATGGCGCCGTCAAGTCAACAGAATGGCATTATTAGTCTCTATGCTGACGATGGCATTTGGTTTGTTCTGGTTAGTGTGGATTTTATTCTCCACGGTAACCAAAGGGATTGATGGCATGTCCCTCAATCTGTTTACTGAAATGACACCGCCGCCAAATACAGAAGGCGGTGGTTTGGCGAACGCCATTGTGGGAAGTGGATTGCTAATCTTATGGGCGACCGTTATCGGAACACCATTAGGGATCTTAGCGGGTATCTACTTAGCGGAATATGGTCGTAAGTCGTGGTTAGCTTCGGTGACGCGTTTTATTAACGACATTCTGTTATCTGCGCCTTCAATTGTGGTTGGTCTGTTTGTTTACACCATTGTGGTGGCTCAAATGCAGCATTTCTCGGGTTGGGCAGGGGTGATTGCACTTGCATTACTGCAAATCCCAATTGTTATCCGTACCACTGAGAACATGTTGAAGCTCGTGCCTGATAGCCTGCGTGAAGCGGCATATGCACTGGGCACGCCAAAATGGAAAATGATTTTATCCATTACATTAAAAGCATCTGTATCTGGGATTATTACTGGTATTTTGCTGGCTATTGCGCGTATTGCTGGGGAAACCGCACCGCTGCTGTTCACGTCACTGTCGAATCAATTCTGGAGTACCGACATGAATGAGCCAATTGCTAACTTACCCGTCACTATCTTCAAATTTGCAATGAGTCCGTTCTCTGAATGGCAGCAATTAGCATGGGCAGGGGTTCTCCTAATCACCTTATGTGTCCTGTTAATCAATATCATTGCCCGTGTTGTGTTTGCACAGAAAAAACACTAACCCCAGACGAATAAAAGAATTGATAGAGAGAAGTAGCCATGATTAATGCAAACGATATTGCAAACAGTAAAATTAAAGTTCGTGACCTTAACTTCTACTATGGAAAGTTTCACGCGCTGAAGAATATCTCTTTAGACATTGAAAAGAACAAAGTGACCGCGTTTATCGGCCCATCAGGTTGTGGTAAATCCACGCTGCTGCGTACCTTCAACAAAATGTACGAACTGTATGGCGAGCAACGCGCTGAAGGCGAAATTTTACTGGATGGTCAAAACATCCTGACTGACAAACAAGACATCGCGTTATTACGTGCGAAAGTCGGTATGGTGTTCCAAAAACCCACGCCATTCCCAATGTCTATCTACGACAATATCGCGTTCGGTGTGCGTTTGTTTGAAAAGCTGTCCCGCGTCGAAATGGACGAGCGTGTGCAGTGGGCACTGACAAAAGCGGCACTGTGGAATGAAACCAAAGATAAACTTCACCAAAGCGGCTACAGCCTCTCTGGTGGTCAGCAACAGCGTCTGTGTATTGCGCGCGGTATCGCTATTCGCCCAGAAGTTCTGTTACTTGATGAGCCATGTTCTGCTCTGGACCCAATTTCAACGGGGCGTATTGAAGAGCTGATCACGGAATTGAAGTCAGAATACACGGTGGTGATAGTGACCCACAACATGCAACAAGCGGCACGCTGCTCTGATTACACGGCATTTATGTACTTGGGTGAGTTGGTGGAATTTAACAACACTGACAAGATGTTCACCACCCCAGAAATGAAACAAACTGAAGATTATATTACTGGCCGCTACGGTTGATATGGAGCCGACGATGGATACGCTGAACCACAACAAACATATATCAGGGCAGTTCAACGCTGAACTGGAACATATCCATACTGAGTTGATGACCATGGGGGGGCTAGTTGAAGAGCAGCTCACCAAGGCTATCACTGCGATGCATAATCAGGATGAAGCCCTAGCGCGAGAAGTGATTGCCAACGACCACAAAGTCAACATGATGGAAGTGGCAATCGATGAAGAGTGCGTCAAAATCATCGCGAAGCGCCAGCCAACCGCAAGCGACTTACGTTTGATTATGGCAATCTCAAAAACTATCGCTGAACTGGAAAGAATCGGTGACGTCGCGGATAAAATCTGCCAAACCGCACTGGAAAAATTCTCTCAGCAGCACCAGCCATTATTGGTGAGCTTGGAATCATTAGGTCGCCATACCGTGCAAATGCTGCATGACGTGCTGGATGCTTTTGCGCGCATGGACTTGGAAGAAGCTATCCGTATTTATCGTGAAGATGAAAAGGTAGACCAAGAGTACGAAGGGATTGTTCGTCAGTTAATGACGTACATGATGGAAGATCCGCGTACCATTCCAAGCGTTTTAACCGCGCTGTTCTGTGCTCGCTCCATTGAGCGTATCGGTGACCGTTGCCAGAACATTTGTGAATTTATTTTCTACTATGTTAAAGGGCAAGATTTCCGCCATGTGGGTGGGGACAGCCTTGAAAGAATGCTGACTAGCTCGAAAGACAGCAATAAAGAGTAATTGTTAAACCACTGAGGTGTTCGCACCTCAGTGTTCATCTTCTTCATTTTCTTCTTGCTCGATAAGAGTCTTAATCTGCAACATTTTAGGGGTCGCTCCGATGGATTTTCACCCCTTTTTTTATGTCCATGCATATTCCAAATTGATATAAATATATTATTTAATATTATTTCAAGTGCTAAGAAATAGTTGATAGCTTGTGATGGTCGATTTACACAAATTTACCGTTAGGGGTATTCAATGAAAGCTCGTTTTCTTACTTCCGCACTTTTAGTTGCAGGTCTGGCGCTGACAGCGAATGTCGCTAGCGCAGATAAATTAGATGATATTAAACAAGCGGGAGTGATCCGCATTTCTGTTTTTGACAGTAATCCCCCATTCGGATTTATTGATCCTAAAACCAAAAAACTCGCCGGCTATGATATCGATATCGCTCAAGCGATTGCGGATGATCTTGGCGTGAAATTAGAGCTGCGTCCAACCAACCCGGCTAACCGCATTCCACTGCTAACATCCGGCAAAGTTGACCTGATTGGTGCCAACTTCACAATTACAGACGAACGTGCAAAACAGGTGGATTTCTCCATTCCTGACTTTGCAACAGGGCAAAAATTTATCGCTCGTAAAGGCGTACTGAAAACCCCTGAAGATATCGCCCCACTGCGTATTGGTGCAGATAAAGGCACCGTGCAGGAAGTGACTCTGCGTGAACGCTTCCCGAATACCAAAGTCATCTCTTACGACGATACCCCGCAAGCTTTCGCAGCGCTGCGTAACGGTAACGTACAAGCGATCACCCAAGACGACGCTAAACTGGTGGGCTTGCTAGGTAACTTGCCAGAAAAAGTGAAAGCAGACTTTGAAATTTCACCGTTTAGCTTAACAAAAGAGTACCAAGCGTTAGGCGCGAGCAAAGGGGAAACACGTTTAATTGAGAACGTAAACGCCACCTTGCTGAAACTGGAGAAAGAAGGCAAAGCGAATGAAATTTATAACCGTTGGTTTGGTCCAGACACCAAAGCGGCACAACCACGCGGTGAATTCAAATTTGCCCCTTTGAGCGAACAGCCTAAATCTTAAGTTAATGATGTCGTTTAGTGAGAGTAAACGCCCCTGCCATGTTGCAGGGGTTGTCAGTTATAGCGAGGCGAAATATGTTCGACAAATTTTTTAGCGGTGACTTCTGGTCTGCGCATCTACTAGCACCACAATATCTTGAGTGGTTTGGCTATGGCTTTTTGCTCACAGTTTGGATCTCGATTTGTACGATCATCGCTGCCACGCTATTAGGTTTTATTGCTGCTTCAGCAAGAGACAGTCAAATTGCGCCGCTACGCTGGTTTGTGACTGTTTATATTTCGATTTTCCGTAATACGCCGCTATTGGTGCAACTGTTTTTCTGGTACTTCGCCTCGGGAGAGATTCTCCCTGAATCAGCGATGGAATGGCTGAATACGCCTCATGAAATTGAATTTTTAGGGATGACATTAAGCTGGCCATCCTTTGAGTTTTTGGCGGGATTTGTCGGTTTGACGCTATACACCGTACCTTTCATTGCGGAAGAAGTTCGCTCAGGTATCCGAGGAGTGCGCCAAGGGCAGAAACAAGCGGCTCTCGCTTTAGGACTGACTTCATGGCAGTCCATGCGTTTAGTGATTTTACCGCAAGCCGTAAAAATCGCGTTACCGCCACTGTTAGGGCAATACATGAACGTCGTCAAAAACTCATCATTAACCATGGCGATCGGGGTAGCGGAGCTCTCTTATGTATCACGCCAAGTGGATAGTCAATCATTACAAACATTTGCTGCATTTGGTTTAGCAACAGTACTGTACATCGCAATTATCGCCTTTATGGAAGGCTGGGGTCAGTGGCGACAACAGCGTCAGTTGGCTCAGGGGGTATAAGATGGATTTTTCAATCATTACAGACAACTGGCAATATTTGCTATTTGGGGCTTACCCTGATGGACCATTGGAAGGAGCCGCTCTAACGCTAATTATGAGCATATTGGCTGGCGCCGCATCTATTGTCCTCGGTACATTGGGCGGTATTGCACTGGCGATGCTACGTGGTTTCTGGATGAACCTTTTTGCCGCTGTTTTAGGGTTTTTCCGTGCCATTCCCGTCATTATGTTGATTTTTTGGACTTACTTTCTATTGCCGATTGTCTTCGGAACCGAAATTCCAGGCGTTGCGGCGGTAGTATGTGCACTGGCGTTGATCACTTCAGCCTATCTAGCGCATGGTGTGAAAGCGGGAATTCTTGCTATCGGTCAAGGGCAATGGAACGCGGGGTTATCGTTAGGGTTTAATCGTTGGCAGGTTCTCTGGAATGTGGTGTTACCTCAAGCCTTACGTATGATGGTGCCTTCCTTTATTAACCAATGGGTTGCGTTAATTAAAGATACCTCCCTGGCGTATATTGTAGGAGTGGCGGAGCTGTCATTCTTAGCCACACAGGTGAATAACCGTGAAATGATCTATCCGTTGGAGGTGTTCCTGTTTGTGGCATTTATCTACTTTGTGATGTGCCTGTCAGTAGAAATTATTGCCAATCAAGTGGCGAAAAGACTCAGTGATAAAAGTGCAACGCGCAGCCGTTCAGCAAAACGTGGTTGGCTGTTTTGGCGCCGTCAAAAGCTGATTGCGCTTTCTTAATCGTACAAAGGCGGCGAAATTCCTCAATGGCGGTGTGACAACCGCCATATCTCCCTCGATATTCATTTACAGTATCAGTCAGTTAGGAAATGCGACTTATTTAAAATGACGCAATCGTTTTCTTTTGGACCGTTTAGTTGTACCATGAGCCGAAAAAAACTTTTTTTCGTGCCCACCACGCATCCATTGGCAATCTAGGGCATGACATTTCGACAAGGCGCATTTTAATGACTAATCAATCATCTGGCTCCTCGCAATCGCAGGGTCTGTTTCAGCGTGTGTTTAAATTACAAGAACACGGTACCACCGCAAGAACAGAGCTTGTTGCAGGGTTCACCACCTTCCTGACGATGGTATATATCGTTTTCGTTAACCCACAAATTTTGTCCGTCGCTGGCATGGATATCAAAGCGGTATTCGTAACTACCTGTTTAATTGCAGCCATCGGCAGTATTTTAATGGGCTTACTGGCAAACTTACCTATCGCCGTTGCACCTGCGATGGGGCTAAACGCTTTCTTTGCTTTTGTGGTCGTTGGGGCGATGGGCTATTCATGGCAAGTCGCTATGGGCGCGGTATTCTGGGGCGCAGTGGGCTTATTTATTCTGACGTTATTCCGGATTCGTTATTGGATTATCGCGAATATTCCTCTGAGTTTACGCGTGGGGATCACCAGCGGTATCGGTCTGTTTATCGCCATGATGGGACTGAAGAACTCCGGTATTATCGTCGCAAACCCAGATACCTTAGTCTCGATTGGTAACCTAACTCACCATAATGTGTGGTTAGGGGCATTAGGCTTTTTCATTATTGCCATTTTAGCGGCGCGTAATATTCATGCGGCAGTATTGGTGTCTATCGCCGTGACGACGCTGATTGGCTTAGCGCTGGGCGATGTGAAATATACAGGCATTTTCTCAATGCCACCAAGTATTACCAGTGTTGTTGGCCAAGTGGACTTTGCTGGCTCACTGGATCTGGCACTTTCTGGGGTTATCTTTGCCTTTATGTTGGTAAACCTGTTTGACTCCTCGGGCACCATGATTGGGGTAACAGACAAAGCCGGTATTACCAACGAGCGTGGGACTTTCCCTCGCATGAAGCAAGCGTTGTATGTGGATAGCTTAAGTTCGGTGGCTGGTTCTGCAATGGGGACTTCGTCCGTAACAGCGTATATCGAAAGCTCTTCAGGGGTATCGGTGGGCGGTCGTACAGGTTTAACCGCGATTGTCGTTGGTGTGTTATTCCTGTTGACCATGTTTATCTCTCCGCTGGCAGGCATGGTTCCTGCTTATGCAACCGCAGGCGCGCTGATTTATGTTGGCGTTCTGATGACTTCAAGCTTAACGCGCGTGAAATGGGATGACTTAACGGAATCCGTTCCGGCGTTTATTACTGCGGTCATGATGCCATTTAGTTTCTCGATTACCGAAGGTATTGCGTTAGGCTTTATTGCGTACTGTGCGATGAAGATTGGTACAGGGCGTTGGCGTGATCTGGGTCTGTGTGTGATTTTAGTCGCAGCGATGTTCTTACTCAAAATGGTTCTCGTCGACGCCTAATATTAATGCTCGTCATATTTTGCGCTGTAGCGGCGTTGGCTTCAATTGCTAACCCTAGTCACATACTTGTGTATGCTCCTAGGGATTAGCAACTCTTGCCGCCTTGCTACAGCACAAACTATTTAGAGCATTGCTCAAGGTGACTCTCTATTTTTGCCCCCTGGTGATACAGCTATTGAGAGCATTGGAATGCTTAGGCAACTTGAATTACCTAGAATATCGCTCAAAACATAAATCTCTATTCTGAGTGCAAGACCCTTCAACGGGCTTCCCTTTTTGTTGCTTGCATGCAACTCAAATTATTTAAGGTATAATCATTAAAGTACTGTTGCGAATGCAAAGTGAGATAAAATTCACCTAAATTGCAAAGTAGTGCTTTCGCTGCTTAAGGGATCCTGCTAGATTCCGCAGCAGAAACTGATTTTATCAAGGTAGCAAACCATGAATTCACCGAAAAAACCGACCGCAAAACTGAAGAAAAAATACCGTAAGACGAAAGAAGAGCTCAACGCAGAAGGCCGTGAGCGTAAACGCGAGAAAAAACATCGCGGGCATAAGTCTGGTAGCCGTAACCAAGATGGTGCTTCGAATGGTCAAAAAAATGGACAAAATGTTCAGGCTGACCCACGTATTGGTAGTAAAAAACCAATTCCATTGGTGGTTGAAAGTAACCAGCCGGTAGTGCGTCCTGTCGTGAAAGAAAAGCCAGTTGCTAAAGAAAAACTGACGCCAGAAAAAGAACTGGAAATGCTAGAAAGCAACGATCGCTTAGATGCGATTCTGGCACGCCTAGAAGATGGCGAAACCATCACTGCGCAAGAGCAGCAATATGTTGATACCTGCTTAGATCGCATCGATGAACTGATGAATATCCTCGGTATCGAATATGCGGACGAAGACGGTGATGAAGAGGAAGAAGAGAAATTTGATGACATTATGCGCATCTTAAAAAGTAAATAATTACCTCTCTATTTGTTCCTCTCGTGCTAAGCGGGAGGAACGCTGCTTAATTTCTCGCTTATCTTCCTTTTCTTTGATGTTGCATCAGATCTGTTTTTCCTAACATCGCTATAATCTTTGCGGTATAGACTCTTTACATAAATAGCTAAAAAATAATCTAAAGAGATATAATTAACAGTGATGCTTTCGAGCTTGTGGTCAATTAAGGAATATCAATGTCAGAGCAAAATATTGTTTGGGATCTCTCTCTCATCCAGAAATATAACTATTCAGGCCCGCGTTATACCTCTTATCCAACAGCCTTAGAGTTTAATCAAGACTACAACGAACAGGCTTTTATTGAGGCAACTCAACGTTATCCTGACCGTCCTTTGTCTCTGTATGTGCATATCCCATTTTGCCACAAACTGTGCTATTTCTGCGGCTGTAATAAGCTAGTCACTCGCCAAAAACATAAAGCGGATGAGTATTTAGAAGTCATTGAAAAAGAAATTATCCAGCGTGCTGCGTTACTTAAAAATCGTACAGTGACTCAAATGCACTGGGGCGGCGGTACACCAACGTATCTAGACAAGGCACAAGTGAGTCATTTAGTTGGCTTGCTGAAAAAACATTTTCATTTTGCGCCGGATGCGGAGATGTCCATTGAAGTCGATCCCCGTGAAATCGAACTCGACATGATTGACCATCTGCGCAGTGAAGGCTTTAACCGTCTAAGCATGGGTGTCCAAGACTTTAATAAAGAAGTGCAAGTTCTGGTTAACCGCGAGCAAGATGAAGAGTTTATTTTTGCGCTAATTAAACGTGCGAAAGAGACTGGCTTCACTTCAACCAGTATCGACCTGATTTACGGTTTACCAAAACAGACCCCTGAAAGCTTCGCGTTTACATTGAAAAAAGTGGCGGAGCTTGCGCCTGATCGTTTAAGCGTTTTCAACTACGCACATTTGCCGAATTTATTTGCGGCGCAGCGTAAAATCAAAGATGAAGACCTGCCAACGGCAGAGCAAAAACTGGATATTCTGCAAGATACTATCGCAACGCTGACATCCGACGGTTATCAATTTATCGGGATGGATCACTTTGCTCGCCCTGAAGATGAACTGGCAGTGGCACAGCGAGAAGGAATTTTACATCGTAATTTCCAAGGTTATACCACCCAAGGGGATTGCGATTTATTAGGATTAGGGGTATCTGCGATCAGTATGCTCGGCGATAACTACGCCCAAAATCAGAAAGATTTAAAAACCTACTACGCGCAAGTGGAAGAAAAAGGGCATGCCCTATGGCGTGGATTAGTGCTAACAGATGACGATTGCCTGCGCCGTGACGTAATCAAAACATTGATCTGCAACTTCCAATTGAACTTTGCGCAAATTGAAGCGCTCTACCCAATTGACTTCAAAACCTATTTCAAAGAAGACCTGGAACTACTCAAACCAATGGCAGAAGATGGGCTGGTGGAAGTCAGTGAAACGGGGATAAAAGTCACGCCGCGCGGGCGATTGCTGATTCGTAATGTGTGTATGTGTTTTGATGTTTATCTTAGAAGTCAAATGCGTGTTCGCCAATTCTCCCGGGTCATCTAAATGTTCGTCATACTTCACGCCGTGGCTTTGTTGTCTGCTCTCGGTCACTCGGGTCACATACTTTTGTATGCTCCCCGAGATAACCTCGTTTGACGCCTAGCCACAACGTGAATTATTTAGAACATTGGATGTTTATTAGATAGTTATTTAAAACATTCCAGATTCCAGATTCCAGATTCCAGATTCCAGATTCCAGATTCCAGATTCCAGATTCCAGATTCCAGATTCCAGATTCCAGATTCCAGATTCCAGATTCCAGATTCCAGATTCTGCATATTTCACAGGGCTAGTGTTTCACTTTTTCGATTAGCTGGTAGGCGGCGTTGATGCGCTCAGGGATTGGGTACCATTGGTTAGAGAGCAGCACGATGCCAATTTTTTCGTCGGGAATAAAGGCTGCATAAGCTGCAAACCCGTTGGTGGAGCCTGTTTTGTTATAGAACGCAGCAGACTCTGGTGGCAGTGGTGGTTGAATAGCTTCAACTTTTTGTGGTTTAAGCGCCATATCATCACGGTTGCCTTGTTGCAATTGATCCAAAGAGACTGGCCATGGATAACTTTCCCACATTAAATCTTGCACAAAAGAATCCGTCATATACACACCCGTATGGGTATCTTCGACCGCTTCCTGCCAAGATTTCTTCACGTCGACAACTTGCATATTGATATCGAGAAAACGAATCAAATCCTTAGCTGTCGATTTCAAACCGTAGGCTTCATTATCTAAGATCTCTGGGGTTACGCGGACAGGTTGATGTTGCTTATTATAACCTTGAGCATAATTCTGTTGCTGATGTTGAGGAACCTGCAAATAGGTATGTTTCATCCCCAAAGCAGGTAACATCATGTTATCTGTCGCTTGCGAAAATGTCGTTCCCAGCTGTTTTGCGGTAACCATTCCCAATAAACCCACTCCGAGATTCGAATAAGAACGATATTCACCAATCGGTTTTTCTGGAGACCATTGTTGATAATACTGGATTAACTCAGCACTATTCGTCACGGTGTTGGGAACAAAGAGAGATAAGCCAGAAGTATGTGTGGCTAAATTCATCACTGTCACTTTATCAAATACCGTATTTTTTAATTCTGGCAAATAGTGGCTCACGGGCTGAGAAAAATCGAGCTTACCTTGCCCTTGGGCATAGGAAGCTAGCGTTGCCGTGAATGTTTTTGATAAAGAGCCAATTTCATACAGCGTATTATCGGTGACAGGGACTTTGGTCTGCTTGGATTGGATTCCATAATGGTAAATAAAGTGTTTTCCATCAACGGAAATTGCTACTGACATGCCTGGAATTTGCTGCTGTTTCATTAACGGCTTGATAATACTGTCCACGTCAGACTGTGTTAATGCCGCGCTAGATAATGACGTTAATGCCAAACTGACGGCGACAAGCAGCCGTCCGTGACGAAAAAGATTTTTCATACAGATATCCATTTAAATAAAAGTTTTAGTTATGATGAGTGACAAGCAAAAAGCGGTCACATACCAAAGGAAGAGTGATTCTGGTGTTGGAGTATGCGGCTTTTCGCGTATGAATTAAAACGATATAAAATTCGATGAGGCAAAAGAAAATCTTATGGCTGAGAACGCTCGTTACCGTTTACCGCTGAATGCTCTCAGAGCTTTTGAGGCATCAGCGCGTCACTTAAGCTTTACGCGGGCGGGCATGGAGCTAAATGTGACTCAAGCCGCAGTAAGCCAGCAAGTTCGTGCGCTGGAAGAGCAATTGGGTTTGGAGCTATTTATTCGTTTACCAAGAGGGCTGGCGCTAACAGATGAAGGTTTGGCATTATTGCCTGTGGTTAGCCGATCTTTCGACCAAATCGAATCATTATTGCAGCAATTCGAAGATGGCCATTATCATGAAGTTCTGAATGTTTCTGTGGTGGGTACCTTTGCGGTCGGTTGGCTGCTACCACGATTATCGCGTTTTTCTGAACGCTATCCCTATATCGATTTGCGTATTATGACGCACAATAATGTGGTGAATCTCGCAGGGGAAGGAGCCGATTTTGCTATTCGCTTTGGTGAAGGGCTATGGCCATTAGTCGAAAATACCCCATTATTTTCAGCACCACATACGGTACTTTGCGCTGAAAAAATTGCCCGTAAACTTAAGAGCCCCATTGATTTGCAAAACTTTCCATTAATGCGTTCCTACCGAAAAGATGAATGGGATAAATGGTTTTTAGCTGCCAATGTAGAGCCGTGGCGAGTGAAAGGTCCTGTTTTCGATTCTTCCCGTTTAATGGTGGAAGCGGCATTACTTATGGAGGGTATCGCGATTGCGCCAAGTTGTATGTTTGAACAGGAGCTAAGTGCAGGGAGTTTGGTGCAACCGTTTGATATTTCCGTGACCCTAGGCGGTTATTGGCTGAGTCGATTAAAATCCAAACCAATGACACCAGCAATGGCGATTTTTCAGCAATGGTTACTGGAAGAATCCAATAACGGGAATGGGTTATAGATGATAAATCGGTGCTTAAATTCTGAAGCACCGATTGCAAAATAAAATGAGCTGTGAAAAGTAGTCATTAAACAACCACTGACTCAGCGGCGTAATAACTTTTTTTACTGTCTTGCTCCTCGCGGCTGCCAGTTATTTCATTAAACTCCGCAAAGAAATAGTTCGGGTCGACCGAGAAAATAAGTGAAAAATGGTAGAGCGTATCCACATGAATATTCACATCGCCATTTTCGTAGCGTGATAAGTGTTGCTGACTGATCCCCATTTGTTCGCTCAGTTGTTTTCCACTAATGCCGCGGTTCTCTCTAAGGGCTCTTATTTTTAAACCGACAGCTTTTGATACTATTTTCTCCATACCTTTAACTCCTAGGTATATTTATTATGAGAGCTATTTAGCGATGACTATTAAATAAATAGAAGATATCAAAATACTTATTTATCATTGATGTCTAAAAGACAGTTAAGATCAATATCAAAATAGTTTGCATATTGAGCTAATCTATCTAAACTAATTCTATTAACTCCTCTTTCATAACGTGACTGCTGTTGTTTGCTCACACCGATTGTATCAGCAAGCTTCTGTAATGTGACTCCATTCATTTTGCGATAGTAAATGATTTTACTATCGATCATTTGAGATATGAGATAATTTTTAGACATATTGAGTATCCCTGTGAGTAAATCAATAATTCAAAAAAATCAATCTTAGTTCGATGATCTAATAAAGTATAATGAGCTCAATATGATTATAAACTTAGCATTAATTACTCTAAGAAACTATAGTGTTAGATCAATAAATGAAAACTTTTCTCAATAAATGGCAATTATGCTTAAATTACTATTTAGTATTATCTTTATTGGATTGTTTTTCAATATTCTGCTTTATATTATCGGTATCATGTTCATTGAGATCAAAAAAATCGATTAAGTCAATACTAAATATCCTAGCATATTGGTGAAGCCTATCTAAATTAATACGATTAACACCGCGTTCATAGCGGGATTGCTGTTGTTCACTGACATTAATCATTTTAGAAATGTCACAAAGAGACATTCCATTCATTTTCCTATAATACGTAATCTTCTTACCAATAATTCGGGAAATAGGATAGTATTCTGGCATCATTTACTCCTTTTTTCACTGTCTAATAGAATTGCTATTTCATAAAATATGTAATAAATAATCTATTTCCTATCTGTTTATAGCGAATATTTACAGTGATATTCATATTTTCCATTCCCGATGTTACCATTGCTACCGTTTTAATATATTTTGATTTTCGACAAGAAATATAATTAGCCATTAGATATTCCTTATTTAAAACCGATATAAAATATAAATATCACTAGGCTATTAGAATGATATATTTACAATCACCTTTTATGGATAACTTAGTGAAAACTCTAAATGACTTTTAAAGTCTCCTGGCATGAACATCGGTTGAAGGCTAATCATTCTTGCAGATAATGGAATTTCAGCAGATTTTGTGGTGCTGTTGATAACGATATTTAGCACACTGCCATTCTTGATAGTGGCTTTATTACTCTTTTGCGCTAAATGGAGTAAACCGCCAGTCGAGCTACCGGTATTCACAAAATAGTTATTGTCCGTAGCATCGGCTGTACCATTGACACTGAATTTGGCATTTTTTGTTGATACTGGGCAATTAACTAATTTGATAGAAAAATCTACCCACGGGCTTTGAGCAGGGCTACGATAATTCCAACGGTTTATCTTACCAAGCTCCACGTTATAACTGGTATTTTCTACTTTGCAGGGCATGGTAACTACGTTACCGTGCACATAAATATTGACGCTTTCCGCCATTGCAGGTAGCGTGAATAATCCCAGTAAACTGAATAAAATTCTTTTCATGGTCAGCCTTTTATAAATAGGTAATGGTGGCAGTAATATTGGCGGATAAGGTGCCAGAGGTACCATTACCGAGCGAGGAAAATGCCCGTGTACGTAGGGGAATGCTCACCAAAGGCTGCCCGTTGGTCGGAATGGTTAATACTTTGCTATTCCCCAATGGTGTCGCACCGTCACCACTCTGTAATTGGATGGCAATATTGGTCGCTGTCCCATTATTTTTGTATAGGCTTGTAATATCGGTGCTGTCCGCAGTCCCTGTAAATGTTAATCTCACGCTATTAATAAACGAGGAGCAATCTTTTAACTCGAGCGTAAATGGTTTCCAATCTGTACCACTTTGAGCAGAGTAAAAACTGTCTGCAGGCCATGTATTTAGATCAATATCTACACTATTTCCAGCAGTTAAATTACACGTAGCTGCTTTTATATTTCCCGTAAACTTTAAATAGACAGTATCACCGGCATTCGCTATTAATGGGATACAGAGGTTAATTATAAATATAATTAAATTTCTCATAAACTATTCCTATTCATAAAGAATATTAACAGTGGCATTGGCATTTGCAGTCCCTGGTGTGACCGTTGCGGCCGTTTTAATATAGCGAGCTTTCCACCCGAAAATATAATCTGTTTGGGTTACGCCATCTTGTTGGGTAAACTGCTGATTTAATGTAATGGGGCTTCCTGCATTATTTAATAATTGTACTGCAATACCCTTGGCACTATTAGCACCAACTAAGCCTAATCGCCCATTTGCTGCATTATCAATATTATCAGATGTGACGGTAACCTTAATATTAGTGCCTGATAAGCAACTTAATGAAATAGGAATGTCAACCGTTCCTTGTGTATCATTAATATTTTTAAATTGGGTATCATACCAATCACCCATATTAATATTATAAGTGTTTTGATTATTTTTTAGTGAACAACTTAGCACAATAATTTTCATTGTATTTGCGGGAAGTTTCGCTGTAGTTAAATTCCAAATCCAGTGTGTATTGACACCATTTTCATTGCCAAGCCCCTGTAGTGTTCCTATAGTCCGAGCATCCAAGGTTCCGCCTGTTCGGACATAACCGGTCTTTTGTACTTTAATTATCCATGAAGGGCTACGAATATTGACTAATGAAGCACTACTGTACCAATAACTAAACGGTTGGCGTACTGTTAATCCCGCGGTTTCAGCAGTAAAAGTAATACCGGAAATAGATGTAGATATCGTCGTATCTGTTATTGGTGCGCTGTTGAGTAGTCGTAGTCCAATATTGTAGCAGCCACTTGGATTAGCAGTTACAGATAAAGGTGCAGCTCCATAGGTTAATGTAATAGTATCTAAAACTGTGGTGCTACTATCATCATATTGAATAGTATATGTTCTATCAGGAATATATTCAGTTCGGTTATTCAATTTGGCGTTTTTAGCACAGGCTGCAGAATAACCGTAGCCAGAATATAAAAATAAGCATCCTATAGTACATGTGAATTGAATAATGAATTTTTTCATTTTATTTTTCCTTATTGGCAAACCGCAGTGGTTTTATATAAGCCAATATAATTCGGTAAACCTGCTAAGTTATACGTCACTTGGCACTGCTGTTTATCGTTATATTGAATGGTATATGAACCGCTTTCCGGCATTCCCGACAGGTAAATTTCTCCGTCATTACCGACCATAGCATTGAGCTGATTATTGTTCGGAAAAACCGCCTGTGCGCCGAAAGGCACGGGTTTACCATCTTTAAAATGTAAGGTCATGATAGCGCGATACCCTACATTGGCATTAAAGCTGGCTTTGGCAATGGCTCCACGGCTTGGCGCGACATTCTGGGTCGTTAACTCCACTTCGGTATCACTTGGTAATTTACTGGTATCAATCTGGATCCCATTACTGCGATAAGCCGTCACATAGGGGACTAATGCGTAGCCTTGCCCGTTAGTCTGTACGCCGGTTTGGTTCAATATCGGAACGTTAGCAGCATCGGGAATCTCCACTAAGGCAGCGGTTTCACCCAATTGCTGACCTAATACGACTCCTCCGGAATGCGCCACCACACTGCCACTCGCACCGTAATACAGTGTGTAATTATTGGTGCTGTAGCCCGTTCCTCCTGAAATTTCCCCGTATTGCCCACGATAGCTACCATTCAAGTTACCTGACGCGCCAGAATCTCGGGTTGGGAAATTTTGCTGCGCGCTCCAATTCAAACGGTTATTTAGCTGAGTTGCTGAAATCCCCATACTGCCCGATGAGCCATTGGCACTGCTGCTGGTACTGTTAAAGTTGTAATAGAAGGTGTCTTCGAACACGCTAAACGGCACACTGACCGTAAAGGCAAATTGATGATCATCCTCTTTATTATTACGTCCACCACTGTTCTGGTTCGGGTTGGTATTTTTGTTGTAACTGTAGTTCAGCCCGTAACTGATATTGTTCCAACTATTGTTATAGCCAATAGTCGTAGACTGAGTTTTGCGATCGCTGTTCCAGTAATCTTCACTCACGAACCCGACAGATAACGACCCCCAACGATCTCCTAAGCTCTGGCTTAGTGTGATTTCCCCGCGGTTGCGGCGGCGTTCGTACAGTGGGCTAAAACCATTTTTTCGATAACCGTCAAACACTTCTGCCAGGCTGTAAAAGCCTTGAGTTGAATAACGGTAGCCAGCAAGCGCGATGTTGGTGCCGATGTCATTCAGGTTTTTGTTATAACGAAAGCGGTAAGATTGCCCGCTTTCGCTGGTGCCATTATTTAAGGTGGAATTCGCGTGGGTGACGTCAATCGATAACGCACCAAATCGCCCTAAGTTTTGTCCTGCGCCAACGGAATAAGCTTGATACTTATCACTCACTTGACTCCCGCCAAAGGCAGTCAGCCCCCACGGTAAGCCGTAGATCAATGTGAATTGTGCGAAGGGTTTTTTATCCACACTGCTATCATAGCTGCGGTATTGCCCGCCCGTCACACTGTAAGAGACATAGCCTTCACGCTGTAAAACCGGCAAAGAAGCATACGGAATAATTTGATACTGCTCGCTGCCGTTGGCTTCTTTGATCGTAACGTGTAAGTCTCCACTTCCCCCTGTTGGGTAGAGATCGTTAATTTCAAAAGGGCCTGCCGCAACGTCTGTTTGGTAAATGGTGTAGCCGTTTTGACGAATGGTAATCTGCGCATTACTGCGCGCAATACCACGTACTACTGGCGCATAGCCTCGCAAGCTTTCTGGATTCATATCATCGTCGGTGGCAAGCTGGGCTCCACGAAAGGGCACACTATCAAAAATAGCCGAAGGCGATGTACTATCCCCGAGAATTAACTGGCTTTTTATCGCATTGATATTACGGCTCAAATAGGTGTATACCGTGTCCCATTTATTCCGTTGCCCGTCACTACTTTGCCATATGGTGTAATTACGCAGACGCCACGGACCGATATTGAGTCCCGGACGTAGGTTTACATAGTTAGAGTTAGAGCTATTTTTATCATTTTTACGATCCGTATTACGTGAGCCGTTATAGCTATAATTGAGTAATAACGCATTGACCCCATCATCAATCGCAGCAAGATCGACGTAGCCCCGTGGGTTCATATTCAACGCAATTTGCGGAATACTTAAATACAGCCGCTGAGAGCCAAATTCAAACTCACTTTTAGCATCAGGGATTGCTGATAGATTCACGCACGCATTCCCTGAGGTTTGCAGATTAGGATAATCTGCAACTTTAACGCCGACATCTTTTAAGTCACTGAGCGTCAGGCACGGTTCTAGCTCTTTTTTAGCATTAGTCGAAAACGTGACACTTTTTGAACCAATGAGGCTCTTATTAATGTAAATGTCGACATAATATTGACCAGGCAACTGCTCATTACGCTCAAATTGACTTAAATCTACCGATTCTTTATTGGGCAGCTCAAGAAACTCAGGGTCAAAATAAGTTTCTGGTTCTGCTGAAGATGTCGCAATATAGCCTAAGGCGATAAATAGGCTAAGGCATATTTTATTTATTTTCATAGATAAACCTAATTGCTATTAAGGCTATATTTTTATTTCCGCCGGATTATTTGCTGAGCCATAATCATTAATCACTTCCCATTTAATTGTGCCGTGCAGTTCAGGACTATGAATAGTGAAGGACTTGGTTGAAAATGGGGCGACGTACGAAATGTTTTCCGCTTTTTTGCCATTAAAGCTGATACTTTGAAAATTCATGTAATAAGGCGTCGGATTTTTAACGGTGATGGATGTACCCACTTTCGACCACGTTAATTTTTTTTGTTCTTCCGCAAAATCCACGTTGCTTATTGCACTCGGTCGATAAATGAGCTTCATTTGAGTTTTAAAAGCAATTTTTAATGAATTTTCCGTTTTCTTTTCAGTCGCAGGAATAGTTTTAATATTCAGCCAAAATAAAGATTCCCTATCATTAGGCAGGGTGTTTTGGGTTAAAAATATGCGCAGGGCATTGGTTTTTTCTTGGTTTAAACGAAAAAGTGGCGGCGTAATAGTAAAATCCGTTTGCTTGCCTTCATTGGCATTTTCAATCCATGATTGAATTAAATAAGGCACTTTATCCGGATTTTCGACGCTAATACTGACGTCCTTATTTCCTTCTGGATAAATGACGCGAGTTCCCCCGATAATCACACCTGCATAGGCCGACTGGCTGAGCGCAATTAGCATGATACAGACAGAAATTATTGTTTTCATATTGCCACCACTGAGTAAGAATAATTAAGGCTTATATCCGTATAAACCTTAATTAATAATTAATAATTAGTTATAGTTAATCGTGAAGGTTGCAGTTGAGTTCGCTTGACCCGCAGTGACTGTGTCAGACATCGCGATATAACGCGCAGTAAAATCTAAGTTATTCACAACGGTTTCTTGCAATGTGTATGGATTAGAAATGCTATACAGTGGAACAGTAACGCCTTTTACGTCTTGAATTTGGATCCCAACACCCGTTGCAACGCCTGATGTATTTGGATTGGTGACTTGTAGAACGTTGTTGTTACCGTCATAAGCAACACCATCGAATTTTACGGTTGCGCTAGTGACTGCAGCAGGGCAGTTTTCTAATTGGATAGTAAATTTGGTTGCAGCTGCTGTACTGCCTGTGCTTGGTAATGCTGTTTTAGATACTTTACCTAAATTCACTTGGATAGCATCAGAACCTGTTGCGAGTTGGCAGGCATTATCGATAATTTCACCAGTGAAATTAATATCGCCATCTTTTGCAAAACCATGGGCAGAAATTAATAAGGTGCTCGTTGCAATTAAAGATGCAATAACGTGTTTTTTCATTTTAACTCTCCGAAACTTAATTCGATATTCAATCTTATTGAGGAAATATATTTATTTGTTTGCTTACACAAAGCACGAGTATTTTGCGACTATTTTTATAAATAAACAAGATGGTGGGTTTTTAGGTAAATATAATCAGTTTATAAATATTAAGTAATTAATAAATAAATAAACTCAACATGCGTTATTTTTAAGATTAAACGTTTTTAATTATTGTTTTTTACTGGTTTATCAGATTGGGGGATAAAGTGAAATAACGATATAAAACTAAAAATAATTATTTTGTAATTTTAAACTATAACGCATCTCTCATATAGTGATTATTTAAATTTAAAGTTTGGATGAGGATGGTTTGATTTTTCTAATGTACAAATATGTATTATCTAAAAAAGAATGAAGGGAGTCTAATGCTCTTAAATGAATAGTCTAAATAAGTATGAGAACGTTTTTTATTAGGTTTTTTATATTTTTATAAGTGGTCGCGTATTGATGTGTTAATTCTATCTACGGTTAAAGTAAAATTAATAGCAGATAGAATTAATTTGATTATTCATAGCGAATATTCACGGTGGCAGTGGAGTTTGCTGTACCGGGTGTCACTTTTTCGGCTGTTTTTACATAGCGGGCTTTCCAGTTGAAAATATAATCTCCGTTAGCAACATTATTTTGTAAGCTATTTTTAGTATTAAGCTGTATCGGTGAGTTATTTCTATCAAGCAATTGTATACCAATGCCAGTGGCAGAGCCTGTTCCAGAGAGTTTAATCTTTCCAGTTGCCGCATCCACGTAGCCTGCGCTGCTCGTGACGGTTGTTTTAATATTCGTGCCTGCCGCACAGCTAAGGGTGATAGGGATATTGACGTTTGTGCTCACATCCCCAATATTTTTAAATTGAGTATCGTATCGTTCGCCAAGGTTAATGGTGTAGTTGCTCGACTTCGTAGAACATTTAGCAACATTAATTTTAATGGCATTGGCGGGAATATTGAGAGTAGATAAATTCCAGTTAACGTGATTAGGATTATCTTGGATTAACCGAGCCACACTGCCCGCCTTTAAGCTACCAGATTGAGGTACCGCGCCTGTTTTACGAATGATCATGGTCCATTGAGGTGCAACAATGGTCCAAGGTAGTCGTCCTTGAACAGGGTAGCGACTGTAGACATTAATGCTGCCTATTGCAGTGGCTACAATTTCGACACTAATACCGGCAACATTGGTCGCCGCAACCTTATTCGCGTTAGGCACCCAACCATTAACATAGCTGGCATAGAGCCGAGCTTGTCCGCATTGTCCATTTTTACCTGAATAGGTATTAATATCGCCATTGGCAAACGTGACAATAAATCGACCAAGTTCTTTAGATGAAGCATCATCATATTGAATGGTATATGTCCTGGTCGGGACATTAACAGTAATGTTATTTAATCTAGGATTTTGAATACATGCAGCAAAGGAAAACCCAGAATAGACAAAGAGACAAAAAGAAAAAGATATTTTTTTTAAATTAAAGTGCATGTTTGCTCCTGATTAAGAGTATCAAATACAGCAAATAGTATATGTAGACAGTGATATTGGCAGGTCATTTCCTGCCAATATTGATTTGGTTATTTATATAAGGAGAAATTTTGTTCTGGTGATAAGAGCAATTCGGCGACTAATAAATTGTCTTTTTCCTTTTTATCAGAGGTGTATGTACAGCTATATGAATCGATAAAATCACTCATTAACTCTTGGATATCCAGCTCCAGTATTTCTGAAATAGCATAAAGTGTATCAACATGAATTCTCATTTCGCCTAGTTCATGGCGAGATTGATGTTGCTGACTGATTCCCAATAGCGAACTAAGCTGCTGGATACTCATATTGCGATCTTTCCTCAGTGTCCTAATTCGGACACCGACAATTTTGGATGTATTTTTTTCATCATAATGACCAGTAGGATTAAGTAAAATTACTGTATTTCTAGCTTTCTTCTCAGTTCCCTTTTTATTTTTTCCTTTTCGTGCTCATTAAATAAAAAGAAGTCATTAATATTAATATTAAAGTAAATAGCATATTGTTTGAGCCGATCTATCGATATCCGATTATGTCCACGTTCATAACGTAATTGCTGTTGCTCACTAATTCCAATAGTTTTAGCTACAGCAAGTAGGGATAACCCTTTTTCCTTACGTAGTTCTCTTATTTTATATCCAATAACAGCAGAGACCGGGTAGCTATTTTTCATTATTTAACCTCTTTTTATTATTTGCGATATGTTAAATGAGTTAACAGAAGGCAAATGAATACCATTACCTTAAATATATATCTATCAGGTATTTATATTGATATCTTGACTTATATCACCTCAATTAAAGTTATTTATTTTATATGGAGATTCATAATTAGAATTTCAATTAGGGAACATTGTTTTTATCTAGTGAATACTTAATGTCTTAATTGGCTTGTTAAAATAAGATTATCGCTTAAAGATTTACTAATGATAAATAAGCGTGAAGTCAAGATGACTTTTAAAAGAGCCCCCCGTCATTCCTGTACCATATCCTGCCATTCTTGCGGATAGTGGTATTTCAACGGTACGAGTTTGGGTATTGACTGGTGCCGTAATTTTTTCGCCATTTTTTACCGTTATTTTATTTTCGCCATAAGCTAAATTTAATGCGACATTTTTGGCACTGCCACTATTAATAAAGTAATTGGTTACGACATTATCTGGTGTTCCGTTAATTACCATCATCGCTTCTTGGGTATCTACAGGGCAATTTTTTAATTTAATCGTAAAATCTACCCAAGGAGATGTTTGAGTATCACGAATATTCCAAACATTGACCTTTTTTAGGTCAATAAGATAGTTAGCTTTTTCTAACTCACATGGCAATGCGGTGACATAGCCATGGACATGAATATTGGCAGCCTGCGCCATGACCGTTAAGGGAGATGTTAGGAGTAATAATGAAAGTATGATTTTTTTCATTGTTCTCTTCCTCATAGATAAGTGATAGTGGCTGTAATATTGGCAGAAACAGAACCTGCACTCGCATTACCAAGCGCACTAAATGCGCGGGTTCTTAACGGAATGCTGAGGCTGTTTTTTCCACCTAGCGGAACCCGTAACACTTTTTGATTGCCTAGCGGGGTTGTGCCATCCCCACTTTCAAGTTGTACTGCAATATTTTTTGCTGTACCCGTATTTTTATATAGGTCATTGATATTATTTGTATCTGCGGTTCCACTAAATGTGAGGACTATTTGATTCACATAAGAAGAGCAGTTATTCATATCGATGTTAAACATTTTCCAATCAGACCCACTTTGTGGCTGATTAAATAAATCGACGGGCATTCGTTTCAAGTCAATATCGATGTTATTTCCACCAGAAATATTGCAAGTTGCCGCTTTAATATTGCCTTTAAAATTAAGCGTCACTGTACTTGCAGAAAAAGCACCTACGCTGATGAATAGGCTATTCGCTAAGAATAAAGGGAGTATTAACTTTTTCATTATTTTTTCCTATTCATAACGGATATTAACAGTGGCTGTTGAATTCGCACTTCCGGGTGTTATTTTATCTGCTGTTTTAATATAACGAGCTTTCCAATTAAACATATAATCACCGGCAGGCACGCTATTTTGTAAACTATTTTTAGTATTGAGTTTTATGGGGACACTATTTTTATCTAGTAATTGAATCGCTACTCCAGTGGCTTTATCCGCACCAGATAAGGCTAATTTCCCAGATGCGCCTTGCCCTTGGGAGGTATAACCTTGTTGAATACTCCAGTTGAGGCGGTTATCCAATTGGCTAGCCGAAAGTCCCATATTTCCAGAGTTTGGACCGCCGCTACTGCTGTTTGTATTGAGGTTGTAGTAAAAAGTACTATCAAATAGATTAATGGGAATACTGACGTTTAAGGCGAGTTGGTGATCGTTTTCACTTTGACCTTGGCTCTTCCCTTGATAAGCATATGTGCTGGTATCCCGGTTATAGGTGTAATTAATGCCGTAACTGATGCCTTGCCAGCTATTGCTGTATCCTAGTGTGGCTGACTGGGTTTTTTTGTCACTATTCCAATAATCTTCATTTACGTAACCAATCGATAATGATCCGTAATTTTCCCCAAGGTTTTGGCTGAGAGTAATTTCGCCGCGGTTACGGCGTCGTTCAATTTCTGGCGTATAGTGAGTGTCTCTAAAAGTATCAAATACTTCCGATAAGCTATAGTAACCTTTTATGGAATATCGGTAGCCTGCTAAGGCTATGTTTGTTCCTATATCATTGATATTTTTATTGTAACGGAAGCGGTAAGATTGCCCTTGTTCTTTGCTATCGTCACTAAACTTGGCATTTGCATGGGTGACATCGATAGACACTGCACCTAATTGCCCTAGGTTTTGCCCCGCACCAATGGAATAAGATTGATATTTTTCACTGAATTGACTCCCACCATAGGCGGTGATCCCATAAGGGAGACCATAAATGGCAGTAAATTGACCAAAATGTGTTTTATCCACTGGCTATCATAGGCGCGATATTGTCCACCAGTTGCACTATAAGAGAAATAGCCCTCACGCTGTAATACAGGTAAGGATGCAAATGGGACAATTTGATACTGTTCGCTACCATTTGATTCTTTGATAGTGACGTGAAGGTCGCCACTGCCACCAGTAGGATACAGATCATTGATTTCAAAAGGACCAGCAGCCACTTCGGTTTGGTAAATAGTGTAGCCATTCTGGCGGATAGTAATTTGTGCGTTACTACGCGCGATTCCCCGAACAACGGGGGCATAGCCGCGTAAACTCTCAGGGTACATATCATCATCAGTGGCTAACTGAGCACCTCGAAATGGCACGCTATCAAACACCATTGATGGTGATACGCTATCTCCAAGTGTTAGCTGGCTTTTAATGCGATTAATACCGCGAGAGGCGTAGGTGTATACCGTATCCCATTTATTGGATTGACCATCATGACTCGACCAAGTGGTATAGTTGCGCAGGCGCCAAGCCCCAATATTTAAGCCAGGTCTTAAATTCACATAGTTTGAAGTCGTATCAGAACCCCCTTTTTTACGGTCATAATTTTTGGCGCCGCTATAGCTGTAATTCAGTATTAAGGCATTAATCCCATTATCAATATTCTCTAAATTCACATAACCGCGAGGGTTTTTGTCTAAGGCAATCTGCGGAATACTCAAATACAACCGTTGTGAGTCAAACTCAAAGTGACTTTTAGCGTCAGGTATTGCGGCTAAATTCACACAGTCAGTGCCCGTACTTTGTAACTCAGGGTATGTAGCCGTTTTTACACCGAAATCTGTTAAATCAGCGAGAGATAAACAGGGTATTAATTGATTATCACTGTTCTTATCAAAATTAAGTTTTTTGCACCGATTAAGTTAGTGTTAACGTAAATATCTACATAGTAACTTCCAGCTAATTGTTCATTATTTTCAAACTGACTTAAATCAACGGCATCTTTATTCGGTAGTTCTAAAAAATCAGGGTCGAAATACACGTTATTATCTGTATTATCTTCTGCATACAGTGAAACCGTATAGCCTAGATATAAAAATAGGCCAAAGCATATTTTATTTATTTTCATTGGGTTGTGACCTACTGTTATATTTTCTATATTTTTATTTCGGCGGGTTTTTCGGCAGCACCATAGTCATTAATAACTTCCCATTTAATTGTTCCACTCGTTGCCATATCATTAATTTCAAACGTTGTGGTTGTCAGCGGTGCTGCATAGGAAACATCATTAACTTTTTTTCCATTAAACGTAATGCTCTGGAAATTCATGTAATAAGGCGTTGGATTATTAACAGTAAGCGTTTTTCCTGATTTCAACCATGTTAATTTTTTTGCTCTTCTTCAAAATTAACATTTTTAATAATTGAAGGGCGATAAATTAGCTTCATCTGAGTTTTAAATGCAATCTGTAATGAGTTTTCTGTACGCTCAGTTGCTGGAATCGTTTTTATATTTAGCCAGAATAAAGATTCTTTATCCTGAGGAAGTTTGTTTTCAGTTAAAAAAATTCGCAAAGCATTAGTTTTTTCAGGGTTTAGTCTAAATAATGGTGGTGTGATAGTGAAGTCAGATTGTTTTTTTCATCAATACCTTCTATCCAAGATTGTATTAAATAGGGGATTTTATCTGGATTTTCAACAGAAATACTCACATCTTTATTTCCTTCAGAATAAATAACACGAGTTCCACCAATAATGACACCAGCATAAGCAGTATTAATAAGCGTGAATAAAGAGATAAGAGAGTAAACAATAAATTTCATATTACCACCATTGAATAGAATATTAAGGCTTAATTCTATTTAAACCTTAATCACTAATTAATTATAGTTAATTGTAAATGTTGCATTTGCATTTGCTAAACCCACATCAACGCTGTCGGTTTGAGCAATATAACGAGCTCTAAAATCTAGGTTATTTTCAACACCATCTTTCAAAGGATAAGCTTTAGATGCAGTAAATAGAGGAATAACGGTATTTACATCATCGGTGATTTGGATACCAACACCTTTAGCAACACCAGATTGACCTGCATCTTTAAGTTCAATAACAGAGTCATCTCCAGGGTAAGAGGTTGCATCAAATTTTACGGATGCTGATGTCACAGTTGTTGGGCAATTAATTAATTAATTTAATAGTAAATTTTGTTGCAGCGGCAGTACTTCCTGCACTTGGTAATGCTTTCTTAGATACTTTACCTAAGTTCACTTTTAATGCGTCAGAGCCAGCGGCTAATTCACACGCTTGGTCAGTGATTTCACCCGTGAAATCAATAGTTCCATCTGCCGCTAATGCACTATTTACAGCAAAAATAGAAGACGCAGCAATTAACGATGCCAGTAAATTCTTTTTCATTTATTTTCTCCGAGAGATATTTTATTTGAATAATTGAGGTTCATTAAAATAATGAATTACCCAATTGACGGATATTTTGAATTTTATTTTAACATTAAACAAGTTTTTGGTTTTTTAGATTTAATTGATTGTTTACTTTGTTCTGTTTTTGTTTTTTAAATCACGGTAGAAGTTGGGTTTTTTAATAGGTTATTTTTATAAGTGTGGATGTTTTTAAATGATACTTAAAATGAGTATTTAAAATAAATATTTAATTTCATTATTTACATATTGCTAATGGTTAGTTAAGGAGATACACCGTATGAGTGGGAGGGGTGAATTAATGTTTCATTTGTTTTTCTAATGGTGACTAGGAGTGTTGTAAAATAATCATCTAAATTATACTTAATTGTTATTTGATATAATTTAAGTGAATTTTTGATGTGTTTTTATATCTCATTTCAATAATCTGAATGAGAGGCTATATTAATAATGACTAATTTTATTTTTATATTCAAAAAAACAATCAGATTATGAACCTGCTTTTTTTTGTACATACGCTCTGATTGTTTTCTTTTCTTTCTCAGTAAAAATAAAAAAAGTCACCATGTTAATCTCGAAGTAGTTGGCATACTGCTTTAATTTATCAATCGGAATTCGAGATTGTCCCTTTTCATAACGAGCTTGTTGTATTTCATCAATACCGATCGCATTCGCAACTTCCTGCAACGACAATATTTTTCGCTCTCGAAGAAATTTTATTTTATGACCAATGATTTCGGATATTGGGTATATATCATGCATTTTGCACCTCTCAATTTATATAAGTAACAGTGATAGTTTTTCATAGGGCACACTGTGTGTAAAAAATGAACTAATTATATGTGAAAGTAAACTCGACATGGCTGCGAAAGGTGCCCGCAACCATGGCATTATTCAAGCTAGTGACACGCGCAGAAAAAGGAATTTCAGCTTGGCGAGTTTGTACGTTAATTGGCGTTGTAATTTGGGTTCCGTTTTTTACGCGGCTTAAACTGGTTCCCGTGACTAAATCTAAAGCGACATTTTTCGCTGTGCCGCTGTTGATAAAATAATCTGAATTAGTGGGCTCAACGGTTCCTGTTAATGTCACAATAGATTCACGGGTATTCGTAGGGCAATCTTTTAATTTAATACTAAAGCCTACCCATGGAGCTTGTTGACCATTGCGAAGGTTTACAATATTAGTTGCTTTTAAATCAATTACATAATTAGTTTGTTCTATCTGGCAAGGCGCCGCTTTTATATTGCCGTTAAAATTTAAGGTGATGCTATCTCCTGCGATACCGTAGAAACTCAATAATAAAGACCCGAACAAAATGAAGGAAACCCAGTTACTTTTCATGGTTTATCCTATTCATAGAGAATATTAACAACAGCGGTTGAGTTCGCCATTCCCGGCGTAATCGTCGGAGCTATCTGTATGTAACGTGCTTTCCAGTTAAATAGGTAATCACCGTTGGGAACATTATCCTGTAAGCTATTCTTGTAATTTAAACGAATGGGATTGCTATTTTTATCTAACAGTTGAATAGCAATACCCGTTGCTGAGTTATTACCGAATAATTTTAGTTTTCCTGTTGTTGCATCGGCATATCCCGCATTACTGGTGATGGTTGCTTTTATATTAGTGCCAGCCATGCAAGTCAGTGCGATTGGAATTGCAACGGGGGTACTTGTGTCGTTGATTTTTTTAAAATGATTTTCATTCCAGTCCCCCATATCAATGTTGTATGTTTTACTTTTTGTTGAGCAACTTAATACGTTAATACGAATAGCATTTGCTGGTATATTGAGGGTAGTTAAATACCACGTTGAATTCGTTGGTCTGGTATTTGTTTGGTACATTTGAGCGACTCGCCCAGAAGTTAACGTACCAGGTTGTGATACTCTTCCTGTTTTTCTGAAAACGATGATCCACTGAGTTTCGACAATATTCCAGTTTGAAATAGGCTTACCTGGGATTAAATAATTGAACCAAGCCTTTGCTCCTGTTTGTACTGCCACACTAATTCCGGGAATATTAGTCGGGGCAAAATTGTTGACTGGTATCCAACCATTAATAAACCTCCCATGTAAGTCAGTGGTACCGCAATCACTACCGCTACTGCTATTTGTATTGATTGGACCTGTGCCATAAGGTATTACGATGGTATCTAAGTCTTTGGTTGTTATATCATCATACATAATGTTGAATGTTCGGTTTGGTACATAGAACTGTAAATTCATAAATCTCGGATTTTGGATGCACGCAGCTGTCGTATATTGCGAATACAGAAATAAACTCATCAACATAAATATCAGCTTTAGAGAAAATGAATGGTTCATATAGGCCTCTTTTAATGGCAAATCGCGGTTGTTTTATACAAACCAAGGTAGTTGGGTTGATTCACTAAGCTGTATTGCACATGACAAAGTGGTTGATTATTAAATTGGATATCAAAACGACCTTGTTCATTTAATCCAGATAAGAAAATTTTACCGTGAGCATCGACCATTCCTAGCGGGATATGGTGATCTGTGGATATCGCTTGCGCCCCAAATGGAACGAGTTGCCCATTACTCATGGACAATGTAATAAATGCACGATAGCCAAGGTTTGCTTGGAAATGCGTTTTGACAATAGCGCCTCGGCTAGGCACAACGGTCTGACTTGTTATTTCCATCTCGGTATTTTCTGGTATATCAGATACGTCAATCCCAATCATATTTTTACGGTAGGGGCTGATATTAGGCACTAATGCATAACCTTGAGCATTTGTGCTCACGCCCGCATTATTAGTAATTGGGATATTGGGAGCTTGAGGAATTTCAACTAAAGCTGCGGTTTCCCCGAGTTGTTGACCTAAAACAATCCCCTCGGAATGAATGAGGAGGCTGCCATTTGCACCATAGTAGAGGTTATAGTTATCGCTAGTATATCCGCTTCCTCCATTGATTGAGCCGATTTGCCCTTTATAACTGGCGTTGAAATTGCCAGTATTTTGCCGGTTATCATTGGTATAGCCTTGTTGCATGCTCCAATTGAAACGGTTATTTAGCTGAGAGGCGGAAATGCCCACGGTGCTTGAATTGCTATTTTTATTGCTAAAATTTGTGTTGAAATTGAGGTAGGCAGTATCATCAAAAAAATCAAAAGGAACGCTGATTGAAAAGGCGAATAAATGATTCGCATTATGATTGAAAGCTGGGTTTGCAATGCCTTGATAAGAATAGGTATTTTTATCATAAGTATAGTTTAAACTATAGCTAATTGATTCCCAAGTATTGCTATAACTGATATTGGATGACTCTGTTTTGCGATGGCTGTTCCAATAATCTTCATTAACATAGCTAACAGAAACTGAACCATAATTCTCCGATAAACTTTGGCTAATGGATGTTTCTATTCGATTACGGCGTCGTTCAATTTGTTGGGTTGAGTCAGTGTTTTGGTATCCGTCAAAAACTTCAGATAAGCTGTAGTAGCCACTAGTTGAGTAGCGATAGCCTGCTAAGGTGATATTTGTGCCCATTTGGTTGAGGTTTTTATTGTAGCGAAATCGATAGGATTGCCCTTGGGTTGAGGCGCTATTATTGGGAGTGGAATGGGCATATGTGATATCAACAGAAAGTGCGCCGAAATCCCCTAAGTTTTTACCAAGACCTAGTGATTGAGCTTGATAATTATCACTATATTGAATGCCTCCATATGCAGTCATACTATTCGGTAATCCATAGACGAGAGACAATTGTGTAAAATCTTGTTGATCTACATGATTGTTATAAGAGCGATATTGCCCCCCCGTCATACTGTAAAATAGATAGCCTTCTCGCTGTAAGATCGGTAAAGATGCGAAGGGGACAATTTGATGTTGTTCAGAGCCATTCGATTCCTTAATCGTCACCTGTAAGTCACCGCTGCTACCAGTAGGATAGAGATCATTGATTTCGAAAGGACCCGCTGCAACGTTGGTCTGATAAATAATATAGCTGTTTTGTCGAATAGTAATTTGTGCGTTACTACGTGCAATGCCTCTTACTGTTGGGGCATACCCACGTAAACTTTCTGGATACATTTCATTGTCAGTTGCTAATTGAATTCCTCTAAAGGAAACACTGTCAAAAACCATTGAAGGTGTGACTCCATCACCTACAGTTAGCTGGCTTTTGATCTGATTAATATTGCGTGTACCATAAGTGTAAACGTTATTCCATTGGCTGGGTTGGTAGCCATTGTTCGACCATGTGGAGTAGTTACGAAAACGCCATGAGCCCCAATTAAGGCTCGGGCGTAAGTTAATATAGTTCGTTGTTGTGGTACCGTTATGCGTTCGACTGTGATCTTTTGAGCCATTGTAGCTGTAGTTTAGCATTGCAGCATTGATGCCATTATCCACTTGAGATAAATCGATGTAGCCTCTAGGAGTATTGTTCAAGGCGATTTGCGGCATGCTGAGATATAAGCGTTGAGTGTTAAAATCAAACTCACTTTTCGCATCTGGGATCGCGGATAAGTTTGTACAAGCGGATTGGTCTTTTTGTAGGGCGGGAAACAGCTCAGTTTTGATACCAAATTGCTTTAAATCAGTCAAAGATAAGCATGGTATTAATTTATTCTGGTCACCTTGATTGAATAATATTTTTTGAGCATCAATATAATTTTTATTCACGTAGATGTAGACAAAATAGCTACCAGCTAACTGTTTTTGACTCTCGAATAAAGATAAGTCGATGTTCTCTTTATTTCGACCTTCTAGAAAATCTGACTCAAAATAGTCGATATCATTATCAGATATATCTCTATCATCTTTCTGTATTTTAGTGGTGGCATGAGAAGATGCTATATTTAAAAAACACAAAAAAATAGAAATATATGTTTTCATTTCCACCTCCCAGTACGAAAACTTAGATGCTCTTTTCTGTAACTTGGGTTGAAGCACCATAATCATTAATCAATTCCCATGTAACCGTTCCATGAAGGCTGGGATCGTTGATGTTGAAAGAGGATGAAGAAAAAGGGGCTACATAAGTCACATTTTTCAAGTTTGTTCCATTAAAGGAAATTCGTTGAAAATTGATATAATAAGGAGTTGGGTTTTTTACTGTTAATGTATTTTTTGTTTTAGACCAAATCATCTTTTTCTGCTCATTGTTAAAATTGACATCTTTTAATAATGACGGTCGATAGATTAATTTCATTTGAGATCTAAAGGCAATCTGTAGTGAGTTTTCTTTAAATTTCACCGAGGGAATGTTCTTAATATTTAGCCAGAATAGCGATTCTCGATTATCTGGTAATGTGTTCTCTGTTAGAAAAATACGTAGTGTGTTTGTACTTTCTGATGGGAGTTTAAATAACGGAGGCGTAATAGAAAAGATTGACTGAGGATTATTTTCAGTATCATCAATCCATGATTGAATTAAATAAGCAATTTCATCAGGGTTTTCAATGATTATACTAGCATCTTTGGCACCTTCGTTATAAATAACACGGGTCCCTCCAATAATAACACCACCATATGCAGTTGTTATCAGAGTAAAAAACAATATAAAAAAAGAAAAGTAGTTCTTCATATTTTCACCATCAATATTGGATAAAGCTATTGATATTAGTTATTGAAATTAGCTTAGTTATAAATAATCAAAAAAGTTGCAGAGGCATTGGCTGTACCTGGAGTAATAGGGAGCGCTTTGGTGATATAATTGGCAGTAAAATTAAGGTCATTTTCAACATTCGATGATAAAGGGTATTCACTGGATGGTGACAACAAGGTAATGATTGCATTTCTATAATCGGTAAGCTGAACACCTACGCCTGTTGCATTAGACGTAGACTTTAATGCTATAACGGTATTGTCATTTGTATAAGGTATCGCATCAAATGAGACTTTAGCGCTTGTGATAGCGGTAGGGCAATTAATTAATTTTATTGTGAACGGAACCGATGTTGATTTACTTCCCACACTAGGCAGATTAGCTTTTGGAATTCGACCTAGATTGACTTGGATATTTTTTGATTCTGTTTTTACTTCACAGGCTTGATCTATAATTTCACCAATAAATTCAATATTACCATCTACAGAGATAGCAGGTTGGCTTGAAAACAATAAAATTACCGGAAATAATAATTTAAATGTATTTTTCTTCATAAGGAGACCTCCAAAATAATCGATGAGCTTATCATGCTCTATTTTAATTTTAGATTATTATTTGGATATTTACGTTATGACTTTTCTCTTTTTTAAAGAAAAATGTGTATTTATCTATTTCCTTTTCTTTATATGATGTCTTTTTGTTTTATTATCCTCTGTTTTTTTAGGTTTTCTTTTTTTTTAGGTTTATTGATAATTACAGTTTGATATTCTAATGATGATGTTTATTTATTATATCGGGTAATTTATTTATTACCCGATGTTCATTATTAGAACGCTGCTATTTTAAAATTCAGTAACGTTATTTCTCTATGCCTAATTCTTTTAATTTTCTCGTTAAGGTATTTCTTCCCCAGCCTAATAAACGCGCTGCTTCTTGTTTATGTCCGTGGGTATATTTAAGTGCGCAATTGAGCATGGTTTTTTCAAGTAATGGCATGGCATCATTAAACAGATCTTGTTTACCAGCGTGTAACGCGAGATCGGTCCATTTCTCTAAGAGATCACACCATGTGGTATTAGGATCGACTGCGTTAGTGGATGGTGAACGCGGATCTTTAGTCACTTTGGTGGATTCTTGTTTACCAAACAGATCGCTCGGTAAATCTTGTGGCAGCACTTCTTGGCTGGCAGCCATGACGGTTAACCACCGACAGACATTCTCTAATTGACGTACGTTACCTGACCAAGGGTAGTGCTGTAAAAGTTTAATGCTATCAGGGTGGAGAACTTTGCTTTCAACGCCCAATTCTTTGGCGGTATTTTGCAAAAAGTAATGGGCGAGACGAGGAATATCTTCAACGCGTTCGCGCAATGGCGGTAATTGCACTCGGATGACATTCAATCGATGGAATAAGTCTTCACGAAATAGCCCTTCCTCTACGCGTTTTTCCAAATTTTGGTGGGTAGCTGCGATAATACGGACATCGACTTTAACAGGGGTATAGCCACCAATTCGGTAAAATTGTCCTTCAGCCAGTACTCGCAATAAACGCGTTTGCACATCCAGCGGCATATCACCGATTTCATCGAGGAATAGTGAACCTCGATTGGCTTGCTCAAAACGTCCTTGGCGAACTTGGGATGCGCCTGTGAAAGCTCCTTTTTCATGACCAAATAGCTCGGATTCAA
Source organism: Providencia sp. wls1943 (assembly GCF_009706275.1). NCBI lineage: Bacteria > Pseudomonadati > Pseudomonadota > Gammaproteobacteria > Enterobacterales > Morganellaceae > Providencia > Providencia sp. wls1943. Next base: position 150,875 of record NZ_WLTU01000004.1, read on the forward strand.
TTAAATCTTTTGGGATTGCCGCCATATTTAAGGCGATAAAAGGTTCGTTGGCGCGTGGGCTGTGTTGATGCAACGCGTGGGCAACGAGCTCTTTACCTGTACCGGATTCCCCGTTGATAAGCACACTGATCGAGGAGCGGGAAAGACGCCCAATAATTCGATATACCTCCTGCATGGCAGGGGCTTCACCGATCATCGTTGACGAAATCACGGTGGTTTGCGGTTTATCGCTAGCAGTACTGTTTTGCTCACGGCTATGGCTTAGCGCCCGCTCCACTAAGGCGACGGTTTCATCGATATCAAAAGGTTTAGGGAGATAGTCAAAGGCACCTGATTGATAGGCATTAACAGCGGCATCTAAATCCGAGTGCGCGGTCATGATAATAATCGGCAGTAATGGATGGGACTGTTTTATCTGGGAGAGTAAAGCAAGCCCGTCCATACCTGGCATACGAATATCGGAGAGCAATACGTCAGGGACGTCATTGTTGAGGGCAGCAAGCACCGCATCGGCGCTATCAAAACAGGTGCAATTAAGTTCGGCACTGTTGAGTGCGCGTTCCAGTACCCAGCGGATTGAACTGTCATCGTCAACAACCCAGATTTTTCCCTTTTGCATGGCTATCTCCTATTTTTTGATGGGTAGATAAATAGAAAACGCGGTGTGACCCGGCCAACTGGTAAACTCAATTTTCCCCGCATGTTGATCCACTAAGCTGCGTGCAATAGATAAGCCTAAGCCGGTGCCATCAGGGCGACCACTAACCATCGGGTAAAATAGCGTATCTTGGATAGTAAGTGGAATACCGGGCCCGTTATCTTCAATATCAATCCGTGCAGCCAGCCTATAGCGCTCTCCTTGCAGCATCACTTGGAATGCAGTGCGAGTGCGTAAAGTGATGGTGCCACCCGTATCGCCAAGCGCTTGCAAGGCATTACGCGTGATGTTGAGTAGCACTTGCTCCACTTGGTCTGGATAATATTCAAGGTCGGGGAGGCTTGGATCGTAATCGCGAACCAGCGTGATATTGTCCGGTTTTTCTAATCCAACTAAACGCATCACATTTTCCACACTATGATGGATACTTTGCTCGGTTTTTGGTCCCGGATATTGAGGGCCTAGTAGCCTATCAACCAACGCGCGTAAGCGGTCGGCTTGCTCAATAATCACTTGGGTATATTCGTTTAGCTGCGGGTCGGGCAGCGCCTTAGACAATAATTGCGCCGCACCACGTAATCCCCCTAATGGATTTTTGATTTCATGGGCAAGCCCACGGATCAATTCACGGGCAGCAAGCTGCTGGGCATTTTGCGCTAACTCTTGGCTAAGGCGTCGCTGGCTATCTAATTGGGACAGTTCGACAAGAATAAATTGGTCGGATAAGGGCTGAGCACTCAAAGACATCATGTGAGAGTGGTTATTGAGCACCAGAGTCACTTCGTTTTCGGTAAAACTATGGCCTGTTTTGAGGCTATTGAGCATCTGCTCATCATTTAATGAACAATAATTGAATAGTAACGGGAGCGGCGTGCCATAGAGCTTACGGGGGCTTTGTGCCAAAATTTGTAAGGCCGCATGATTGGCATAATGGATGATTAAATCGTAATCCAGCACTAATACGCTGTTAATTAAGGAATCGAGGAGATGTTCGGGGACAGGTAAATGCTCGGCTTTCATGTAATATTGCTCCTGCACTATTTTGGTGCATTATACGTTATTTACTGATTAACCGATACGTCGAAGCCAATATTTGCTGTTTATCACTCGGTGCAGAGAAAAGGCCCCATCCAAAGATGGGGCAAGTGCTTCACGGCAACAAAGACTATCAGTGGAACGGCGTGTTACGCACTGTAGTACATTTCAAATTCGAGTGGGTGTGGCGTCATACGAACGCGTTGGATATCGGCACGTAGTAATTCGATGTAAGCGTCGATAGCGTCGTCAGTAAATACACCACCACGAGTTAAGAACTCACGGTTTTTATCCAGTTCAGCCAGTGCTTCTTCTAAAGAGTTCGCAACAGTTGGGATCTCTTTGGCTTCTTCTGGCGGTAAGTCGTACAGGTTTTTGTCCATTGCATCGCCCGGGTGGATCTTGTTGATGATGCCATCAAGACCCGCCATTAACTGAGCAGCAAACGCTAAGTATGGGTTAGCTGCTGGGTCTGGGAAGCGAACTTCGATACGACGTGCTTTCGTGCTTGCGACCACTGGGATACGGATAGAAGCAGAGCGGTTACGTGCAGAGTAAGCCAGCATGACTGGTGCTTCAAAACCTGGGACTAAACGCTTGTAGGAGTTAGTCGTTGGGTTAGTGAATGCGTTCAGTGCGCGAGCGTGTTTGATGATACCGCCGATGTAGTACAGCGCCATCTCAGATAATCCGCCATATTTGTCACCTGCAAACAGGTTCACGCCACCTTTAGATAACGACATGTGGCAGTGCATACCGGAACCGTTATCACCCACTAATGGTTTTGGCATAAAGGTCGCAGTCTTGCCGTATGCGTGTGCAACGTTATGGACAACGTATTTGTAAATTTGAGTCTCATCCGCTTTTTTGGTCATGGTATTAAAGCGAGTTGCGATTTCGTTTTGACCTGCAGTTGCCACTTCATGGTGGTGAGCTTCAACTACTAAGCCCATCTCTTCCATTGTGGTACACATAGCTGAACGTAAATCTTGTGATGAGTCTACTGGTGGTACTGGGAAGTAACCGCCTTTCACCGCTGGACGGTGACCTTTGTTACCGCCTTCGTATTTAGTGCCAGTGTTCCATGCGGCTTCGATATCATCAATGTGATAGTAGCTGCTGTGCATGCTGTTGCCGAAGCGGATGTCATCGAACACGAAAAATTCTGGTTCAGGTCCAAATAACACCATATCCGCAATGCCGCTAGAGCGCAGGAAATCTTCAGCGCGTTTAGAGATAGAGCGAGGGTCGCGATCGTAGCCTTGCATAGTGCCTGGCTCTAAAATATCGCAACGGATGATTAAGGTATTATCGGCGTAGAATGGGTCTAACATTGCGGTAGATGCGTCAGGCATTAATACCATGTCAGACTCGTTGATGCCTTTCCAGCCACCGATGGATGAGCCATCAAACATTTGGCCTTCTTCAAAGAAGTCCTCGTCAACTTGATGAGCAGGGATAGTGATGTGTTGCTCTTTACCTTTGGTATCAGTAAAACGCAGATCAATAAATCTTACATTGTGCTCTTCGATTAACGATAAAACATGTTTAGCGGACATTCTCGGCTCTCCTGGTCGGGTCTAATCAACTTACGCAGCAATTAAGGTGTGCATAAGTTGGTTTATCTGGCTTCACAAGATTAATGATTATTTCATTAACAACATTGCAAGCTCTCTAGGGTTATATAAGCGAAAAGCGTGCCAACTTTTAAAATCATCGTAAATGGGGATGATGACAAGAAGATGGCAATGGTTAGGCTAAAAAACAGTCTATCACTGCGCTGTATTGGTGCAAGGAAAAGATTTATCGCACCAATATGGTGCAATTAATAAAGAAAGGAAACAAAAACGGCGCAGTGCCATTGATCTGCACCACACCGTTGGTATTTTTAGAGATATAAAAAGGTTTATTCGTCATTACTGTCAGTTAATAACGTATTCACTTCTTCAATTTGTTTGACAGCATCATTGATGATCGCCGCAATTTGATGAGTTTGTTCTTCATTTAATTGCTTGAGCACCATTTTATGGCGGAGCAGGGCTTTAAAACGGCTCACCGCCATCTCGATATCTTCCGATAAATTGCTGCCTTGCTGTAGCTCACGGGCTTTGGCTAATTTACGGCTGATAACGGCTTCAGTTTCTTTATTCTGCGCGAGGTGTTCAGCTCCTTCAGGCGTAATAGAGAAACTTTTGCGGTTACGCTCGACAATTTGGGATTCCAAAAAGCCTTGTTCTTCCAATAGGGTTAAGGTTGGGTAGATGACCCCTGGGCTTGGTACATATAAGCCATTGGATGCTTCTTGGATGTCTTTGATGATTTCATAGCCATAGCTCGGTTTTTTTGCCACTAAAGAGAGCACCATAATGTGCAAATCTCCATGGTCAAATAGGCGACGTAAGCCTTTGCCACGCCCGCGACGCCCTTCGCCGTGACAGCCTTCACCGTGTCCACGACCATGACGACCCTCGCCGTGGCAATCTTCACCGTGTCCACGACCACGACGCCCTTCGCCGTGACAGCATTCATTGTGATCATGACCATGGCGATGTTCTTGGTGCTCGCCATTGTGGCAGCAGCCACCGTGTCCTCGTTGGTGTTCGTCATGATGTGAGGAATAAACATGACGGCATTGATGTATTCTCATAGGAACCTCTGTTATTATTTCGATATATCTAAATTGCTTTGATAGGTTCACTTTATTCCGATATATCTAAACCGTCAAATTAGATATATCTAAATATTAAAAAATACATTTAAACGAGTGATAGGCGAAGAAAGTTTATTTTTTATTCTTTTTTTCGGCTGCTAATATTTCCTTTTTAGCGTATTATCCTGCCACTTTGTGATTTCCTAGTGCTGATAATTGCTATTTTTTTGAGCATCTTTGCACGACGACGCAACTGAATGTTTTTTAGCTAAAAACTTTTTTAATAGTGATGGCTTTCACATTTATTCCACTTGTGTGGAAAAACGTGTAAAATAACAGCAAATTAACGTAGAAAGTATGCTTTGGGCATTACAACAACTCATAAAGCATATTCCTTTCCTGTCAATTAAACGGTAAAAATCCTTGTCAATTCAAAACTTAAGAAACATCGCCATCATCGCTCACGTTGACCATGGCAAGACAACACTGGTTGGTAAATTACTGCAACAGTCCGGCACTTTCGGTGAACGTGAAACTGTTGATGAGCGTGTTATGGACTCCAATGACTTGGAGAAAGAGCGTGGTATTACAATCCTTGCTAAAAACACCGCTATCCAATGGAATGGTTATCACATCAATATCGTAGACACCCCGGGTCACGCCGACTTCGGTGGTGAAGTTGAACGTGTTATGTCCATGGTTGACTGCGTTCTGCTGGTTGTTGATGCGATGGACGGCCCAATGCCACAAACTCGCTTCGTAACGCAAAAAGCGTTCGACCACGGTTTACGTCCAATTGTTGTTATCAACAAAGTTGACCGCCCAGGCGCGCGTCCTGATTGGGTTGTTGACCAAGTATTCGACTTATTCGTGAACTTAGGTGCTACGGATGAGCAATTAGATTTCCCTATCGTTTATGCATCTGCATTAAACGGTATCGCAGGTCTTGACCATACTGATATGGCTGAAGACATGACTCCACTGTACGAAGCTATCGTGGAACACGTTGAGCCACCAAAAGTTGATCTGGAAGGTCCATTCCAGATGCAAGTTTCTCAGTTAGATTACAACAGCTACTTAGGTGTTATCGGTATCGGTCGCATCAAGCGTGGTACTGTTAAACCTAACCAACAAGTGACTGTTATCGATAGCGAAGGTAAAACTCGCAACGGTAAAATCGGTAAAGTTCTGACTCACTTAGGTTTAGAGCGTATCGATTCACAACAAGCTGAAGCTGGCGACATTGTTGCACTGACTGGTTTAGGTGAACTGAATATTTCTGACACTATCTGCCAAGTGGGTAACGTTGAAGCACTGCCTGCACTGGCGGTTGATGAGCCTACAGTTAGCATGTTCTACTGTGTTAACACCTCGCCATTCTGTGGTAAAGAAGGTAAGTTCGTTACTTCACGTCAAATCCTTGACCGTCTGAATAAAGAACTGGTTCACAACGTTGCACTGCGTGTTGAAGAAACGCAAGATCCAGATGCATTCCGCGTTTCTGGTCGTGGTGAGCTGCACTTATCTGTTCTGATCGAAAACATGCGTCGTGAAGGCTTCGAATTAGCGGTTTCTCGTCCAAAAGTTATCATTCGTGAAATCGATGGTCGTAAACAAGAGCCATTCGAACAAGTAACTTTGGATGTTGAAGAACAAAACCAAGGCGACGTGATGAAAGCGTTAGGTGAGCGTAAAGGTGACCTGCGTGACATGATGCCAGACGGTAAAGGTCGTGTACGTTTAGACTACATCATTCCTAGCCGTGGTCTGATTGGCTTCCGTACTGAGTTCATGACTATGACTTCAGGTACTGGCTTACTGTACTCTACATTCAGCCATTACGACGATGTTCGCCCAGGCGAAATCGGCGGCCGTCAAAACGGTGTTCTGATCTCTAACGGTCAAGGTAAAGCAGTTGCATATGCACTGTACAGCCTGCAAGACCGCGGTAAGTTATTCTTAGGTCACGGTGCTGAAGTGTATGAAGGCCAAATCATCGGTATTCACTCACGTTCTAACGACCTGACTGTTAACTGCTTAACCGGTAAAAAACTGACTAACATGCGTGCGTCAGGTACTGATGAAGCGACAACTCTGTCACCACCTATCAAAATGACTCTGGAACAAGCTCTTGAGTTTATCGATGATGATGAATTAGTTGAAGTTACTCCACTGTCAATTCGTCTGCGTAAGCGCCACTTGACAGAGAATGACCGCCGTCGTGCGAGCCGTTCTAAAGAAGACTAATCGTTAGTTTTTGAATTAAAATAGAAGGTGCCAAATATGGCACCTTTTTTTATGCGCAAAAATCGAACGATAGACAAATTTAGTTATATCAGCGGATAAAATTTGTTTATCCAGACACAAACACAGTTCCTCTAGCCAATTTGCTTAATCGATAAATTGAAAAAATAACCTTAATAATCCTCAATTAGGACTGTTCAGTTGCCTCAATAATGATTAAAGTAAATTTAATGAATAACTAAGAGGACAATTTATGCTGTATATCTTCGATATGGGTAATGTGATTATTGATATCGACTTCAATCGTGTGTTTGATAAGTGGTCTGAACTGAGTGGTACCCCAAGTTCAGAAATCAAAAAGCGATTCACTTTTGGCAATATCTTCCAACTCCATGAGTGTGGCAAAATTTCAGATATCGAATTTGCTGAACTGCTTTGTGAAGAATTAGGTATTACCCTAAGCTTTGAAGATTTTGCGGAAGGCTGGCACTCAATTTTCATCTCACTAAGACCAGAAGTCATTGATATTATGGAACGTCTGCGTGAGCAAGGTCATCGCGTTGTCGTGTTATCTAACACTAACCGCCTGCATCTTGATTATTGGCCAGAACACTACCCTGAAATTGCAGCGTCCTCTGACTTCCTGTATCTATCCCAAGATTTAGGAATGCGTAAACCAGACCCAGAAATTTTCAAATATGTTCTGGAATCTGAAGAATTTGAAGCAGCTGATGCGGTGTTCTTTGATGATGTAGAAGAAAACGTAAAAGCAGCTGAAGCACTTGGTATCAAAGGTGTTCATGTCCTGAATAAAGACACCGTTCCTGAATATTTTCGCACTTACGATTTTAGCGCCGAAGTCGAATAATCCAGTTCTTAATAAGGAGTAACGGCGACGTTACTCCTTTTTTATCGAGTACCCATGATTGCATTAATCCAAAGAGTCACTCACGCGAGTGTGGTTGTTGATGAAAAAACAGTAGGGCAAATTGGCCCTGGTCTTTTAGTTCTGCTCGGTGTTGAAAAAGACGATGATGAGCAGAAAGCAAAACGCCTATGTGAGAAAGTCCTTGGCTATCGTATTTTTAGCGACGAACAAGGCAAAATGAACCTTAACGTACAACAAGCAGGCGGAAGCTTATTAGTGGTTTCGCAGTTTACGTTAGCCGCAGATACCAAGAAAGGGATGCGCCCAAGTTTCTCTGGCGGGGCGGAGCCGACGAAAGCGGATCAGCTGTATCAATATTTTGTTGAGCAAAGCCGTGCACAAGGCATCGTGACAGAAACGGGTGAATTTGCGGCGGACATGCAGGTTAGCCTGACCAATGATGGGCCCGTCACTTTTTGGCTGCAAGTGTAGAAAATCGTTTAAAGGAGGGGGGAGATGTACCATCTACGGACACCAAAAGATGAGCTTGAATTCGCCGCATACTACCAATTTCGCTGGTCAATGCTGCGAGAACCGTTCAAACAACCCCTTGGCTCTGAAAAAGACGGTTATGATTTAACTGCTCACCACCAAATGGTGGTTGATGAAAAAAATCGTATTTTGGCCATTGGGCGCCTATATATTAATGCCGATAACGAAGGCGCTATTCGCTTTCTCGCCGTTAACCCAGTCATGCAAGGCAAGGGCTTAGGCAAACTGATTATTATGGCGCTTGAAACCATTGCAAGGCGCGAAGGTGTTAAACGCATCGTTTCCAGTGTACGAGAAGAAGCCGTACCTTTCTTCGCCAAAATGGGCTTTGAACGTCGTGGTGAAGTCACTGGGGAGCTGAAAACGCCTGTTCGGCACTATTTGATGATCAAACCGATTGAAACCCTTGACCAAATTCTTCATCGCCCTGATTGGTGCGGTGAGCTTCAGCAAGCTTGGCACAAGCATATCCCATTGAGTGAAAAAATGGGTGTACGTATTGAACAGTACACAGGAAAACGCTTTGTGACGACTATGCCAGAAGCAGGGAACCAAAACCCCCATAATACGATTTTTGCTGGAAGCCAATTTTCCCTCGCCACCTTAACTGGCTGGGGAATGATTTGGTTGCTGCTGCAAGAGCATCAATTAGGCGGAGAAATTGTGCTGGTAGATGCCAATATTCGCTACGCAAAACCCGTCAGTGGACGTCCAACCGCCGTGGCGGATCTCTCACATCTTAGTGGGGATTTAGACCGCCTCGCCCGAGGAAGTAAAGCGCGGGTAAAACTGGAAGTGCATGTGAGTAATGCAGAAAACCAAGTGGGTGCGGTATTTAGCGGTGTATATATGGTGCTGCCAGAAACGAAGAAAGAGAAAAGCGAATAATGTCTTTAGGTGACTGACTGTTTTTAGGTTATTCATCGAAAAAGCAGGCAATCCGAAGGGATGAGCCTGCTTTTTATTGCTTATTGATTCACTGCCTTATTGAGTAACCATATCAGGAACATGCCTATCAACAGGGTAGGTATTCTCTGCTGGTGCAGTGTGTGATTCTGGTTCGGTTTGGGGCTTTGCTGATGGCTCTACGGCAGCAATGCCAGACGCCACATGACCATCAACTACAGTACGCAGTTGAACGCTTCCTTGAAGTGGCTTAGCGGTTAACTTCCCGTTGAGGCTTGATGCCAGAGGTGATGCGAGTAAATCCCCTTGTAATGATGCCTCAAAATCCCCCCACATCTGCGGTGAAAAGCCTGACCAGCCCCACTGGTTTAAATTACCTAAATCAATGTTGGTGCCTGATGCACGTAATTCAAAAGGTACTTTATTCGGCTCTTGCTGCGTTAGTAAACCGATTTTTGCGATACCACGGTCAACGCTGCCACTGAGACTTGCGGCGGTACGCCCATTACTTCCTGCTATTTCTAAAAGAGGACGGCGGATCATCACTTGATTGATGGTACCTGCATCAGCATTGAAGGTAGCTTGTCCCTTCCAAATTCCCCACTGTTTCTGCTTGATCAGGTCAACATAGCGAATGTTGCCGCTTAACGCGGTAAATTCGAAAGGAAACTCAGGTTGAATATTCATCAGCAAAGATTGCGTGACGGTGAAATTATCAATAACAAATGTGGATAACCACGCAGGTGCGGGTTGAGCAAAGAACGACAGCCAATTATCTGGCAAGGTATACAGAACCCCAGCGAGGGTCCCTTCAGTGATAGTCAGTGATTTATCATTACGTTGCCAAATCGCACTCAGGTTAAAAATCCCTTTATTGTAGTAGCCGGAGAGCTTATCAACATTGAGGTTATCACCGTCAATGTTCAACTCACCGATGAGCGTATCCACTTGTTGGTCTTGGATAACTAATTGATCGACATTGAAATTAATATGGCTTTTGGGGCTGCTCCAACTCCCTCTCACCAAAGCAATTTGATCAACTTCGCAGCTCAAGCCGGACAGCGCCCAATCACGTCCTTGAATATCTACATTGGTCAGCTGTAATTGGTTGATTTGCAAAGTTCGGTCACTGTTTATTGCATCAAACAGCGCATCAAAGGTTAAGTCATTCTGCCAGCCCACTTTATTCATCGACAGGTTATCAATGGTGATAGAACCATCAGCAAACCATTTTCCTTTACCCGTGATCGCCCCATTATTCAGGTAGCCGCTGATTTGGCTAAAGTCCGTCACTTTTTCTTGTAATTTTCCCGTGATCGCAACATTTCTAAAAGGGAGGGAATTCAAGGTTAACTGGCTGGTGGTAAAGCGAAAATCACCATAACCAAATGGATTTTCAGTTGTCGGTTTCCATGGGGTTATACCTCCAGTAAACCCTGCAACTTGAACGGTGTTTTTGTCTTGAGTTAATTGAATCTGGCTATTTTCAAATTGCAGGACTTTCGCAGAAAGCGGTAGCGGCGATGCGTTATCGGTAAAATTTGCAGATAAATCGCCTTGAGTGATGGTTAAGCGTTGAATAGCTTCACCACTGAAAATATGTCGCCAATTGATATCCACCACAATTTGCCGAGCATCTAATTCTAGCTGCTTGTTGTTTGATTCAATCTTAATGTCTTGGAAAATAAACTTACCTGGCTCTGAGAACTGATGTCCCATAATGCCGACGTTAATATCGTAAGGCGTAAATTTACTCAGAAGTTGGCTGGCGTAACCTGCTCCCCATCGGGTTTGTAAGGCAATATAACCAGCAAGAAAGACAATCAAAAGAAGCAGAAAAATATAGCCGAAAAACCTCATTAACCCTTTCACGTTTGTCTGCTCCCTTATCAATCAGATAAAAATAGAAATTGCCGACATGTTTAATATATCGGCAACTCAAGGATAGCATACAGAAGAACCGCCGGCGTGTTCAACTCTTGCGGCGGTGAAGGGAACTATTTTTCGTGAGGGAAAATCAGGTTCAGCACGATTGCCGTTAAACCACCTGCCGCAATACCGGATGAAAATAGGGTTTTCAGCCAGTCAGGCGCAAATTGCAGGATCAGTGGTTGTTGAGAAACCCCCATTCCTACAGCTAGAGACAATGCAATGATCATAATTGCACGGCGGTTGAGTGGTTCACGAGAAACGATGCGCACACCTGATGCCGCAATTGTGCCGAACATCACAATGGTTGCACCACCCAGAACAGGTTCAGGAATTTGTTGCACAAAACCCGCTACCGCAGGGAACAGACCCAGTAGCACTAACATCAACGCCACTAAGTAACCCACGTAGCGGCTAGCAACACCTGTTAATTGAATGACGCCATTGTTCTGACCAAAACAGGAGTTAGGGAAAGTATTAAATACCGCAGAAACCATAGAGTTTAAGCCATTTGCTAATACGCCACCTTTGATGCGTTTCATATACAGAGGGCCACGCACTGGCTGCTCAGAGACATCCGACGTTGCAGTGATGTCACCAATGGTCTCTAACGAGGTCACCATAAAAATCAGAATTAGTGGAATGAGTAAATTCCAATCAAAAGAGAGACCATAATAAAAAGGTTCAGGAATTGTAATCAGAGGTTGATTGGCATCACTGGTTTGAGCAGTTGGCAGCATATTCATCCACCAAGCAGCAAGGTAGCCTACTGCCATCGCAATCACTAATGATGCAACGCGTAAGTACGGGTTCTTCTGGCGCGTTAACAGGATAATGACGGCTAACACAATGCCTGCAAGAATGAGGTTATCAGGGGAACCAAATGTGTTATCGGCAAGCGCACTGTAACCCCCACCGATTGAGGTTAAACCGACTTGAATCAGTGATAAACCAATGATCATGACCACGACACCAGAAACCAGCGGCGTGATAACTCGACGAGCTAAATGTAAGAAGCGAGACAGGATAACTTCGGTTAGCGCAGCGACCATTAATGTACCGAATAGCGCCGCCATCATGGATGGAATATCGGCTCCGCCTTGTTTAAGTGCAACGCCGCCCATAATCAGCGGTGCAACAAAGTTGAAACTGGTGCCTTGAATGGAAAGTAATCCTGAGCCGACAGGGCCCCATGCGCGGATCTGGATCAGGGAAGCAATTCCCGAAGCAAACAATGACATGCTGATAATGCGCTGGGTGTCGTGAGCAGGTAGCCCAAGTGCTTGGCAAATCAGCATTGCGGGGGTAATAACCGCGACAAACATTGCCAATAGATGCTGTCCAGCAGCAAACAACGCCTGAGGTAAAGGCGGTCTATCTTCAAGGCGATATATCAGTTCGCTTTGATTTTGTACTGTTTTTTCAACATGTTGTTCTTCAGATGCCGTTGAGTTCATTATTCCAGTTCCACTAGCAAAAAGCGCATTTTAAAGAGAATTACACAAAAAGCAATCGTTTGCGCCAAATAAAAGAAAGTATCAATTAAAATTATGAGTGTCACATTTTTATATGTTTTAACTTGTATTTATCGCGATTTTTTTTTCTAATCCCTGCACCTGCTTTTGGCGTTTTAAGGAAAAAAATAACGTCTAATTAGTTTTAAATAATATTAACAACAGACGAGGTACGTAAATGTATCATCTCGATGTCTACGGCACTCTGGTGGCAGCCACGCTCGTGCTATTACTCGGACGTAAACTGGTAAAGTCAGTTTCATTTCTTGAAAAATACACTATCCCCGAACCCGTTGCGGGGGGATTATTAGTTGCTTTTACCCTGTTAGTGGTTAAGCAAGTATTTGATTGGAGCCTCTCCTTCGACTTATCACTGCAAGAACCGATGATGCTCGCATTCTTTGCAACCATTGGTTTGAATGCTAACTTAGCGAGCTTAAAAGCTGGCGGTAAAGCATTGTTAATCTTCATTTTTGTCGTTGTCGGTTTATTGCTGGTTCAAAATACAGTCGGTATCGCACTTGCGAAATTATTAGGTTTAGACCCTCTGATGGGGCTATTGGCCGGCTCAATCACTTTATCTGGTGGACATGGTACAGGCGCCGCTTGGGGTAAAATTTTTACTGAAGACTATGGCTTCAAGAGTGCAACTGAAGTTGCGATGGCTTGTGCAACCTTTGGTTTAGTACTTGGGGGACTGATTGGTGGTCCTGTTGCACGTTTCTTAATTCGCAATATCCCAACACCTGGTACAGCGGATGAGGAAAAAGATGTTCCAACCGCATTTGAAAAACCACAATCCAACCGTATGATCAACTCGATGGTGTTGATTGAAACTATTGCGTTGATTGCTATCTGTTTGCTAGCAGGAAGCTGGATTGCTGGGCTACTATCAGGCACCGCATTTGCACTGCCTAAGTTTGTTTGCGTATTGTTCGTCGGTGTTATCTTAAGTAACAGCCTATCTTTGCTTGGTTTTTACCGAGTATTTGACCGCGCGGTTTCTGTCATGGGTAACGTCAGCCTATCCTTATTCTTAGCCATGGCATTAATGAGTTTAAAACTGTGGGAATTGGCGTCTTTAGCAATCCCAATGTTAGTCATTCTCGGCGTTCAAGCTTGCGTTATGGCAGGGTATGCAATTTTTGTTACCTTCCGAGTGATGGGCAAAAACTATGATGCTGCCATTTTAGCTGCGGGTCACTGTGGCTTCGGTTTAGGGGCAACACCAACCGCTATCGCTAACATGCAAGCGGTCACCGATAAGTTTGGTCCATCCCACCTCGCATTCTTAGTCGTGCCAATGGTTGGAGCGTTCTTTATCGATATTGTGAATGCGTTAGTGATTAAGTTCTACTTATGGCTGCCGGTTTTCCCAACGATTGGCGGCTAGTGCAGAACAAGTATTGAAGTAAATACAAACATATATAACTAAATGTATAAATAAAGCAGGTATTGCCGTGGACATGGATGTGTTCACGGCAATTTTCATTTTAAGGTAGGAAAAAATTTAAGCGTGGCTATATTGTTCGCGCTCAGGGAGCCAGCGTTCAATAATCTTCTGGGCGTGCTCAGGGTAGTTTTGCTGGATATGGCGTGCTAACCGTTGTACTTCTGGCAACATATATTGATCTCGTAGCAAATCCGCCACTTTAAAATCCGCATTTCCTGTCTGCCTTGTACCTAGCAGCTCTCCGGGGCCTCGAATTTCTAAATCTTTTTGAGCAATGACAAAGCCATCGTTGCTATCTCGTAAAACTTGTAAGCGCTGTTTAGCAGTGTGAGTGAGCGGTGTTTTATAAAGTAGCACACAGTGAGATGCGACAGAGCCACGACCAACTCGCCCCCGCAGTTGGTGTAATTGTGCTAGCCCAAGCCGCTCGGGGTTATCAATAATCATCAGACTTGCGTTCGGAACATCCACCCCCACTTCGATAACGGTGGTAGCAACAAGTAACTGGATTTCGTTATTCTTAAATGCGGCCATGATGCTCTGTTTTTCGGCGGGTTTCATGCGACCGTGTACCAACCCCACTTTGAGTTCAGGTAGTGCCAGTGCGAGTTCTTCGCTGGTAACTTGGGCAGCTTGAGCTTCAAGCACCTCTGAGTCATCAATCAATGTACACACCCAATAAGCTTGTCGCCCTTCCTCTAAACAGGCTTGTCGAACGCGCTCGACAATATCACTACGTCGGGTATCTGGGATCGCTACTGTAGTGACTGGGGTTCTTCCTGGTGGAAGCTCGTCAATCACGGAGGTATCGAGATCGGCATAGGCAGTCATCGCCAGCGTGCGTGGAATTGGCGTAGCGGTCATGATTAATTGATGTGGATGAAATCCTTGTTGTTCACCTTTTTCACGCAGAGCGAGCCGCTGGTGAACACCAAAGCGGTGTTGTTCATCAATGATGACTAACCCTAAAGAGTGAAAGCTCACTTGCTCTTGGAAGATTGCATGGGTACCGACGACCATCGAGACTTCACCACTCGCGATGGCATCTTGTTGTTGCTGGCGCGCTTTACCTTTTTGCTTACCCGCTAACCAGCCTACTTTGATACCTAGAGGTTCAAACCACTGCTTAAAGGTGTTCGCGTGCTGTTCTGCAAGAATTTCAGTCGGTGCCATTAAGGCAACTTGTTTACCATTTTCAATGGCGCACAGTGCGGCTAATGCAGCTACAAGAGTTTTACCGGAACCGACATCCCCTTGGATCAAACGCATCATGGGGGCATTTTTTTGTAAATCAGTTTCGATTTCTGCCACGACGCGTTTTTGCGCGTTAGTTGGTGAGAACGGTAAATTTGCCAGTAAAGGTGTTTTAAATTTCCCTGAAGATACCAGCGGCTCGGCATAGAGCCGCTCATTACCCGCCCGAATGGCGAGCATACTTAAATGGTGAGCCAGTAACTCTTCAAGGATCAAACGCTTTTGAGCTGGGTGATGCCCCTTTTCCAACTCATCTAACGAAACATCCGGTGGCGGAGTGTGTAACAGTCGGATGGCATCAGGGAGGCTAATTAGACTACGGCTGAACTCTTCAGGCAGTAATTCTTGAATATTGCCACTTTCTAGCATGGCTAGCGCTTGTTCCATCACTTTACGCAATGTGGCTTGGCGGACGCCTTCAGTTGTCGGATAAACTGGCGTTAGGTTCTCTTGAAGGGCGATATTATCTGTTTCTTGAGAGACTTTATATTCAGGGTGAATGATTTCAGGCCCAGTATTACCACGACGCACTTCTCCATAGGCAGTCACTTGGCGGCCTTCGGCTAAACTGTTTTTCATCGCGGCAGAGAAATTGAAAAAACGCAGTGTGAGGTTGCCTGTACCATCACTGATCAGGCAGGTCATCATTCTTTTACGTCCAAAGACGACTTTGGTTTGTAGAACGTGACCGGTGATAGTGGCTGTTGTGCCGGGCATCAAATCTTTAATCTGATAAAGACGCGTATGATCTTCATAACGCAGTGGAAAATGCAGAAGCAAGTCCTGAACTGTGTTCAACCCGATTTTACTCATTTTTTCTGACTGGCTGGCACCAATGCCATGAAGTGAAGTCAGTGAAATGGTATTAAGCAGACCACGGTTCATGTCGATTCCTTAACTGAGTTGTTTTCTCTTCATTTTTTCAGAAAGCTGCATTTGTGCCCACCAAGCATCATCGGCTTCTATCTGACCTTGCTGATTGATAAATGGGCGAGGAAGCCCTTTGCGTTTAGTCACTTCAGCCAATACAGGATAGCCACCTTCAAATAGCCATTCTTGTTGTTCTTGCTCAGATAATAGACTATTTTCTCGCTCATACATGCCTGCGAGTTGGCGCTGACGCTGGGCTTCATACAAAATAAGCGCAGAGGCGACAGAGACATTGAGTGACTGCACCATACCAACCATTGGGATGATAATATGTTGATCTGCAAGGGCTAATGCCTTGTCTGATATGCCCGTTTTCTCTTGCCCCACCATAATACAGGTTGGGCGGGTATAATCAATTTCTCGAAAATCGACAGCCGTATCTGACAGATTTGTCACTAAAACCTGCATACCTTGGGATTTTATCTGAGTAATGGCACTTTCTGTGGACTGGTGCGAAATGACTTTTACCCAACTATTACTCCCCGCCGCAGAAGAGACAGAGAGTTTAACCTGTTGGTCTGGCCAAATGGCATGAATTTTGTGGATCCCGACAGCATCAGCACTGCGCACAATCGCAGAAACATTATGAGGCTTATGAATTTCTTCAAGGCAGAGTGTTAGGTCGGGCTGCCGCATCGCCATCATTTGGCAAATGCGGCGATAGCGGCGTTCATTCATAGTGAGAGTTCGTGTTTTTAATGGTATCGACTAATTACGGTTACGGCTGACGCGTAGAACGTCTGGCATGATACGAATTTTACGCATCACGTTAGCCAACTGAATACGGTTTTTAATCGACAAGCGAATAAAGGCACAGTAAACACGACCATCTTTCTCTTCAGTGTTCATGCTTTGAATACTTGAGTTCGCATCATTGATAGCGGCGGTCAAGTTAGCAAGGGCACCTTGATGGTTTATCATATCGACTTTAATTTCAGCGATAAAATCCGTGTCTGTTTCGGTATCCCACTCGACAGCCATAAATTTATCCGGTTCTTTCTGATAACCACGGATATTGCGGCAAGATTCATGGTGAATAACCAATCCTTTACCTGGGCTAATATGCGCAATAATTGGGTCGCCCGGAATAGGACGGCAGCATTTTGCAAAGGTAATTAAGACGCCATCAGCCCCTTTGATGGACAGCTTATTACGGTTTTCCGTAATCACTGGTTCTTCAACGGCACTTGGCTGAGCACTTTGAGGGTTACTTTGCAAGTTGCGAGCCACCACAACACTCATGGCATTACCTAAACCAATTTCGGCAAGTAAATCATCAATCGAGTGGAGCTTCATGCGAGCTAATTCGGCATCGATGCTTTCACGAGGTATATCCGTGATTTTGGTGCCTGCACCTAGCGCATGATTGAGTAGGCGACGCCCTAAATTAACGGAGTCTTCGCGTTTTAAATTCTTCAGTAACTGGCGGATTTTTGCACGCGCTTTTGAGCTAACGACAAAGTTCAACCATGCCGCATTTGGTCGAGCGCCCGGCGCAGTAATAATTTCTACCGTTTGACCGCTAGAAAGTGACTGAGAGAGTGGGTAAGGTTGGCGGTCAACTCGCGCACCCACACAGGCATGACCGATGTCAGTATGCACAGCATACGCAAAGTCCACAGGGGTCGCGCCTGTCGGCAATTCGACAATACGACCTTCGGGGGTGAAGACGTAAATTTCATCAGGAAAGAGGTCTGATTTTACGCTTTCAATAAATTCAAATGAGCTTCCCGCACTCTGTTGGAGTTCGAGCAAGCTTTGCATCCAACGCTGGGCTTTCACCTGCGCAGTGGTTCCCAATTCGCCTTGTTCTTTATATGCCCAGTGAGCAGCAACACCCATTTCGGCCATTTGGTCCATATCTTCGGTACGAATTTGTACTTCGACTGGTACCCCATGAGGCCCAATTAATGAGGTGTGGAGAGATTGGTAGCCGTTCGCTTTAGGAATAGCAATATAGTCTTTGATTCGCCCCGGACGAGGTTTATAAAGACTGTGCATTTGCCCTAAAACACGGTAGCAGGTATCAACGTCTTCAACGATGACCCTAAAAGCATAGATATCCATAATCGAATGGAATCGCTGCTCTTTTTGATGCATTTTTCGATAGATAGAATACAGATGTTTTTCGCGACCACTGACTGTGCAATGTACACCCGCTTCCGTTAATCGACCGTCAATTTCAGAAAGGATTTTTTGGATCATTTCTTTACGGTTACCACGAGCGGATTTCACCACTTCCTTGATAACACGATAACGGTTTGGATAAAGCGCTTCGAAACCTAACTCTTCGAGCTCGGTTTTAATATGGTGGATACCTAAGCGGTGCGCGAGAGGGCTGTAGATTTCCAGTGTTTCACGCGCTATGCGGCGACGCTTATCGGGTCGTAATGACCCAAGCGTGCGCATATTGTGAGTGCGGTCTGCCAGTTTGATCAAAATGACACGGATATCTTTCACCATTGCCATGATCATTTTACGGAAGTTTTCTGCTTGAGCTTCTTTCTTGTCGCGGAAATTTAGCTTATCCAGTTTGGAAACCCCTTCGACTAAGCCGGCGACGGTGGTTCCAAACAGTTGCTCTATGTCTTGAAATGTCGCTGGAGTATCTTCAATCACATCATGAAGTAGCGCGGCCATCAGTGTTTCATGATCCAAACGCATTTCAGCCAGAATACAAGCAACAGCAACAGGGTGAGTAATATAAGGCTCACCACTGGAACGGGTCTGCCCTTCATGAGCATCCCGTGCGACAACATAGGCTTTTTTCAGTAATTCAACTTGCTCTTTTGGGAGATATTGTTGAATTATGAGATTTAGGCTTTCAAACAGATACAAGGCAGACCCACCTTAGTAATTAGCGACGACCTTCAGCGATCGCAGAAACTGCCTGCATTTCAGCGGCTTCTTGCTCTTGCTGTTCTTGGCGTTCACGCACATCCAAAATGTGACCGTTAATTAAACCTTCTTCTACTTCACGTAGCGCGATAACAGTGTGCTTATCGTTTTCTTCTGGAACTAAAGGATCTTTACCACCAGTTTGTAACTGACGAGCTCTACGTGCTGCGACCAGTACGAGGTCAAAACGGTTACCAATTTTTTCTACTGCGTCTTGAACAGTTACGCGTGCCATAAGTGTGCTACTCCAAAGAAATAAAAAAATGACCTGATATGATACTGAAACTATTCTCAGTCTGCTAGTAATTTGCTGATTAAAGCATCATGTCGCTGGACTTGGCGACCTAATCTCAAGCGCTCAGCACGCATGATAGATTGTAAATCGCTCAGTGCGGTGTTGAAATCGTCGTTTACAATGACGTAATCGTATTCATTGTAATGCTCAATTTCGCCAACGGCTTGTGACATACGCTTTTCAATGACTTCATCACTATCTTGACCACGACCACGCAGACGGCGATATAGCTCATCTTTTGATGGCGGTAGGATAAAGATACTACGTGCTTCTGGCATTTTCGCGCGAATTTGCTGAGCACCTTGCCAGTCAATATCGAGAAATACATCCACGCCACTATTCAAGACTTCCTCAATAATAGGTTTTGAGGTGCCGTAGTAGTTACCGAAAACACAGGCATGTTCTAAAAAGTCATTGTTCTCAACCATCTGAAGAAATTCAGCTTCAGAAACAAAGAAGTAATGCTCGCCATGAATTTCGCCTGGGCGTGCAGCTCGAGTTGTATGAGAAACAGAAACTTGAGTGTCATACAACGGTTGTGTCTTCAATAATGCTTGGATAAGACTGGACTTACCTGCGCCACTAGGAGCAGAGAGAATATATAACGTGCCTTGTATCATGATGATTTCTTGAATATTTGTGGGTTAGACATAAAAGATAGTGATAAACCCTACATAGTATACACGTACTTAAGACAACATGCAGCGATATCAATTAACCATGAAATAAGAGTAAAAAAAATTTTGGTTATTGGAAAATTGTGAACGCCTTCCAGAAAATAAATTTAACTTAATGAAAATACCATCTGTTTTGCGAAGCGCTATGCAATTAACGGCATTGCCTGCTGCCGCCCTTGATTTATTGACTCAGAATGCAATGCAACACATAGCGGTTCGGAACATGGTATTAAACGTAAATATAATAGGGATATTATGCATTATTTTTCAGTCAGGAAACTCTGGAAATTTGGTTGGTTCTGCCTATTACTTCAATCTGTTATTTCAATAGGCTACGATGCGGAAACGCTAGGTTCTCAACAAGCATGCCGCTCATTAGATAATGAATTCATAAGAACGGAGCAGCTGCGGTTGGGGGAGCAGCTACAAGAGTGGGATAGGCAATATCAAATCAACGGTGTGAGCGGCGTAAGTGATGAAGTTTATGATCAACTTTTGGCGAAGTGGCAGCAGGGACAGCGTTGTCAAAATTTGCCTGACACTCTAACACAACCATTACAGCCTAAAACTGAACAATTAATAAAGCATCCCATACCCCATACGGGGTTGAAAAAATTGAAATCAGAAGAAATAGCCACATGGATAGCGCCTCGTCATGAAGTTTGGTTGCAACCTAAAGTCGATGGTGTTGCGGTGACGCTGCACTATGAAAATGGACGTTTAGTGTCAATGATCAGTCGGGGTAATGGGAGTGAAGGGCTTAATTGGCGAGATAAAGCCGATTTTATTCAAGCTATCCCCAAAACTATTTCAACGAAGCAATCTCTTGTTTTACAGGGGGAACTGTTCTGGAGGCTCAATGGACATGTTCAAAATGCAGACGGTGGAAAAAATGCACGGAGTAAAATTGCGGGTTGGTTGATGCGCAAGGAGCTACCTACACAGGTCACAGATGATATCGGCATTTTTATTTGGGCATGGCCTGATAACTCTGTCGCTATGAATCGTCAATTGAGTGAATTAAATAGGCTAGGATTTGAGTTGGCACAACGATATAGCCATCCAATCGCAAACTATCAATCAGCAGCCAAGTGGCGTGACTACTATTATTCAGCATCGATGCCATTTGCAACTGACGGTATTGTATTGAAAAGCTTTCCATCGCCACCAGCATCAGCTTGGCAGGCAAACCAAAACAGTTGGAGCGTGGCATGGAAATACCCATTAAAAAGCGTGGTTTCCGAAGTTGTTGATTTCACTTTTCGGGTAGGGAAATCAGGGGCAGTAAATGTTATTGCTAACATTGAGCCCATCACGATTGATGATAAACAAGTAAGCAAAATACGTATTGGCTCACTCAATTCATGGAAGCAAAAGGATGTGCTAGTTGGGGATAAAGTCCAGCTAACATTATCTGGGCATGGTACTCCATTTATGGAGCAAGTCATTTGGCGGCGAGAGCTGCGTCAGTATCCAGATACATCATCTCTCGAAAGTTTTCATTCATTGAGCTGTTTATCATATACACCGGATTGTGCACCTCAATTTGTTGCCCGCCTTGCTTGGCTAGGCAAACAGTTAAAGATTAGCGGGGTGGGTGAAAAAACATGGAAGATATGGGTGGAGAAATATGGACTCTCAACGTTACTTGGCTGGCTTTCTCCTCATTGGCAAGATTCATTACCTAAGAATAAGAAAACGACAAATGCGCTGAGTCAGCTACAAAAAACATCGATGCAGCCGATAGTAAACTGGTTGAAAGGACTTGGAATTCCTTTAGAAATCGGACAGCTAAACAAGATATCCACGATAGAAGAATTGAGTGAACAAGAGACTGTGGAGGCGCTAGGTTTATCTGAAAAGCGGAAACAGGCATTAAAATACTGGCTGGCAGAGCCTGAAATTCAGAAGGCGCTATACACTTTGCTGGAACTGTATACTTTGCAGAAGCTAGATATCAGCCATTAGCGGTTAAACGAATGGCTGATAGGAAAATCAGTTTTGGTTAATCTTGGCTTTCGTAATTAAAAATAGGTAATCCCAAGCGGTAGCGGATGGCGAGCAATCTCGCGCTTAAGCCTGCGACCAACGTGATAATGACCACAATATCTTTCGGAAGCGGTGTATATAGCAAACCGATATATAACCATGCGGCAGCAAAAGAGACGCCAGCGTATACTTCTTTTTGGAAAACCAGAGGGATGGTGTTACACAGCATGTCACGAAGAACACCGCCAAATACACCTGTAACCACGGCCGCAATGGCGGCAATGATAGGGCTATAATTCATATCGAGGGCGATTTGAGCACCAAGAATAGAGAAGACGATTAAACCAATCGCATCAAGTATTAAGAAGAGCCGGCGAAGGTGTTTCATCATCGGGGCTATCCATATGGTGACAATGGCAGCACCTGCCACGGTCATGATGTATTCGGGGTGGGCAACCCAACCTAGAGGATAGTGACCGAGTAGAATATCACGGACAGAGCCACCGCCGATGGCTGTTGCAGAAGCAATAATGATCACGCCAAAGACATCCATTTTACGGCGTCCAGCAGCTAAAGCGCCTGTCATGGCTTCGGCAGTAATACCAATAATATAGAGAACACTTAATAACATGATGGTTTTATTCAATACTATAGTGATTGTCTAAGGGTAATATTACTTGTGAAACTTCTCGACTGAGATTTTTTATTCTCTTAAAGAATTGATTAGTTAAAGTAATCCGATAGCCTGTGTTAAATGATGTCAAAGGATAACAGATTGAACAATAAAATGCCTTATAAAGAAATATGTATTACTGAGGATTCGCGGAGTCATCAGCTTACAAATATTAATGTTTGGACACCAGATAGCCAGTGGTTAGCTTATGATGTTCGACCAAGTGGCAGTTCATTTACAGGGAAAACCATAGAAAAAATTCATGTTACAACTCATCAAAAAGTGGAAATCTATCGAGGATTGCATGGTGCCCATGTTGGCGTAGTCACTGTAAGCGCTGAAAATCCGCCTCGTTATGCTTTTATTCAGGGACCAGAATATCCCGATGAGTCTTGGCAGTATGATTTCCATCATCGCCGGGGTATTTACGTTGATGAAAACCAACTTGGTATTGCTCATCCGATTGATGCAATGTGTATTACGCCACCTTATATGGAGGGTGCGCTCAGAGGCGGAACGCATGTTCATGTTTTCAGCCCTGACGGGAAGTGGCTGAGCTTTACCTATAATGACCATGTTTTGCATGAACTCGATATCCAATTAGACCAACGCAATGTGGCTGTTGCTGTACCTGCAGGCGCTGTGACCGTTGAACCTATTGGTCATGAAAGAGAATATAGCGGCAATTTTTTCTGTAGTGTTGTGACGAAGACGACTTTGGCGCCAACTCCGAATAGTGACGAGATAAGCCGAGCTTATGAAGAGGGATGGATTGGTCAACATGGTTATATGGATCAACAAGGTCAGTGGCAAGCACGCGCATTAGCGTTTATCGGAGATACACATCATCAAAATGGTGACGTGATCCCTGAAGTTTATTTAGTTGATTTACCCGAAGACCCCAATGAATTCAAAATCCAAGGTGATGAACCTCTGCAAGGTACCGAAAAAACCATGCCAGCGCCGCCTAAGAATGTGAAACAAAGGCGCTTAACGTATACGCATCATCGGAAATTTCCAGGGTTAGCGAAACAGCCAAGACACTGGTTACGTTCTTCACCAAATGGCGAATCAATTGCTTGTTTGATGCATGATGATCATGGCATTGTGCAACTATGGTTGGTGGCAACGGCAACAGGGACACCCACCCAAGTGACATTTGGCGAGTCTTCAATTCAGTCTGCATTTAGTTGGAATAAGACCGGTGAGTATCTCTGCTTTGTGTATGACAATAGCGTTGTGCGTTGCCATGTAGCG
Organism: Providencia sp. wls1943; assembly: GCF_009706275.1. NCBI lineage: Bacteria > Pseudomonadati > Pseudomonadota > Gammaproteobacteria > Enterobacterales > Morganellaceae > Providencia > Providencia sp. wls1943. The sequence continues at coordinate 174,657 of NZ_WLTU01000004.1, forward strand.
ACCGGAAATTTAGAACGGTTAACCCAAAGAACAGAAATAGCCCCTGTTGCAGATGCCGTTGTCTTTTCTCCAAATGATAAATTTGTAGCATTTATGCGAGATATTGATGGGTTTAGGCAGATTTATATTGTCGAAACAGGACTATCTAATTAAATTTTATCTGGAATAACACCTATGAAGAATAAAAAGATGGAATTTCATCTCTTTATTCTTCAGAAAAAGAGAGTTCAGGTCATCATTAAATTAAATGCTCAATATTCAATTAAAGTATATTGACTTGAAATTAATAAGTATTGGATTAATAAAATAGATAAAAAAAGATGGAAATTTAGTCAGTAAGATAAAGGTGTTATTAACCTAAATTAAGTTAATAATATTAATTGTATTTTAAGTATTATATTCCTGATTAGAGCATCAATAAGTTACTTTAATATAGGGCAATCATTGAGGGTTCTTTGGCTGTTGTTTATCAAGTTGCTGTTTATCAAGTTGCTGTTTATCAAGTTGTTCTAAACGTTTTTTCGGTGAGTCGGCCTCTTGTGAGCCGTTTGAATGCATATAATCCATGGGGATTAATAATGTATCCATAAGTGCAGTAAATGGTAAATCGATAACCAGTAATGGCTTAACTACCCAGCCCGTATCTTCATGTTGCAGCATATCAACACTATTTTTTGTTCCAGGATAATAGCTATCAGTAGGGCCTGCATGAGTCATAATACTGGAGCAGCCACTTAATGTAAGAGTCAATAATGTGGAAAATGCGAACGACCTAAAAAAAATCAAGCTTGGCATATATATGTTGACCTGCATTGAAATGGATTTTGTCTAATCAGAGATCATAATAACTAAAAACTAAAAATTCACAATCGAACGACCCTATTATTATTTAAGATACCCTCTGAATAATAGCTCTTTTTTGTATTATTTTATGTCGGTGATGTTAATAATTAGCAATTAAATTGTTTTTAACTAAAGTATAAAATTGCTCAATTGAATTGCTGTGAACTGTGCTCTATCACACAACTTCCTCTGTGTTTATTTGGCACAATCGATTCAGTTGCAAATGTAATAACTCCGTATGTCCCGTATTTTGGTTCATTGTTGTCAAAAGGATAGCGGTCTATGAGTGAATTAGCGCTTACAGTCAGTTTATTAGCATTAGCTGCCGCACTAGGCTTATGGATAGGTAATTGGAAAATCCGCAATGTGGGCTTAGGGATTGGCGGGGTTCTTTTTGGTGGAATTATTGTTGGGCATTTTGCGCGAAGTTATGGCTTGTCTCTCAATAATGACATGCTGCATTTTATTCAAGAATTTGGTTTGATCCTCTTCGTTTATACCATCGGGATACAAGTTGGACCCGGTTTTTTCTCTTCTTTACGTGTTTCTGGTTTAAAACTTAATGGCTTTGCCTTGATGGTGGTTATTTTAGGGGCAGTCGTTACCGCTATTATCTATAAAATTGCAGATATCCCTCTACCGATTATTTTGGGCATTTTCTCGGGCGCAGTCACGAATACGCCATCGTTAGGGGCTGGGCAGCAAATTCTATCTGATTTAGGGTCAGACCCGAGTTTGGTGGGACAAATGGGAATGGGGTATGCGATGGCTTACCCGATGGGAATCTGCGGTATTTTGCTGGTGATGTGGCTAGTTCGTATTGTCTTCCGTATCTCAGTAGATAAAGAAGCCGCGGAGTTCAATAGTGCGAATGTTCAGCATCGTGACTCACTGCAAACGATGAACATCGCGGTGCGCAATACCAATCTTGATGGCTTGATGATGCAAGATATACCCATGCTTGGCAGCGAAGATATTGTTTGCTCGCGGCTAAAACGCGGGGAAATGATGGTGGTACCTCAACCGACGACAGAAATACACCTTGGGGATTTACTGCATGTTGTTGGGCAAAAAGAGGATTTAAATAAAGTTCGCCTCATTCTTGGTGAAGAGGTTGAAGCGTCATTATCAACTTCCAGTTCTGTATTGCATTCTGTTCGAGTGGTCGTGACTAATGACGCTGTACTAAGTAAACGCTTAAAAGAGCTGAATCTCAAGCAGAAATATGATGTGGTGGTAACGCGTTTGAACCGGACAGGGATTGACCTGATGGCAAACAACAATTCCGTACTGCAATTTGGTGATATTCTCAATATTGTTGGTCGTCCTGAATCAATTGAAGCGGTTACTGCAATACTTGGAAACGCGAAACAGAAATTACAGCAAGTCCAGATGCTGCCGGTATTTATTGGGATAGGTTTGGGAGTTGTTTTAGGCTCGTTACCGATATTTGTACCGGGCTTTCCTGCTGCATTGAAGTTGGGTTTAGCGGGCGGGCCATTAGTTGTTGCTTTGATTCTTGGGCGAATAGGTACCATTGGCCGGCTGTATTGGTTTATGCCACCAAGTGCAAATTTAGCGTTGAGAGAGCTTGGTATTGTGATGTTCTTAGCGGTTGTAGGACTGAATTCGGGAGGGAGTTTTATTGAAACTCTTATTCAAGGGGATGGGCTTACATGGATTGGCTATGGGCTATTAATTACCTTTATTCCTCTGTTTATCACCGGCTTAGTCGCTCGTATTTTCGGCAAAATGAATTATTTAAGCCTATGCGGTGTGTTGGCTGGGTCTATGACAGATCCGCCAGCATTAGCTTTTGCAAATAATATCCACCCAACCAGCGGAGCACCGGCTCTTTCTTATGCCACGGTATACCCTTTAGCCATGTTTTTACGCATTATTTCGCCGCAGTTGTTAGCCATCTTATTTTGGGCATTATGATTGTGAGTCATGAAAGGAATAGGGTGTGGAGAAAAAGTATCCGTCTATATAAAGGTGTAATTGGTCTTTGTTCTCGCCATAACTGATATCAAAAAAGTGGTTTAATAACCGCGAATAAAATTTGTCGTGAACAAATATATTCGATTTCAATTATGGAGTTCTCGCTAATTTTGGCCCTTTCCTCAATAGAAAGGGCTTTTTTTAACTCAATTTCTAGATTCAGCGTTCAGATTCTTGATAGGCTTTTTCTAATTCTTGAGCAAGGATTTGAATCCCTTGCTCAATTTTTTCTGGTTCAGGCACATAGTTCATTCGCATACATTCATGGGCATGTTGCCAATCTTCTTCAAGTCCTGGGAAAAAGTAATGTCCCGGAACCATCAACACACCACGTGCTTTTAAGCGTTGATAGAGCTCTAAACAACTAATCGGCAGGTCTTTAAACCACAACCATAAGAAAATAGCGCCTTCAGGCTTATGAATTAGGCATTTATCTTCAGGAATATAGCGGCGAATGATCTTTATCACTTCTTCCACGCGCTGCTTATAGAATGGCCCAACAACATTCTGAGAAAGCTTAAACAAATCGTCACGCTGTAGCATTTCAAGCGCGATGCTTGGACCGATACCTCCCGGAGCAAGGCTAATAATGCCATTCATATTACTGATGGCATCAATTAACTCTTCGCTACCAATAATAATCCCGCAACGAGTTCCTGGTAGACCGAGTTTTGACAAGCTCATGCACAGAATGACATTTTCATTCCAAAATGGTGTGGCTTCGCTAAAGATAATACCGGGGAAGGGAACGCCATACGCATTATCAATCAATAATGGAATATTGTGTTGCTTAGCTAATTGGTCAAGATGCAGAACTTCCTCATCAGTGATCACGTTCCCTGTTGGATTGGTTGGGCGAGATACACAGATAACGCCAATATCTTCAGTAATTTCAAGGGTGTTAAAATCAACGTGATATTTAAACTGCCCATCAGGTAAAAACTCAATTTGCGGCTTATTTGCCACAAAAAGGTCGTCATCAAGTCCAGAATCTGCATAACCCACATATTCAGGGGCAATTGGGAAAAGAACTTTACGAGAGATACCATCTTCAAAGCGACCAGCAAGTAGGTTAAATAGATAGAAAAACGCACTTTGGCTGCCGTTTGTTAGCGCAATATTTTTCGCGCTGATATCCCAGCCTAGTTTCGCTTTTAGAGTTGCTGCTAGCGCTTTCAACATGGCATCTTTGCCTTGAGGACCATCATAGTTACACAAGGTATCGGTTAATTGCCCATTGGCACACATTTCAGCGAGGAGGTCTTGGAAATATTTATCCATCTCAGGGATATGAGCTGGGTTTCCACCGCCAAGCATAATAGCGCCGGGGGTTCTGAGGCCTTCATTCAAGTCTTTCATTAATTCTGAAATACCTGAATTCTGAGCAAATTTATTACCAAATTTAGAGAAATTCATTGTATTTATTCACATTTGTTTATTAGGTTGTTAATGGAATTTCCAACATACCGCGCTCCTATCTAGAGTTCAATAGCTTAATTGCAGTTCTTTTTCATATAAAATGTCAAACATAGGTAATAAATTGGTTTTTTGGATTAACTTATTGACTAAGCTTAGTTTATTTATGTTGTTATGTGTTCAGTTTCCATCGATAAATTTTGATTTATCGATATTGGCAACAATTTACAAGGTGGTCATTAACCATCCCGGTGGCTTGCATAAAGGCGTAGCAAGTCACAGAGCCTACAAATTTGAAGCCATGTTTTTTCAGTGTTTTAGACAACGTCTTAGAAAGCTCTGTTTCTGTAGGAAGTTGTGCGGATTCAGTCCATTTATTGACGATGGGTTGGTGGTTCACAAAGCCCCAAATGAAAGTAGAAAAATCTATTCCTTGGTTTTTCATCGCTAAATAAGCTTTGGCGTTAGCAATAATCGCGTTAATTTTTAATCGATTACGAATGATCCTTGAGTCTTGCATAAGCCGCTCTACGTCTTTTTCATCCATCATGGCAATCTTTTCGGGATCAAACTGATGGAACAGCTCTCGGTACCCTTGGCGCTTTTTCAAAATGGTGTACCAAGAGAGCCCTGCTTGCTGACCTTCGAGGCAGATCATTTCAAACAATTCTTGATTATCTTTGGTGGGTTTTCCCCATTCATTATCGTGATAGGCAATATATTCGGGATCTTGATTGACCCAATGACAGCGAGTAACTGAAGTTTCCATTTTTTCATCCTTTTTCTAATAATGTTCAGCTTGTGGGCAAGAATAGAATCTTTATACTGTATAAAAATACAGTTTTAAAGAGATGAAATTAATTTTTTTTCTTTTTAGAATGGTTACAGGCGTATTCATTGCTGTATATCTGGCGGTCAAAGGGTATACTGGTCACTTTCTTAAATTTCACGTATCGCGTGCGGATCTAACATGCAAAAGTTTGATACCAAAACCTTTCAAGGTCTTATCCTGACATTACAGGATTACTGGGCGCGCCAAGGCTGTACCATTGTTCAACCACTGGACATGGAAGTCGGCGCAGGTACTTCACACCCAATGACGTGTTTGCGCGCTTTAGGTCCAGAACCTATCGCGGCAGCTTATGTTCAGCCATCTCGCCGACCAACAGATGGTCGCTATGGTGAAAACCCGAACCGTCTACAGCACTATTACCAATTTCAGGTGATCATTAAGCCTTCACCTGACAATATCCAAGAGTTGTACTTAGGTTCATTAAAAGAACTTGGTATTGACCCAACAGTCCATGATATCCGCTTTGTGGAAGATAACTGGGAAAACCCAACACTGGGTGCTTGGGGTCTGGGCTGGGAAGTTTGGCTAAATGGTATGGAAGTGACTCAGTTCACTTACTTCCAGCAAGTGGGTGGTTTGGAGTGTAAGCCTGTTACCGGTGAAATCACTTATGGTCTTGAGCGTCTTGCTATGTATATTCAAGGCGTTGATAGCGTGTACGATCTGGTTTGGTGTGATGGCCCGCTTGGTAAAACCACGTATGGCGATATTTATCACCAAAACGAAGTTGAGCAATCCACGTATAACTTTGAACATGCCAATGTTGAGTTCTTATTCAAGTGCTTCGAAGAGTATGAGAAAGAAGCTCAATATCTGCTTGCTTTAGAAACGCCTTTGCCACTTCCGGCTTATGAGCGTATTTTAAAAGCGGCTCATACCTTTAACTTACTGGATGCCCGTAAGGCAATTTCAGTCACAGAACGCCAGCGCTATATTTTACGCATCCGTACCCTGACGAAAGGGGTGGCAGAAGCTTATTATGCTTCTCGTGAAGCGCTGGGTTTCCCTATGTGTCATAAGAACTAAGAGGCTGTCATGACTCAACAGACTTTCCTAGTGGAAATCGGTACAGAAGAGTTACCGCCGAAGGCTCTTCGTTCTCTTGCAGAATCATTCGCAGCTAACTTTACTGCGGAATTAGATGGTGCAGATATCGCTCATGGTGCAGTGAACTGGTTTGCTGCACCTCGTCGTTTAGCGCTGAAAGTGGAAAACTTATCCGCGGCTCAGCCAGATCGCGAAGTTGAAAAACGTGGCCCTGCAATTTCCCAAGCATTTGATGCTGAAGGTAAACCAACAAAAGCAGCTGAAGGTTGGGCGCGTGGCTGTGGGATCACCGTTGACCAAGCAGAACGCTTAACTACCGATAAAGGCGAATGGTTACTGTATCGCGCACAAATGAAAGGGCAGCCAGTCAGCGAATTATTGATTGATATGGTTAGCCGTTCACTGGCGAAATTACCTATTCCTAAATTAATGCGCTGGGCAGATAAAGAAACTCAGTTTGTACGTCCTGTACATACTGTGACATTACTGCTGGGTAGCGATGTTGTGAAGGGTGAAATTCTTGGTATTAAGAGCGATCGTATTATTCGCGGTCACCGTTTTATGGGTGAAGCTGAATTTACTATCGATAACGCGGAACAATACCCAGAAATTTTACGCACTCGCGGTAAAGTAATCGCAGATTACGCTGAGCGTAAAGCGACAATTATTGCCGATGCAGAAAAAGCAGCTCAGGCGTTGGGCGGTAAAGCAGACTTAACCGACAGCTTAGTTGAAGAAGTGACTTCTTTGGTTGAATGGCCAGTAGTATTAACAGCAAAATTCGAAGAGAAATTCTTAGAAGTTCCTGCTGAAGCACTGGTATACACCATGAAAGGCGACCAAAAATATTTCCCTGTTTATGATAATGCAGGCAAGTTAATGCCGAACTTTATCTTCGTGGCGAATATTGAGTCATCAGATCCTCAGCAAATTATCTCCGGTAACGAAAAAGTTGTTCGCCCGCGTTTAGCGGATGCGGAATTCTTCTTCAAAACTGACCGTAAGCAGCGCTTAGAAGATAACTTACCACGTTTAGAAACCGTTCTGTTCCAGCAACAGCTAGGTACTCTGCGTGATAAAACTGACCGCTTAGAAGCGTTAGCGGGTTGGATTGCAAGCAAGATTGGTGCGGATGTAAATCACGCAACTCGTGCAGGCTTACTGGCTAAATGTGACTTAATGACCAACATGGTCTTTGAATTCACAGACACTCAAGGTGTCATGGGAATGCACTATGCTCGCCATGACGGTGAGTCAGAAGATGTTGCTCTTGCACTGAAAGAACAATATCAACCGCGTTTTGCGGGGGATGAACTGCCATCTACCGATGTTTCTGCGGCATTAGCATTAGCAGAAAAAATGGATACCCTCGCAGGTATTTTCGGTATCGGCCAGCATCCGAAAGGGGATAAAGACCCATTCGCTCTGCGCCGTGCGGCATTAGGTGTGTTACGTATTATCGTTGAAAAAGGCTATCAGCTTGATCTTGTGGAAATGACCCAAGAGGCTGTGCGTCTGTATGGCGATAAACTAACTAACAAAAATGTCGTGGAAGATGTGGTTGAGTTCATGCTGGGGCGCTTCCGTTCTTGGTACCAAGAACTAGGCTACAGCATTGACACTATCCAAGCCGTATTAGCACGTCGCCCAACTCAGCCAGCTGACTTCGATGCGCGTGTTAAAGCAGTGACTCACTTCCGTTCTTTAGAAGAAGCACAAGCGCTGGCAGCTGCTAACAAACGTGTTTCTAACATTCTGAGTAAGTCAGAGGAGAAACTCGCTGATAGCGTGTTAGCGTCTGTACTGAAAACACCAGAAGAAGTGAAGTTAGCGACTCACGTTGTGGTACTGCAAGACAAGCTTGCGCCAATGTTTGCTGAACGTAACTACCAAGAAGCACTCGTTGAGTTAGCCTCTTTACGTGAAGTGGTTGATGAGTTCTTTGCGAACGTTATGGTGATGGATGAAGATCCTGCTGTGCGGAATAACCGTTTAACACTGTTAAGCCAGCTTCGCGAGCTATTCTTAAAAGTAGCAGATATTTCACTGCTTCAATAGGTTGATTTTTAGTCGGTTATTTTTGATTTAGAAAATAATTGCATAAATATGACCTTCCCAATGATTGGGATAAATAAGCGCTAAAATATTTTTAGCGCTTATTTTTTACCCAAAAATAGACGTAAAAATAAGAAACCATACCATTTTGATGGTTTTATCAGCATACGAACGGTTTTAGCGAAAAATAGGGTTGACGATCCCCATTCTTGGCAGTATTATTCACACCGTTTTCGGCGAGTAGCGCAGCTTGGTAGCGCAACTGGTTTGGGACCAGTGGGTCGGAGGTTCGAATCCTCTCTCGCCGACCAAATTCTAAAACCCACCTCATTGAGGTGGGTTTTTTCGTTTCTATCTCTCTCATTTTTCCAGCTCACTTTTAGTGACGACTATTGCGCTCATTTAATGCACATGACGTATTAATAAGCTTTCCATTGCTTTTAAGCTAAGCGCCTCAGAACAAAATAAGTCTACCTATCAAAACAAGTCTACCTATCAAAACAAGTCCGCTAATCAAAACCCGCTTTCATAATGTGATTGGTATTTTCCCCCGTGATCCCCTGAAAATGGTAAGAGGATATATAAATCCGCCAATAATTCTTTTTAGTATAAAAAACATGCAAAACAATCAGCTAACAAATAGTTTCATGTGAATCCTATTTAGCGTTTTATGTTGCAATTTTTTGTATTGCCCACTATTTCCGCTCAGTAATTCAGCACTTAATCACAAATATACAAATAATTAACGTCCTTATAAAAATCTATCCAGTAATGTTTCTGTGGTTATAATCGCTATAAAATAAACATTTTTGTAACATATAAGGCTATATTTACACCAAAATTATTCGAAAAATGTTATTTAAGCGAAATTGTTACAGTGAATAATGCTATTGACGAAATGTATTCCAGTTGATTAATTGCATAGTGAATAACAAAAAATACAGATACGGCATCTGTCTTATCCAAGATGGATTTCAGTATTCGATAAAACAACATACACCACAGGAGCATTACCAATGACGCTCTCGATGAAAAAGACAGGTTTATTGGCGGTAGGCTTAACATTAGCTGCTTTAGCGGTATCAGCCTCAGTACAGGCTAAAACACTGGTTTATTGTTCTGAAGGTTCACCTGAAGGTTTTAACCCGCAGTTATTCACCTCTGGAACAACTTATGATGCGAGTTCAATCCCTCTGTATAACCGTTTGGTTGAATTTAAGCTAGGTACAACTGAAATTGAGCCGGGCTTAGCAGAAAGCTGGGAAGTCAGTGACGATGGTAAAGTGTACACATTCCACCTGCGTAAAGGCGTGAAATGGCACTCCAATAAAGATTTCAAACCAAGCCGCGACTTAAATGCGGATGACGTGATCTACACGTTCATGCGCCAAAAAGATCCAAACCACCCATACCACAAAGTTTCTGGCGGCAGCTATGAATACTTTATGGGAATGGACATGGATAAAATCATCGACAAAGTTGAGAAAGTCGACGACAACACCGTCCGTATCACATTAACACGCCCAGAAGCACCATTCTTAGCGGATATGGCAATGGACTTCGCATCAATCTTATCAGCGGAATATGCTGATCAAATGTTGAAGGCAAAAACCCCAGAGAAAGTTGACCTGAACCCAATCGGAACAGGGCCTTTTGAACTGCAACAGTATCAGAAAGATTCTCGTATTCTGTACAAAGCAAACAAAGATTACTGGGGCACAGTACCGAAGATTGACCGTTTAGTCTTCTCTATCACCCCTGACGCGTCAGTGCGTTATGCTAAACTGCAAAAAAATGAGTGCCAAGTGATGCCGTATCCAAACCCGGCAGACTTAGAGCGCATGAAAGCAGATAAAGACATTACCTTGTTGGAGCAGCCAGGTCTGAACGTAGGCTACCTGTCTTACAACGTTGAGAAAAAACCACTGGATAACCAAAAAGTTCGTCAAGCGCTGTCGATGGCAGTGAACAAAGACGCCATTATCCAAGCGGTTTATCAAGGTGCGGGTCAAAAAGCGAAAAACTTAATTCCACCAACTATGTGGGGTTACAACGACGCGATTAAAGATACCGAATATAACCCAGAAAAAGCCAAAAAATTGCTGGCGGAAGCGGGCTTCCCAGAAGGTTTTGAAATTGACCTGTGGGCAATGCCAGTTCAACGTCCATATAACCCGAATGCTCGTCGAATGGCAGAAATGATCCAAGCTGACTGGGCGAAAATCGGCGTTAAATCGAAAGTGGTTAGCTACGAGTGGGGTGAATACCTGAAACGTGCTAAGAGCGGCGAGCCTCAAACGGTGATGATGGGTTGGACAGGGGACAATGGTGATCCTGATAACTTCTTCGCGACCTTATTCAGCTGCGCCGCGAAAAAACAGGGTTCTAACTACTCTAAATGGTGTAATCAAAGCTTTGAAGACGTGATCCAGCCGGCACGTATGACATCTGATCACAACAAACGTGTCGAACTGTACAAACAAGCTCAAGTGGTCATGAACGAACAAGCGCCTGCGCTGATCATCGCTCACTCCACCGTGTTTGAGCCTGTGCGTAAAGAAGTAAAAGGCTACGTGGTTGATCCGTTAGGTAAACACCACTTCGAAAACGTAGACATTGATAAGTAATTGTTTTTAATCTGTAAATGCCCTTCGTTGCCTCTTTGCAGCGGAGGGCGTTTTCTCCTCTGACGTTCAGAAGATGCAGATAAATTTAGTTATTTGTGAGCAGATGAAAACGTTGTTTTTCTGACCAGCCAAGCGGACTAAGAGCCGTCGACGGCATTATTAAAGAGACTCAGGATATGCTGCAATTTATCCTCCGACGATTCGGGCTCGTGATCCCCACCTTTATCGGTATCACGCTACTTACTTTTGCTTTCGTTCACATGATCCCAGGCGACCCTGTCATGATTATGGCGGGTGAACGCGGATTATCCCCAGAAAGACACGCTTATTTAATGGCTGAATTAGGACTCGACCAGCCACTTTGGAAACAATACCTCCATTACCTGAACGGCATAATGCATGGCGACTTAGGGATCTCCTTAAAAAGCCGAATCGGCGTTTGGGAAGAATTTTTACCTCGCTTTTTAGCCACCGTAGAACTAGCCACTTGCGCCATGATTTTTGCGGTTTCTGTTGGTATCCCTGTCGGGGTTTTAGCGGCAGTTAAACGTGGTTCAATTTTCGATCACACGGCGATCGGTGTTTCATTAACGGGCTACTCTATGCCGATCTTCTGGTGGGGGATCATGTTGATCATGCTGGTCTCTGTTCAGTGGGATCTCACTCCCGTTGCGGGAAGGGTAAGTGACACCGTTTTCCTTGATGACTCGAATCCGCTCACGGGCTTTATGCTGATTGATACCCTAATTTGGGGGGAAGCGGGAGACTTCAAAGATGCAGTGGAACACTTAATTTTGCCATCCATTGTACTCGGAACCATTCCACTGGCTGTGATTGTGCGTATGACCCGCTCGGCGATGCTGGAAGTATTAGGGGAAGACTATATTCGTACGGCGAGAGCCAAAGGTGTTAGTCGTGCTCGTGTGATTTTAATTCACGCCCTGCGTAACGCATTACTGCCGGTTGTCACGGTAATTGGTCTGCAGGTCGGTGTGATGCTCGCCGGTGCGATTTTGACGGAAACCATTTTCTCATGGCCGGGGTTAGGTCGTTGGTTAATTGAAGGATTACAACGTCGAGATTATCCAGTGGTTCAAGGTGGCGTCTTACTGGTCGCAACGTTGATTATTTTCGTTAACTTAGTGGTTGATGTGCTGTATGGCATTGTTAACCCACGTATTCGTCATAAGAAATAAGGAGCGCAAACATGTCTCAAACAACTGAGTCGAAAGCTGTCAGCGCCCCGAAGCCGATGACACCATTACAAGAATTTTGGCATTATTTTAAGCGCAACAAAGGCGCGGTCGTGGGGATGTTCTACATCATTTTAATGGTGTTAATTGCGATCCTTGCGGGGGTATTAGCGCCTCATGCTCCTGATGAGCAATTCCGTCAGGCATTGTTGACGCCACCCGTCTGGGAAGAAGGGGGGTCATGGGAGTTTATTCTTGGCACGGATGATGTTGGGCGCGATTTATTATCTCGCCTAATGTACGGAGCAAGGCTCTCGTTATTAGTGGGCTGTCTCGTGGTGGTGTTATCCCTGATTATGGGGGTAACGATTGGGGTGATCGCGGGTTATTTTGGCGGTGTAGTGGATGCGCTGATTATGCGTGTCGTCGACATTATGTTGGCTCTGCCAAGCTTGCTGTTAGCGTTAGTCTTGGTGGCTATTTTCGGTCCCTCGATTGTCAATGCCTCGATAGCGTTAACCTTTGTGGCATTACCGCACTATATTCGTTTAACACGAGCTGCGGTACTGGTAGAAGTGAATCGTGACTATGTGACTGCCTCGAGAGTGGCGGGTGCAGGGGCGTTGCGTCAAATGTTCGTCAATATTTTACCTAACTGTCTGGCACCACTGATTGTACAGGCCTCTTTAGGATTCTCGAATGCCATCTTAGATATGGCTGCACTGGGTTTTCTGGGAATGGGGGCGCAGCCACCAACTCCAGAATGGGGAACTATGTTGTCTGATGTGTTGCAGTTCGCACAAAGCGCATGGTGGGTTGTCACGTTCCCTGGATTAGCAATTTTATTAACGGTATTAGCGTTTAACCTGATGGGTGATGGTTTACGTGACGCCTTTGATCCAAAACTCAAGCAGTGATGAGGTAATCTAATGGCATTGTTAAATGTAGAAGAACTTTCCGTTCACTTTGGTGACGAAGGAACCCCGTTTCGCGCCGTTGACCGCATCAGCTACCAAGTTGAGAAAGGGCAAGTGGTGGGGATCGTCGGTGAATCAGGTTCAGGTAAATCAGTTAGCTCACTGGCTATCATGGGGTTAATTGATTACCCCGGCAAAGTGATGGCGAAATCGTTGCAATTTGATGGACGTGATTTATTGTCCATCCCTGAAAAAGAGCGTCGTCAAATTGTCGGCGCAGATGTTGCCATGATTTTCCAAGACCCGATGACTAGTTTGAACCCGTGCTTTACAGTCGGTTATCAAATTATGGAAGCGTTAAAAGTACACCAAGGGGGCAATCGAAGCACCCGTAAACAGCGGGCAATTGATCTGCTAAACATGGTGGGAATTCCTGATCCTCAATCGCGCCTTGACGTCTATCCACACCAGTTATCTGGTGGAATGAGTCAGCGAATTATGATTGCGATGGCGATTGCGTGTCGCCCAAAGTTGTTGATCGCCGATGAACCCACTACGGCGCTTGATGTGACCATTCAAGCGCAAATCATCGAATTATTGTTGGAATTACAACAACAAGAAAATATGGCGCTAGTACTGATTACCCATGACTTAGCGTTAGTGTCGGAAGCCGCGCACCATATTATCGTGATGTACGCAGGGCAAGTGGTTGAGTCTGCGAAAGCGAAGGATATTTTTAAACATCCAAGACACCCCTATACCCAAGCATTGCTGCGTGCACTGCCTGAGTTTGCTAGCAACAAATCGCGTTTAGCTTCCTTGCCGGGTGTTGTACCCGGTAAGTATGACCGCCCTGAAGGGTGCTTGCTCAACCCGCGTTGCCCGTATGCAACGGATCGTTGTCGCCAAGAAGAGCCTGCGTTACAAACCATTGGTGACCGTCAGGTGAAATGTCACATGCCACTGGATGATATGGGGAGACCAACGCTATGAGTGAGCAACAAGCCAAAGGAACGCCGCTCTTAAAAGCGGTGGACTTAAAAAAATATTATTCTGTGAAAGGCGGCGTTTTCTCGAAGGAGAAAACACTCAAAGCGCTTGATGGTGTCTCTTTTGAACTAGAAAAAGGGAAAACATTAGCCGTGGTTGGGGAGTCGGGTTGTGGGAAATCCACACTTGGGCGCCTGTTAACGATGATTGAGCAGCCATCAGACGGTGAACTGTATTATCGTGATCAAAACTTACTGATTAAAGATAAAGCGGCAGAGAAATTACGTCGTCAAAAAATCCAAATCGTCTTCCAAAATCCGTATGGTTCGTTGAACCCGCGTAAAAAAGTCGGGCAAATTTTGGAAGAGCCTTTATTGATTAACACCTCGCTATCGAAAGAGCAGCGCAAAGAAAAAGTGTTGTCGATGATGGCAAAAGTAGGTTTGAAAACAGAGCACTATAGTCGTTATCCACACATGTTTTCTGGTGGGCAGCGTCAACGTATCGCTATCGCCCGTGGATTGATGTTGGATCCGGATGTCGTGGTGGCGGATGAGCCAGTATCGGCGTTGGATGTGTCTGTACGTGCTCAGGTATTGAACCTGATGATGGATTTACAGCAAGAATTGGGACTTTCCTATGTGTTCATTTCCCACGATTTGTCGGTGGTTGAGCATATCGCGGATGAAGTGATGGTGATGTATCTGGGGCGTTGTGTGGAAAAAGGGACTAAAGAGCAGATTTTTAATAATCCTCAGCACCCATACACTCAAGCGCTGCTTTCAGCGACACCACGCTTGAACCCTGACCAGCGCCGTGAGCGGATCAAATTAACGGGAGAATTACCGAGCCCAATGAATCCGCCTCCGGGGTGTGCGTTTGCAGCACGTTGCCGACGCGCTTTTGGTCCATGCACGCAATCTCAACCAGCATTGAAAAACTACCGTGAGCAGTTAGTCGCTTGTTTTGCCGTTGATGAAGACGAAAAGCAGGTAATAGTCGCAAATTAATCACTTTAGACGGCAGAAAAGCAGACTTTCTGCCGTTTCTTCATGCTGTATTTACTCACTTTAGCGGTTAATTTGGAGCTTATCCTAAATAAGTGATCTTTCTTTTTTAAAGCTGCACTTTTATACGGAAAATCAAGTATACTGTTTGTCCGATTTTTTCTTTAAAAAGCAGCTTGATTAGGAAGGTTGTGGGAAATGAACACTCGTGTCCAACGTTCACTCACGTTTAAGAGCATGATCGTATTCTTTGTGATTACGTTGCTTTTTCTTGCACTTTTTTTGTCCATTCAATTTACTTACCTCTTAGAACAGCGCAAACAAGATTATTTAAATCAACTGAGTAATGCCGTAGTTCAAGTCCAAAAACCATTGACGGATTCGCTACTTAGTTCCGATTTAAACGAAGCCAAAAGGCTACTTGTGAGCCTGAAAACCTCGGGGATTATGGGAAAAGCTATTGTGACGGTGGATAATGCGACGGTAATGAATTTAAGCTTTGCCACGCCGAAACCGATCCCTGAATGGTCTTTACCGCTGATTGGTATTCCGGTGGAGATGACTGTCCCATTGTATGCCTATGGCACGATGGCGCCACAAGCGAAACCTCAAGGTTATTTGACGTTACAAGTGGATTCTAACCGGGTTTATCGTTTTGCACTCAACACATTTGCGTTGTTAACGACAACGTATTTGCTGCTAGCGCTGATTATCTCTATTGCAATGACGTGGTGTGTGAGCCGCATGATTGTACGCCCACTGCGTAAAATGGCGGGGGAGTTGCAAGCAAATCCACACGTCGACCATTTGGACGTTTCTCAATATCATCAAGATGATGAGATAGGGTTATTGGCGAAAGGTTATCATCGTCAAATAAAACGACAAAATTCAGATTAAGCCATGAACATGTTATAAGGTTTGTGGTCTAATATCATTACACATACCTATCATATTGTTAGTGACAAGATTCAGGCGGCTCTCGCTATTTATAGTGTTCAAAAATACAAAACATCCTCCATTGAGATGGCGGTATTCAAGATGTATTTTAGTGATCAACGTAGCGACTTAGTGTAGTGAGTGCAGTCCAATGATCTCAATAACATGCAACGATGTTTTTTTCGGGTATAGTGATAATCAAATTTTTGATGAAGCCAAACTATATCGCTTAACCGAGTCAATTAGCGTTTTTCGTTAATTTTTTTGTTGCTGTTTACGGTTAAATACAAGGATATAAAGAACATAGGGGTCTACATGCAGGGTTTGAAAGTGCGATATATCATCGGCGTGGTACTTTTATCAGTCACTGGTTTTGCTAGTGCTGAACCTTTACAACCCGATCCAGCATGGCAGCAAGGAAAGCTCGAGAATGGCTTTAATTGGCAGTTATTACAAACACCACAGCGTCCAAATGATCGAATCCAACTTCGGTTAGCCATTAAAACAGGTTCGTTATCTGAAAAAGCCAGTGAAAAAGGGTACAGTTATCTGATCCCTCGAATGGCGCTATTCCATCAATCTGAAGCTTTCCCTGCAGCTACATTACAAAATTTTTGGCGTCAGGCAACCGACCCTGATATGCCGTTACCTCCAGCCGTGGTTTCTTACGACTACACAATTTATAGTTTAAGCCTGCCTAACAACCGCCCTGATTTGGTGAAACAAGCATTAAGTTGGTTGGCAACGTCTGTCGCTGGGGCGCAGTATACTGAGAATTCATTGCAGAGTGGCTTAACCGCTCCTAATATTCCAGTGGCTACCTTGCCTGTAAATGCCAATGACCCTGTTTGGCGTGCTCGTCTCAATGGGTCGGCGATGCTAGGTTATGATCCAGGGCAGAAGCCAAACGGTAAAGTCGATTTAGCCAGTGTGAATTCGTTCTATCAAAAATGGTACACACCTGATGTTATGACGTTATACGTCGCGGGGCATGTGGATTCTCGCATGTTATCTGACAGTATTACTCAAGCATTTTCATCATTAGAAGGCAAGCGCTCTGAGCCTGTTTCGGTTGCCGTTTTATCGTCAGTTAAGCCTCAGGCAATTGATATTCTTCAAGATAAATCAACGCAAGATACGCTTTCTTTAATTTGGGATATCGATTGGTTACCAATTAAAGATTCCAACGTCTTGCTGCGTTATTGGGGAAGCGACCTCGCTCGTGAAGCCATTTACCGCTCATTGCAGAAAACCTTTAAACAAAAGTTTGCTGAAGATGGTGTGACTCCAGGCTTAGATTGTCGTGTTCAGTATCAAAAAGCGAGCTGTACGTTAGCCATTTCTGCACCACCAGAAAAAATGGCCGCAGTGGCGGATGTGGCGTTGAATGAGCTGGCGGCAATCAATCAAAATGGTATTGACCCAGAGCTGTTCAATGACATGATGAAAGAGAAGCAGGTTCAATTATCACAACTGTTTGCGGCATATGCGCGTACCAGTACAGATGTGTTAATTAGCCAGCGTTTGATTTCACAACAAAATGGTGTTGTGGATATCGCTCCTGAGCAGTATCAATTACTCAGACAAGCGTTCTTAGGGACTCAAAATCTTGAACAAGTGAACATGGAAGCGCGTCGTTTACTGTCTCAAGAAGCAGCGATTGTCTTAGCGCAACCGAAAGAAAAACAGACCATGGATGCGGAGCAAATTCGTCAGAAATTCACGCAAGTGTTATGGCCTAAATTGCCTGCGGTTGTGGAGGCAGCACCGGAGGAATCTCCAGCCGTAGCAGAGCCTCAAGAAGGTGGACCTGCACCAGCGTTACCGATTCCAGCACCGCTGACTCGTTAGTGGTCAACTGAATAAGAATAACCCTCACTAGTGAGGGTTATTCTTTGTGTTGATAGCTCTTTATTTAGACGTCAACAATGCTTCAATTGCGTTTATCAGTACGTTCCGTGAATCTCGATTATCCACAAAACCCGCAGCACTGGTTTGAGTTGCCGGTGAGTAGTACGCAACGGAACCCCAAAAGCCTAAATGGGAATAGAGTGTCATGCCGTTAACCTCGTTGACCATGATCCCTTGTCGATAACCTTGCGCCCCTTCATGGGAACCTGCACTTAACATGGTGTCTAAGGTTTCTGATTTGGTAAAAATCTTACCGCTAAATAGCGCTTCAAAGAACTGCGCCATTTGTTTCGAGGACATCACTAAGCCACCACCGCCATACACATCCATTGAAGGATCCATGTCGGAGCAATCGAGTTTTCCGAGGTACTGTTTTGCACGAGGTTCCGTTGTGGCAGGGGACTCAAACGTTTCCCAGTAAGCGCTCTGCAAGCCAATTTCATTAAATTTCAAAAGTTCTCGGACGGCTTCTCCCAATGCTTGCCCCGTCATTCGCTCAATAATATTTCCAAGCAGAATATAGCCCGTATCGGAATAGATAAAAGCTTCGGAAGGACGGAAAAAGGAGTGGTCTTGCTGAACATATAGCTCAATTTGCTCTGAACGTGTCCATTGATAATCAGGGCGCTTTAAGACGTCTTTGAGGTATTCTTCGTTGGCATGATCCAATAGTCCGCTACTGTGGTTGAGTAGGTAGCGGATGGTAATCGCCTCAGTGTCATATTTTGGTGAGAGTAATTGATTGTATTTTGGTGAAATATAATGAGAAATACCGTCATCCACAAATAGTTTTCCCATTTCAGCCAAGCGTAAAATCGCCGCGGTGGTAAAGGGTTTGGTGTTACTCGCAATGCGCAAAGGCGTATCGACAGTTAATGGTTTCCCCGCAAGATCGCTACCTCGCGCGCAGAATGTTCCAATGCAGTTTTGTGGCTGATTATGGTAATAAACGACGACACCACAAGATAGATTTTCCAATTGCGAGATTAGCATTGTCGGCTTCCTTAGGCGCGGGCTCACTGTATCTTTGGCAGTTTATCGCTATAACATACACGCTTAGAATGAGTTTAGTTTGCTAATTTTATGATAGTAATGAGAAATGCGGCTGTTATCACATTCCGAAAAACAGTTAGGTTCATTGGATTAATATTGGGATAGAATGATAAAGATACATATTATATGCAATTTATTAACATGCTATTCATCTATCGTGTAAGCATAAAAAGGTAAGGAAAGTATGAGCCATTCCAATGTATTACTGTATCGCCTCGACCTACGTTATCCTATTATTCAAGCACCTATGGCGGTTGTTTCAACACCTGCATTGGTAGCCGCTGTTTGTGAGGCGGGTGGATTGGGCTCCTTAGCACTGGGTGCGAGCTCGGTAGATCAAGCAAGGTCAATGATTGCTGCCACTCAAGCACTGACGGACAAACCGTTTAATGTGAATGTGTTTTGCCATACGACACCACAACGCAATAACCAGAATGAACAGGCTTGGTTGGCACATTTGCAGCCTAAATTTCAGCAATTTAACCATCAAGCTCCGGAGCAATTGGATGAAATTTATCTCTCATTTTTAGATAACCCAGCCATGTTGGCGCTTTTCTTAGAAATGAAACCCGCAGTTGTGAGTTTCCACTTCAATGTGCCGTCTCGTGAAGTTGTTAATGCCTTGAAAGAAAAAGGTATTTTTACGATGGCGACGGCGACAAACTTACATGAAGCTCAGTTAATTGAACAAGCGGGTATTGATGCGATTGTGGCGCAAGGAATAGAAGCGGGTGGACACCGTGGTATGTTTGATATGCAATCCAAAGATGAAGAACTGACGACCAATCAGTTGGTTGCTCTACTTGCTAAACACAGCCAATTACCGATTATTGCAACAGGGGGGATCATGGACGGTGCGGATATCAAGCAAGCCCTTGCTCATGGTGCCTCTGCCGCACAATTAGGAACCGCCTTTCTGTTATGCCCAGAATCTGCGGCAAATGAAGGATATCGTCGTAAGCTGAAAAGCCAAACGATGGACAATACTTATTTAACTGCCGCTATCTCAGGGCGGCCTGCTCGAGGTATTTTCAATCAATTTATGCAGGCAGGGCAGGAATATGATGTGAATAAATTGCCAGATTACCCGATTGCTTACGATGTGGGTAAGCAGCTGAATGCCGCGGCTACTCACTCAGGCAGTGATGAATTTGCAGCCCATTGGGCGGGACAAAATGTGGCAAAAGTCCGTGAAATGAGCGCAAAAGATTTGATGGCGACGCTCATTAAAGAGATGCAATAAGCAAAGAAATGGAATAAATGAGTGAGGGGAATGATAAATCCGTCATTCCCCTATGATGGATATTTAAGAAGTGAGAACGTCTTGTGTACCACCTTTCGGCTCATCCGTGGCAATCCACGCGGCGCAAAAGAGCGTGAGTCGGGCAAAGAAATAGAAAAATGCCATTAACCCCAATACTGAACCGAAAGCTGCGCCCGATGGTGAAGAGGCTAAGGTTGGTAAAATCCATGTCATGACAGATTTGATGATTTCAAACCCAATAGCAGCGAGTAAGGTGCCTTTCAGCAGTGAGCGGCGACGGTGCTGCATACGTGGTAAAATCCAGAAAATCCACAAAAATAATAAGAAGTTAGCAGTAATTGAAATCGCTAAACCAATCAGGGTCCAAACGGGCTTAAGCCACTCAATGCTGTCTAAGCCAAGTGTACTGACAATGGTCGCTTGCGCAGAGCCTGCTACGGAGGTCAGTGTAATAGTGACAATCAACGCAATTAGTAAGCCAATTAGCGCGAAAAAATCACGAACATAGCGGAAAATGATATTTTCTTGCTCGGCTTCATTCCGTTCCCAAATGGTACGAGATTGCGCCAAAATGGCTAAGCGCAAGTTATTCACCCAGTTAACTCCAGAGTAAACGGCTAATGCTAAACCCGTTAACCCCACGGTGGTACGTTGGCGGATGGCGGTATCAATGGTCTGTTCAAGAGTATTGGCAAGTGTGGGATCAGTAATGTTGGCAGAAATGCCACGAATGAGCTTTTCAAGTAATTCAGGATTGCTGGCTAACACGAAACCTGCCGCAGCGAAGCTAAACATCAGTACGGGGATTAGAGATAAAAATGAGAAATAGGTAATTGCGGCGCCAAACTGGTTACCCATTCTATCGGTAAAACGTTGAGCCGTGCGGATTAAATGTGCAATAAATGGAATTGCACAAACAAAATCAACCACCCTCATTGAGAACGTTAGGGCTTTTTTACTGCCATCTAGGCTTTTGTTTAGAGTGGATTTTAATTTGTTGGTCTCTTTTTGTTGCTCATCTTGCATGTCTGACATGCGTTCCCCTTTTCACTGCTTAATCAAAATATGCTTATAATTCACCATTCTATATTCTTTTATACTATAGCCTAAGTTTGTTGATAATTTCACCCTATGCCTTTATTTATCCAAAATTAGGCATAGGGTGAGATAAAGAATAACAATTAACTATTTGATTAAACTTTAATTTTTATTAAAGGGTATCTTTGTAGATGTCTGAAAGGTCTTGGGCTTCTTGAAGCTCTGCCTTTGCTTCGGCAACTTTACGCTTATGTTTAGCGATTTTTTCAGGGTCACCTTTTTGAATAGATTCCTGCAATTCAGCTTCGCGCTCAGCAACTTTTTTTTGCTTTTCGGCAATTTTCTCCTGGCTATCGCGATACAGCGAATCAGAGGTACAGTAGCGGTTAACGTTTTCGAGTGCGCGCTCTAAGCCATTTACACGGTAGGTATTACCGTGTGCTTTGGCATATTTGAGCTGAGTTTCAATTTTCTGCTTTTTGATTTCACACCCTTGGGATGAATTACCTGCTATTGCAGGATTATTCACTAAAAATACAGCTAATATGGAAGATATTATAAATACTCGTTTCATTTGTTTTCCCTATTATGGTTTTTAATTTTGCTTAGGATAACTTTTTGGAAAGGAAAGGTCATGTGCAATTTTGTCATGTTTTGTCACTATGACAATCCCATCAAATTTTAGCTATAATGGCGCGAAAGAAATTATTTGGTCTATTTTTCATTCAACAGACCTTCTGTACAGATTCTATTAACAGCATTCACAAAAGTGACTGCTGAATTCCTCAGGAAATAAACGCGACATGTTAAGTTATCGTCATAGCTTTCACGCAGGCAACCATGCGGATGTTCTCAAACATACGGTGCAAAGTCTGATCATTGAGTCTCTTAAAGAAAAAGAGAAACCATTTCTGTATCTGGATACCCATTCCGGCGCGGGTCGTTATCAATTAACCAGCGAACATTCAGAAAAAACAGGGGAGTATCTCGAAGGGATTGCACGAGTTTGGGAGCAACCGGACTTACCTGAGGAACTATTGCCTTATATGCAAGTTGTACGCCGTTTAAATGAAAACGGTCGCTTACGCTATTACCCGGGCTCGCCACTATTAGCGAAACATTTACTGCGTGAGCACGATAAACTGATTTTAACTGAGTTACACCCAAGTGATTATCCACTATTGCGTGCTGAATTTTCTCGCGATGAGCGTGCACAAGTTGCCCGCGAAGATGGTTATCAACAGTTAAAATCGAAATTACCTCCACAAAGCCGCCGTGGTTTTATGCTGATGGATCCACCTTATGAGATGAAATCAGACTACGAAGCGGTCGTAAAAGGCGTCGTCGAAGGTTACAAACGTTTCGCAACAGGCACTTATGCGATTTGGTATCCAGTGGTTCTGCGCCAGCAAATCAAACGTATGGTGAACCAGCTAGAAGCAACGGGTATCCGTAAAATTCTGCAAATTGAATTAGCGGTGCGCCCTGACAGCGATCAACGCGGCATGACGGCATCCGGTATGATTGTCATTAACCCGCCTTGGAAACTTGAGCAGCAGATGAAAAATGTCCTGCCATGGTTACATAAAACACTGGTGCCAGAAGGCACTGGGCATACATTAGTTGAGTGGATTGTACCTGAGTAACAATAGACTCTGGCTATTGCAGTAACAGGCAATAGCTATCTTAAATGTTTATGTTTACATAGCATAATAAGAGAATATTAACGTATTCGTAATTCAACAAATGGGAACAACCAAGTTATGAGCAAACATTACGACTATATTGCAATTGGCGGCGGTAGCGGCGGTATTGCGTCAATGAACCGTGCGGCGATGTACGGACAAAAGTGTGCCCTGATTGAAGCTAAAGAGTTAGGCGGCACTTGTGTTAACGTCGGTTGTGTACCGAAAAAAGTGATGTGGCATGCAGCGCAAATTTCTGAAGCAATTCGTGCTTATGGTCCAGATTATGGTTTCGATACTACTATCAATGATTTCAACTGGAAGAAATTAATTGAGAGCCGTACAGCTTATATCGACCGTATCCACCAATCTTACGATCGCGTACTTGGCAATAATAAAGTCGATGTAATTAAAGGTTTTGCTCGTTTTGTTGATGCACATACTGTTGAAGTGAATGGCGAAATTTACACCGCGGATCATATTCTGATCGCAACGGGTGGTCGTCCGGTGATCCCTGCGATCCCTGGCGCAGAATATGGCATGACCTCTGACGGTTT
The DNA here is from genome assembly GCF_009706275.1 of Providencia sp. wls1943. NCBI lineage: Bacteria > Pseudomonadati > Pseudomonadota > Gammaproteobacteria > Enterobacterales > Morganellaceae > Providencia > Providencia sp. wls1943. The sequence continues at coordinate 198,050 of NZ_WLTU01000004.1, forward strand.
CTTTGAGCTGGAAGCGCTGCCTAAACGTGTTGCTGTCGTCGGTGCAGGCTATATCGCTGTTGAACTGGCGGGTGTTTTAAATGGTTTAGGTAGCGAAGCGCACCTGTTTGTGCGTAAACATGCACCTCTACGTGCCTTTGATCCACTTATCGTTGAAACGTTAGTGGAAGTGATGAACGCAGAAGGCCCAACGCTGCACACAGAATCCATTCCGAAAGAAGTGGTTAAAAATGCAGATGGTTCACTGACACTGAAATTAGAAAATGGTCACGAGCAAACGGTTGATGCGCTGATTTGGGCAATCGGTCGTGAGCCAATGACGGATAACCTGAATATTGAAGCGGCAGGCGTTGAGCTAAACGCGAAAGGCTATATTAAAGTCGATAAATATCAGAATACTAATGTTGCTGGCGTGTACGCGGTAGGCGATAACACCGGTGCGGTAGAGTTAACGCCAGTAGCGGTTGCTGCGGGTCGCCGTTTGTCTGAGCGTTTATTTAATAACAAGCCTGACGAGCATTTAGATTACACCAACGTACCAACGGTGGTATTCAGCCATCCGCCAATTGGCACAGTAGGTTTAACCGAGCCAGAAGCCATTGAAAAATATGGCGAAGATGCAGTGAAATGCTACAAATCTTCATTTACTGCGATGTATACCGCTGTGACTTCTCATCGCCAACCATGCCGCATGAAGCTGGTGTGTGTGGGTAAAGAAGAGAAAATTGTCGGCATCCACGGTATCGGTTTTGGTATGGATGAAATGCTGCAAGGCTTCGCGGTCGCTCTCAAAATGGGCGCAACCAAGAAAGATTTCGACAACACTGTCGCAATCCACCCGACTGCTGCCGAAGAGTTTGTGACAATGCGTTAAGCATCGTTTAACTCTCTTTAGCGAGAAATTAAAAAGGCGCAGGTTAATTCTGCGCCTTTTTGTATTTCACGGTGATGAAAATACGTACTATATCGCTAGCAGCGCAGCAATCTCTGGGTGTGTTGCTAAGCTATCCATATAAGTTTGCATCGCAGGGGTGGCGGTATAGTTGCAATATTTAGTTAAAAACATCACAAAGCAGCCGACATACACATCCACTGCGGTTAATGTTTCACCGCAAATATAGGGCTTGGCGCTGGCTAGGCAGATATCTAGCGTTGCTAAAGTGCGTTCAACGCTGCCAAAGCCTGACGATTTTTGCTGTTCTTCTGTTAATTCCACACCTAAATCAAGGACGGTAAACGCAGATTCAATCGGACCTGCGGTGAATAAAAACCATCGGTAATAAGCACCACGCTCAGGGCTATTGAGCGCAGGAGCAAAGCCCTTTTCAATAAATTTATCGGCTAAATAAAGACAAATCGCCGCACATTCAGTAACAATGACATCTCCATCAACTAATGCGGGCACTTTTGCCATCGGATTAATGGCAAGGTATTCCTTGGTGTGCATCTCTGCACCATAAGCTAATTCAATGCGCTTATAGGGAACGTCCATCATTTTTAAGAGTAATTCAGCGGTATTGCCGCGGGACATTGCATTGGTAAATAGAACTAGCTCGCTCATCGTGATTTTCCTTAAATGAAGTAGAGCACTGACTATAAGCGAAGACAGTGTCAGAAATTGTCAGGAGCGACGCACAAGACTTCTTGCTGCCAGCGGGTGAGTAAATAGCCTTTCGGGTAGGGAAGTGTGTCGCTTAACACGGTGTAAGATTGCATTCTATCTAAGCGGAAATGGCGATAGCTTTGACGCAGCTCGCACCACGCAGCTAACACTTGGGTGTCTTTCATATAGCCTACCGCAATGGGCCAAATAATCCGTTCACTGGATTGCCCTTTAATATCCACATACGCGATTTTGGCTTTGCGCTCTTCCCGTAAACTCAGGCGTAAATTTTTAGCCACATGCTCGTCGATTTCATTAAGTTGGGTCGTTGGGGCAAATAACGTATTACTGTTTAGGATGATCTGCGCCTCTTTACCCACCACAGCATTAATTTTATTGAGTGCGCGCAGGGCAGAGTTTTTGAGTTCTTCATCGGCATTACTTTGTACCCAGCGTAAACCTAATATCAGTGCTTCCAGCTCATTTTCATCGAACATTAATGGTGGCAGTAATAATCCGCTTTTTAACTGATAACCAATGCCCGCTTCCCCGGTAATTTCAGCCCCCTGATCTCGCAGTGATTCAATATCCCGATAAATGGAACGAACACTCACCTCTAACTGACAGGCGAGGGCGTCTGCAGTGACTGGATAGCGATTTTCTTTCAGGATCTGGATCAGTGTGAGTAAGCGTTGGGTGCGAGTCATTCGGCTCTCAGTTAGGATGCTATGCAAAGAATTGCCATCATACTAAAGAAAGCCGCTATTGAATTCCAATCGTCTTTGTCATTCTGAATAAAACCTTCATTTCACCTTAATCTGATTGTCATCTTCCCGCCGTAGCCTGCCATGGCAATTTGAACGCGTGTGCAAAACGACTCAACCGAAAATTCGTACAGAAAAACAAGAGACACCCACTAGGAGAAGCAAATGATTAAGCGCACATTATTAACATCCGCTCTGATAGCCTCAACACTTGGCGCTAGCGCCTCAGAATTAATTATTGCCGGACGAGATAGCAGCTACGGTGATGCGATGCAGTTTGTGGTCGATGAATATAAAAAAAATAATCCTAAGGCTGAAATCACCTTAGTGAAGCGTCCAAGTAAAGGGTTGTATGAAAGCGTCGTGCTCTCGATGCGTGAAAAAACCGGTAACTATGATGTGATTTTAATGGATGACACATGGGCACCTGAATTCCTAGCCAATAAGTGGTTATCTCCACTTCCTGATTCACTTCAAGATAAAGACTTTATTCAATCCACCGTGGATATCGGTCGCCAAGATGGCAAAGGTGCGAGCTATGCATTGCCAATGGTCGGTAACGTAGCGATGTTCGCGTGGAATAAAGACCTATTCGACCAGTACAAACTTCAGCAACCGAAAACATGGACGGATGTGTTGAACTCAGCGAAAACCATTAGCCAAGATGGCAAAGCCAATGGCGTGGTTTATCGTGGTGTGAAAGGTAACTCGATCGTGACGGGATTTTTACCCATTTTATGGGGATATGGTGGTGATGTTGTCGATAAAAACAGAAAACCGACCTTAAATACCCTGCAAGCCAAACAAGCGTTAGAAACCTTCTTAGCGATGAAGCAATATGCGCCGAAAGGGGTGGATGTGTTTAACGCCGATGAAGTTCGCGATGCATTACAAAAAGGTACTGCCGCGATGGCAATCGAAGTGTGGCCAGCTTGGGTTCCTGATCTTGATAACGCTAAAGTCTCGAATGTGGTCGGCAAAATGGAAATGATGGCACCGCCAGCAGAAATCGGACAGCCAGCACCGATGCTGGGTATTTGGCAGCTTGCCATTCCGGCGGACGCGAAAAACAAAGCAGAAGCGGAGCAATTCCTCGCATTTGCTAGCAGCGCCGAAATGCAAAAAGCGTTAGCACTAAACTTCGGTACGCCGCCGACGCGCCATAGCGTGTATGCAGACCCGCAAGTTGTCAGTCAATACCGTTGGTATCCGCAACAAGCTGCCGCATTAGAAGCCGGTAAAGCGCGCCCACGCATTCAAAATTGGGCCGAAGTGGAAAGTATTCTTGGGGACTTTTTACAAATGGCGATGATGGGGCAAATGACTGCTGAGCAAGCTTTGGAACAAGCGCAAAAACGCATTGAACGTAGTACCAAAAAATAGCACCCAAAAAATAGCACCCAAAAAATAGCACCCAAAAAATAGTGATGTTTTCATGGCGCTAGTTTCTAGCGCCTTTATGGAATGCTGAGTATGTTATTTGAAAACCGTAAACAGTTGTTTTGGCTACTCCTCCCAGCGTTGATTATGCTGGGGTTATTGACGCTGTATCCCATCGTATCTGTGCTGTATCACGCATTTGGGCAAGTGGATTATATCGATGACAGCTACCATTTTATTGGCTGGTCGAATTTCTCTGAATTGTTTGATGACTTTTTCTTTTTGGCAGCCATCAAAAATACGTTCATTTTTACCCTCGTGGCATCCATCGCCCAAGTTCTTTTAGGGCTGTGGCTAGCACTGCTGTTTAACCGTCAATTTTCTGGGCGTAAATTTGCATTGCCCATCATTATCTACCCGATGATGCTCTCCACGCTGGTGTGCTCCTCGATTTGGCGCTCTTGGTATAACTACGATTTTGGATTCTTAAATAGCCTGCTGGTGGCGGTGGGCTTACCCGCCCAAGAGTGGTTATTCAATCCAGATTTAGCCTTATATTCCATTGCGTTAGTAGATACATGGCAATGGACGCCAATGGCATTTTTGATCATTTTGGCGGGCTTGCAATCCATTCCTAAAGATATTGGTGAAGCGGCGATGGTGGATGGTGCAAAAGGCTGGAAATCCTTTGTGTACATCACGCTTCCACTGATCAAAAAGCAACTAATGTTGGCGTTTTTACTGCGCTCTATCGATACCTTTAAGTTATTCGACAAAGTGTATGTGATGACGGGGGGCGGCCCCGGAAATTCAACCGAGACATTATCCATGTTTGTCTATAAATACGGTTTCCGCTTCTTTGACTTGGGCATGGCCAGTGCGGCGGCGTTAGTGATGTTGGCGATCTCCTTGCTGATGACATTGATTTATGCCCGCAACGTCATGAAAGGACGCTGATCATGAAAGCCAAAATACACACATTGTTAGTTTGGTTGGCGGTGTTTTTCATGACGCTGCCGATTATTTGGATGTTCGGTACCGCGTTTAAATCCCCGTCTGAAATTATGCAATCGGGGGCGCAATTACTGCCAAGTCAACCGAGCTTATCGTCGTTTGAAAAGCTATTTGAAGGGGATTTACTGCGTTTAGTGGGCAATACGGTTTTAGTCTCGGTGGGGGCAACGGCGGTTTCGGTGGTGCTAGCATTCTTTTGTGCTTACGCCTTAGTGCGTTATCGCTTCCCCGCTAAGCTCGATAACGTGTTTTTGCTCGGTGTATTGATTATCAAAATGATGCCGCCGATTGTGATTGCCATCCCGCTCTATTCCTTGATGAACCATGTCGGATTACTGAATACGCGCATTGGGCTGATTTTGTCTTATCAGGTGTATACCTTGCCGTTTTGTATCTGGATGCTGCTTGGCTTTATTCGCGATATTCCATTAGAAATTGAAGAGGCGGGAGCGATGGATGGGGCGAACTTACTGCGGCGTTTAGCCTATATCGTCTTTCCGCTTTGTGCGCCGGGGTTAGTCGCGACGGCGATTTTTTCCATGATCCTCGGCTGGAATGAGTTTTTATTCTCGCTGTTATTTATTCATACGCCAGACAAATTCACCATCCCATTATTTATCTCCAACTTTATGACTGAAGACGGTACCGCGTGGGGAGAAATGATGGCGATAGGGATTGTTTCTTCGTTGCCGATGTTGGCACTGGCGGGCTATATGCAGCGCTATTTATTACGTGGCTTCTCGATGGGATTGAAATAGTAGGCACTTATCATGAAAAAACTCGAACTGATTAACATTGGTAAAAGCTACGCAGGGCACTGCGTGATCCCGCAAGTGGATTTAACCATCGACAATGGCGAATTTGTGGTGTTTGTCGGGCCTTCTGGCTGCGGGAAATCCACGTTGCTACGCATGATTGCAGGGCTTGAATCCATCACCGAGGGGGAGCTGAAACTCAATGGTCAACCTCTAAATGATGTACATCCCTCACTGCGACAAGTGGCAATGGTGTTCCAATCCTACGCCCTGTATCCCCATATGAGCGTAGAGAAAAATATGGGATTCCCACTGAAGATGGCGGGGATGAGTGCACAAGAAATTACCCAAAAAGTACGGGAAACCGCTGAGAGTTTACAACTCACCCCTTTACTTGACCGACTCCCATCTGCGCTATCTGGTGGGCAGCGTCAACGGGTGGCGATTGGACGTGCGATTGTGCGTGACCCTGAGTTATTTTTGTTTGATGAGCCACTGTCTAACCTTGATGCCAAATTACGCGGGGAGATGCGCATTTACTTGAAGCAACTTCACCAAAACTTGAAAGCCACCATGATTTACGTGACTCACGACCAAGTTGAAGCGATGACGTTGGCTGACCGCATTGTGGTTTTAAATCAAGGATGTATTGAGCAAGTCGGCACACCTGAAACACTGTACCAGAAGCCAGCCAATAAATTTGTAGCGTCGTTTATTGGGTCACCGGTGATGAATTTTCTCGCACCGAAAATGTTCGATTCAATCAATATTTCGCTCCCTGCTGGGGCAGAGTGTGTGGGCGTTCGCCCTAATCAAGTGGTGGTGGATAGCCAAAATCCAGATGCCTTTATGCCAATCACGGTGGTGGAGCCTCTCGGGCATTCACGACTCTACTATGGTTTTCTACAAGGCTCCGGTTCTCTACAAGGCTCCGGTTCTCTGCAAGGGCAGCATTTTGTGGTGGAAAGTGACCAAGTTTATGGTTTGGGAGATAAGTTACCCATAAGCTTAGCGCGTTCGACGTTGCACTTTTTTGATGAGCAAGAACAACGGATTGAAATGGCTAAAACAAGGAAAAACTATGCAGCCTAGCTTTCAAATTACGGTAGTGGGAACGGGGGATGCTTATGATAGTGAGCGCATCAATGCCAGCATTCTGGTGGAAGAGTCAGATTATCAATTGCTGGTGGATTGTGGTCCAACGGTGCCTCAAGCGCTGTTTGGAAAAATGCATGTGGAAGAGTTAGATGCTATCTACTTGACCCATACCCACCCTGACCACTGTTTGGGGCTAACCTCCTTGCTTAACTGGATGGATTCATACCGGCGAAAGCGCCCACTGACGATTATTGCTCAGCGGGAACAATGGGGGCTATTAGCGCCGCTTCTTGCCTTTGCCCATTGGCCTAAAGCGCAATTAGGTTTTGAAATCATCCAACAAAATAGTGAAGAGATTCAATTTATTGGTGATTGGAAAGTGACGACGGCGTTAACTCAACATTCGGTCAGTAACCGTAGTTTGCACCTGACTGCGAATTCGGGGCGCAGTCTGTTTTACTCAGGGGATGGTGAGATTTCGCCCCAAGGGGAACAACTGGCACTACAAAGTGATTGGGTATTTTTGGAATGTGAAACCCTCGATATTCATCCGAGTCATGGCTCTTGGGCGTCACTACAGCAGCGATTACAAAAGTTATCTCCAAAATCGAATAGCCAATGGCGGCTTTATCATATTGAGCAGCGCTCCCGAGATAGTTTGAGTGAACATATTGTCGAATATCCGTTTCTTCAGTTGGCTCAGCAGGGGGAATGCTTATCATGATGCAAAATCGAAAAGTGACGGCATCGGATGTGGCTGAGGTGGCAGGCGTTTCCCGTTCGTCGGTATCCCGGGCATTTACGGAGGGCGCGAGTATCCACCCGAAAAAGCAGCAAAAGATTTTAGATGCGGCGAAGCAACTGGGTTATCAACCTAATTTTTTTGCTCGTACACTGAGCACGCCTAATCAGAAAAAACGTTCCAATATCGTGGCGATCCTTGTCAGTGATTTATCGAACCCGTATGAATCCTATTTGTTTGAAGCCTTATCCAGCGCATTACAAGGGCACAGGAAACAGCCAATGCTATTGAATGTGAAACAGGCGGACGACCTTGATGCGGCGATTTTGCAATTATCGGGATACCAAATTGATGGAGTGGTCGCTGTGGTGGGGTCACTGCCAGCGGAGCATTTTCATCAATGTTTAAAGCTCTCTTTACCGCTAATTACATTGGGGCGCAGTGATGATGCGGGATTGATCCCTTCAGTACAAACAGATAACCAATTAGCCGGGGAAATGGCGGCAAAATATCTATTAAGTTTAGGCTTAACTCAGTTGGGATTTCTGGCAGGGCGTGGAGATGGGCAGGCATCAAATGAGCGCTATCAAGGTTTTAAACGCTATTTAATGGCTGCGGGCTATCCTGAACCCGTATGTCTATCCGCGGGGAGTTATCGTTATCAAGCAGGCTTTGAGGCGGCGTTGCAGCATCAGCAGCAACTTCAATCGCTGGATGGCTTATTTTGTGCCGCAGATTCTTTGGCGCTGGGGGTAATGGATTGTTGCCGGCAAGAGTTGAATATCGCGGTTCCTGCACAACTCAGACTCGTGGGGTGTGATGATATTCCGATGGCGGGGTGGCAAGGGTATCAGCTCACCACATTGGCGCAGCCTGTGAATCGTATTGCCCAGCAAGTGATTACCTTGCTCGAAGGCATTTGGGCGCAGTCAGAGAATCAACCGAATCTTATCAAGCTTGAACCTGAGCTGATTGTGCGCAAAAGCGCATAAAAAATGCCTCGAATGAGGCATTTAGAGAGGCAATTTACTGGCTTTTTTGCCACCAGGAAACAATATAGTCCGCCACCTGTTCAGGATTATTGATATCCAATTGCGGGACGTCAGTATCGATAATTTCGTCGCTGGCAACCGCCACAACGTACTCGTCGATTAAGCCGTTTAGCGGTTTACCTACATCGGAGCGAAATAGTGCGATTTTATCGATGGGCTCACTCTTGAATCCTTCCACTAAGATCAGATCTAGCGAAGCAGGATCAAAGCGGCTGGCGAGATAGCTCAGATCCATTTCATTGCATTCAGGGGTTTCGGTCATTAATGCCCAGCGCTGATTGCTTGCCACTAACGTTTGGTCTGCACCTGCTTTGCGTAATTCATAACTGTCTTTGCCCGGCGTATCAATTTCCATATCGTGATGCGTGTGCTTGATTAAGCCCACACGAACATGACGCTGTCTCAGTAAAGGGATAACTTTCTTGAGCAAAGTTGTTTTCCCGGTGCCACTGTAGGCGGTGATCCCGAGTAGAGGTAACGTGTTCTGGTTCATGATTTTTTTTGTTGTAACTCCCAGTTACGGCTATCTTCCGGCGTATTTAAGTTAGCAAATGTGCCAGTTTCAGAGGTAAATATGACGCCTTTTGCATCGATCTCACGCATAAATAGCATCAATTTGCGATCTCCTCTTGCGAGGTAATCATCCAACGGTTTCTGGAGAGACCGATGGAGTAGGGTAAATGTCGGGTGTTCTCGTTCGTTATCACAGGCGTAGCAGGCAAGGTGCTTGCCTTTTTCGCGAAACATTTTTTCGGCTAAATCAGTTGGGAATTCGGGAACATCACAAGGGACAAATAGCAGCCAATCGGTGGTGACTTGATGAAGTGCAGCTTGCATCCCTGCTAAGGGGCCCGAAAAATCTGCGGTTAAATCCGTGAAAACGGGCAGCTGGCTTTGTGCATATTCTGCATGGTGGCGATTAGCATTGATCATCAATTGACCGACTTGCGGCTGCAAACGTTCAATAATATAGCGGTATAGCGGCTTACCCAATAAAGGAATTAAACCCTTATCTTGGCCACCCATGCGGGTGCCTTTGCCCCCTGCGAGGATCACGCCTGTAATCGACTGACGAAATGACATGTTCAATATCTCTGAAAATCTTAGCGAAAATGTTTTAACGAACTTAAGTAGTTTTTTGAGTATAGTAACAGCTAAAATCTATTCTATTTTCCTATAAAATCAATGAATATTAATACAAGAAACGGTTAAACTTTACTTAGATTGACAACTGTTCCCTTTTTCTCTTGTAGGATTATTGGTAACTTGTATCGAATATTCGTGATAAGGAATAAACATGAAATGCCATCGTTTAAATGAAGTCATCGAACTTCTGCATCCAGTATGGAAGGACAATTCAGATTTAAATTTAGTGCAATTACTGCAAAAACTGGCAGATGAAGCAGGTTTTAAAGGCAGTTTATCTGAACTGACAGACGACGTATTAATTTATCATCTAAAAATGCGTGGCACCGACAGCAATGCGGTGATCCCCGGTATTCAAAAAGATTACGAAGATGATTTTAAAACGGCCATTCTACGTGCTCGTGGCATCATAAAAGATTAAATGAACATGGATTTAACAGAACAATCGAGCTTCCACTTTAGTGGGATCTCCCCTGATTTGATCCTTGATGCGCTGATGGAAGCGGGGATTTACCCAGAATCAGGGCTGACAGAGCTTAACAGCTATGAAAATCGCGTTTTCCAATTTCAGGATGAAAATCGCCAGCGCTATGTGGTGAAATTTTATCGTCCTGAACGTTGGAACCGTTCTCAAATTCAAGAGGAGCATGATTTTACCCTTGAGCTGCAAGATGAAGGCTTATCGGTGGCTGCGCCGTTAGAATTTGCCGGACAAACAGTATTAGAGTTTGGTGGGTTTATGTTTGCACTCTTTCCGAGTATCGGAGGGCGCCAATATGAAACGGACAATTTATTCCAGCTTGAGGGTGTCGGCCATTTATTAGGGCGAGTGCATCAAATCGGTAAACAGCGAAACTTTGCATTTCGTCCGACTCTTGGTGTGGAAGAGTATCTCGACCAACCGAGAAATATTATCGCCGCCAGTTCATTAATTACTGAGCGTGATAAAGCACCATTGATAGATTCACTCGATAAGTTGATTGCCCAAGTTAAAGCCCTGTGGCCTGCTCAGCAATCTTTTATTCGCCTACAAGGGGATTGCCATCCCGGCAATATTTTGTGGCGTGATGAAGCGTGGCTGGTGGATTTTGACGATGCACGCAATGGCCCTGCGGTGCAAGATCTATGGATGTTGCTTAATGGTTCGCGCCAAGAGCAAATTATCCAACTGGATACGTTATTAGAAGCGTATAACGAGTTTTGTGATTTTGATGTACGTGAGTTAAAGCTGATTGAACCGCTACGTGCGATGCGAATGGTGCATTATTTAGGATGGATCCTTCGTCGCTGGCAAGATCCCGCTTTCCCGAAAGCATTTTCTTGGATCCAATCTGCTGATTTTTGGCAAAAGCAATCTATCGAGTTTGCACAGCAAACTGAGCGGTTGTTAGATGCTCCTTTGCAATTGAACCCGCAATTTTAATATTTAAGACTGTGTTTTTGGAGAAAGTTTTCTATGAAAAAAATCATGTTGGCTTTGATTGGTATCGCCATGTCTTTTGGTGCTGCGGCAGCAAATTATTCAGAAGGTAAAGAGTACACGGATGTTAAGCCTCCGGTGCAAGACTTACCGCAAGTGCTGGAGTTTTTCTCATTCTACTGCCCACACTGTTATCAGTTTGAAAGCATCTACAAAGTGCCACAAACGGTTGAGAAAAACCTGCCAGAAGGTGTCACTAAAGCGCGTTATCACGTTGATTTCTTAGGCCCTCTAGGCGCTCAAATGACTCAAGCGTGGGCTGTGGCGATGGTGCTGAAGGTTGAAGATAAAGTGACGCCAATTCTGTTTGAAGGCATTCAGAAAACGCAAACTATCAATACCCCTGCAGATATCCGTAATGCGTTTATTAAAGCAGGCGTAACAGGTGAAGAATACGATGCAGCGCTGAATAGCTTTGTCGTGAAATCACTCGTCGCGAAGCAACAAAATGCAGCACAAGATTTAAAACTGCGTGGCGTGCCAGCGTTATTCGTCGATGGTAAATATCAAATCCGTAATAACGGAATTTCTGTCGATAACGCAGAGGATTATGCTAAAGAATACTCAAAAGTTGTGAACTTCTTAGTCAGTAAAAAATAATCCGTGAAGATAGCGGCAATTTGCCGCTATCTTTTTATTTGCTGATTGTCCGTTATCAATATCCACAATTCGACCATTCCCCCTGATTTGCGATAAATCAAAGCCTCATTAGCTAACTTATTGATTTTATTTTATTGTTTTCTTCTTGCAATTCTCTTACTCATTGAATCCTTTAGATAACTAAATTTTACTCACAAAGTTATCCACAGGAAGTTATCGTGTAAAAAATGGGATAACTTGGCGGGACATTGAATCTCAAGGTGTATCTGAAGCCACAATGTGGCATCCTATCCCCCATTCATTCCCGATAAAAAAGATGATGACAGATTATGGCTCAGATTGCTGAAAATCCCCTTATTTTGGTAGATGGCTCTTCCTACCTGTACCGTGCTTATCATGCATTCCCTCCATTGACCAACAGCGCTGGTGAACCGACCGGAGCGATGTATGGCGTGTTGAATATGCTGCGTAGCCTGATCATGCAATATACCCCGAGTCATGTGGCGGTTGTCTTTGATGCCAAGGGAAAAACGTTCCGTGATGAACTGTTTGAAAGCTACAAATCCCATCGCCCGCCAATGCCGGACGATCTGCGCGCTCAAATCGCACCATTGCATGAAATGGTGGAAGCGATGGGGCTGCCGCTGCTAGTGGTGCCTGGTGTGGAGGCGGATGACGTCATCGGTACGTTGGCGCGTGAAGCGAGCAGCAAAGGGATGCCAGTGCTGATCAGTACGGGCGATAAAGATATGGCGCAGTTGGTGGAGCCGAATATCACCCTGATCAACACGATGACCAATACCATCTTAGGCCCTGAAGAAGTGGAAGCGAAGTATGGGGTTCCACCAAGCTTAATTATCGACTTTTTAGCCTTAATGGGTGACTCATCCGATAACATTCCGGGCGTACCGGGTGTCGGTGAAAAAACCGCATTAGCGTTATTGCAAGGTATTGGTAGCTTAGATGACATCTATAAAAACTTAGATGCGATTGCTCCACTCGGTTTCCGTGGTTCTAAGACCCTCGCACCAAAAATGGAAGAGAACCGTGAACTTGCACTGTTATCTTACCAATTGGCGACGATTAAAACGGATGTTGAGCTAGAAAAACCGTGTGAAGAACTCAAAGTGACGGAACTGGATGCGGATAAACTTCATTCGCTGTTTAGCCGTTATGAATTTAAACGCTGGTTGGCCGATGTTGAAAATGGTAGCTGGATGGATGGCAAAGGGGCAAAACCGACTAAAGCCGCAGAAAGTTACCGTGCACCAGAAAGCCAGTCTGCGACAAAATCTAAGCCAGCAGTTCCAACGTTATGTGCTGAAAATTACCAAACAATTCTCGATAAAGAACAGTTAGATAACTGGGTGAAAAAGCTCAGTGAAGCAACACTGTTTGCCTTTGATACAGAAACCGACAGCTTGGATACCCAAGAAGCTCGATTAGTCGGGATGTCTTTTGCCATCGAAGTGGGTCATGCTGCGTATTTACCCGTGGGACATGACTATCTTGATGCACCAGATCAGTTGCCTTTAAAAGACGTTTTGGCAGTGATGAAGCCTATCTTAGAAAATGAGAAAATCGGCAAAATCGGTCAGAATCTAAAATACGATGCGGAAGTGTTATTAAATTACGATATTTCGCTAAAAGGCATCAAGTTTGACACTATGTTGGAATCTTATGTGTTGAACAGTGTGGCAGGCATGGGACGTCATGATATGGACAGCCTGGCAGATCGCCATCTCAACCATAAGACCGTGAGTTTTGAAGAGATAGCGGGTAAAGGCAAAAAGCAGTTAACCTTTAACCAAATTCCATTGGAACAAGCGGCAAATTATGCGGCGGAAGATGCGGATGTGACATTGCTGCTGCATCAAGCGCTGTATCCGCAACTGGAAGCCGAGCCAAAATTAGCCCACGTTTTCCAAAATATCGAAATGCCGTTGGTGCCAGTGTTGGTGCGTATGGAGCGCAAAGGTGTACTGATTGACGCGGCGGCATTAGGAGCGCAGTCTCAGGTTATCACCGCGCGTTTAGCTGAGCTGGAAAAACAGGCGTTTGAGTTAGCGGGTGAAGAGTTCAATTTGGCATCTCCGAAACAGTTGCAGACGATTTTATTCGAAAAACTGCAATTGCCAGTTATCAAGAAAACGCCAAGTGGCGCCGCTTCAACCAACGAAGAAGTATTGGAAGAGCTGGCATTAAACCATGCATTACCAAAGTTACTGTTAGAGCATCGTAGCTTAGCGAAGCTAAAATCTACTTATACGGATAAGCTGCCGCTGATGATTAATCCAAAAACTCATCGTGTGCATACCTCTTATCACCAAGCAGTAACGGCGACGGGGCGTTTGTCTTCCCGTGACCCGAACTTGCAAAATATTCCTGTGCGTACTGAAGAAGGTCGCCGTATCCGCCAAGCGTTCGTGGCGCGTGATGGCTACAAAGTGATGGCGGCGGACTATTCGCAAATTGAATTGCGTATTATGGCACACCTTTCCCAAGACAAAGGCTTATTGACGGCGTTTGCGGAAGGTAAAGATATCCATAGAGCCACCGCAGCCGAAGTGTTTGGGGTTCCATTAGAGGAAGTTACCAGCGACCAACGCCGTAGTGCAAAAGCGATTAACTTCGGTTTGATTTATGGCATGAGTGCATTTGGTTTGGCTCGCCAGTTAGGGATCCCTCGTGGAGAAGCGCAGCGTTATATGGATCTCTACTTTGAGCGTTATCCAGGTGTGTTGCGTTATATGGAAAATACGCGTCTGCAAGCGTCTGAACAAGGTTATGTTGAGACACTAGAAGGCCGTAGATTGTATCTTGCAGATATTAAATCCAGTAATGGTATGCGCCGTAAAGCGGCAGAACGCGAAGCGATCAACGCCCCAATGCAAGGTACTGCTGCCGACATCATCAAAAAAGCGATGATAGCGGTAGATAACTGGCTCGAAACTGAAAAACCAGATGCGGATATGCTCATGCAGGTGCACGATGAACTGGTGTTTGAAGTCAAAGAGTCCGAGTTAGAGAAGGTGAAAGCGAAGGTTCAGGCGCTGATGGAGCAGAGTATGGTACTGGATGTTCCTCTGAAAGTGGAGGTGGGGGTTGGCTCGAACTGGGACGAAGCCCATTAATACTCGTCATATTTCACGCTGTGGCGGCGTTGGTTTCACTCAGCCACTTGGGTCACATACTTGTGTATGCTCCCCAAGCTGTCTTCGTTCACCGCCTTACCACAACATGAACTATTTAGAGTATTGGTTGGCACAACGATCTTAGATGTAAAAACTAAAAGCAAGAGCTAAGCAAAAGATAATGTAAGGCACCCCAAAGGTTGGCGACAATGTTTGGGGTGTTTTTTTATGTTTGGAATATTTTTATAGTGGTATTTACGCAGTAAATTGGAGGCGTTTTATTCCCTTTAAATTTCACATAATTCATGGGTAAAACACTGAATTTTAAATATATCGCTGGGATGGAGAAGGTTGTTATTATGCGACTTAGATCTCATAAATATGTAGTAAAAATACGTTTTTAACGAATTATTAGGCAATTTAAAGGGCTGAATCGTAGTAAGCTTTGAAAAAAAACTACAAAAAGCCTTTTTTTCGAGCGGAAAATAAAGTACATTATCAGGCGTAGGGTACAGAGGTAAGATGTTCTATCTTTCAGACCTTTTACTTCACGTAATCGGATTTAGCTGAATATTAGCTGCTCCAGTCAAGTTTTTGACTGGAGCATTTTTTTTGCATAAATTCTGATGCGCTAACGGCATAGACCGTTGTACGCCGCGATTGGCGTACAAGGAATGAAAAGATTATTCTGCGGCGTTACTATACCAACTGTCGAGTTTGATACGTAATTTATCGATACCCATTTTTTTCAGGGCAGAGAAATATTCCACTTCAATATCGCCTTCCGCTGATAACGGTGCTAATGCTTGGCGAACTTCCATTAACTGTTTCTTTCTTGCGCCTGATGCGAGCTTATCTGCTTTAGTCAGTAGAACAAGAACAGGAATGCTCATGGCGACGGACCATTCGATCATCTGCATATCGAGGTCTTTTAATGGATGGCGGATATCCATCAAAATCACTAACCCTTTGATACATTCTCTTTTCTGCAAATATTCACCGAGAGCTTGCTGCCATTTGCGCTTCATCTCTTCAGGTACTTCGGCATAACCGTAGCCCGGAAGGTCAACTAGGCGAATGCCCTCTTCAACTTCAAATAGGTTGATAAGCTGAGTTCTTCCCGGTGTTTTACTGGTTCGCGCTAAGCTTTTTTGCTGTGTTAATGCATTTAATGCACTGGATTTGCCCGCGTTAGATCGGCCAGCAAACGCCACCTCAATACCCGTATCTTTTGGTAGATGACGGATATCGGGGGCACTGATGACAAATTTTGTCATGTGGTAGTTGTGGTTTTTAATTGCCATTGGTGGTTCTCCCTGAGTAGCCTCAAAAGGCTGGGGGATTATAGCGACTGAATAGCATACAAACAACAAAAGGGGGATATTTGGTGTGATATCTATTTGAGAATGACATTATGCGAAGGCTTTTTCATTAAATTGCTCTACAATTAATTTAATTCAGCGAAATTTAACTATTTGGCGTAAATATAGGTAAATCTTTAGCAATTACCCCCGCTTCGCTCTAGAATTGGGCATTAATATGTTTTTGGGTATTAACAAAAGGGATCTTGAATGTTGAAACGAATTTTTGTGCCATTATTGGCAATCTGTGCAATGAGCACCACTTCTCTTGCATTAGCCGCGGGTGAAACTTACGTTAAATTAGTCACCTCTGCAGGTAATATTGAATTAGAACTCAATAGTAAAAAAGCCCCTGTTAGTACTGAAAACTTCCTACAATATGTTAATGAAGGCTATTACAACGGAACAACCTTCCATCGTGTTATTCCTGGATTTATGATCCAAGGCGGCGGTTTTAATAAAGAATTGCAGCAAAAACAAACCCGTGCACCAATCGCTAACGAAGCTGATAATGGTTTACGTAATTTACGTGGCACTATTTCAATGGCTCGTAGCGCAAATAAAGACAGTGCAACCAGCCAATTCTTTATTAATGTTGCTGATAACGCATTTTTAGATCACGGGCAACGTGATTTCGGCTATGCGGTATTTGGTAAAGTTGTTAAAGGAATGGATGTTGCAGACAAAATTTCTAAAGTGAAAACAGAGAACGTAGGTCCATATCAAAATGTTCCTGTTGAACCTATTACGATTATTTCCGCGGAAGTGATTAAAAAGCCTTAATACTGTTTGCTGTAATATCGTCTAATAGAGAGGGTGGTTCTTGTTAATCATCCTCTTATCATAAAGCCTTTCTTTGCATTTTTTCTTAAATTCTTTCCATTATAAGTCATCCCAACTCACTTCTATTTCATCATCACTCATGCGTTTAATTGTTTTTTTATTAGTCTGATTGCTTCTATTTTATTCCATTGTATTTAAAGCATTTATTATCAAATTTTGAATGTTGTTATATTTTTGTGAACATAATACCATGATTTTTATATGGAAATTTTGTACTGAAAGTGGGTTGCTTGACGTAAATAAGCTATTTTCCTGTCTTGGCTGTGCTATGATAGCCGCCCTTTGTGATAATTTATGGTTTTTGGGACGCGTTCTAATTGCTAACCACCACGAATTATGCATAAACAAAAAACTTATAATGATAAAAATCAGTCGGATAGGCTACTATGCTTTTACTTATTGATAATTACGATTCATTTACATACAACTTATACCAATATTTCTGCGAACTAGGGGCGGAAGTGCTGGTGAAACGTAATGACGAAATTACCATTGAAGAAATTGAACAACTGGCTCCAACCCATTTGGTCATTTCACCGGGTCCTTGCACGCCTGATGAGGCGGGAATTTCGTTGGAAGCGATAAAATATTTCGCCGGAAAATTACCTATTTTGGGTATTTGCCTAGGGCATCAAGCTATTGGGCAAGCATTTGGCGCGTCTGTTGTGAAAGCACGAGAAGTGATGCACGGCAAAACGTCATCTATCCACCATAATCATCAAGGGGTATTTAAAGGACTGAATCGGCCTTTAACCGTGACTCGCTATCACTCTTTAGTGATTGCAGCAGAAACGCTACCCGCCTCTTTTGATGTCTCCGCGTGGTCACTGAATAACGGGGATATCGATGAAATTATGGGGATCCGCCATAAAACCCTGCCTATTGAAGGGGTTCAATTCCATCCTGAAAGTATTCTCAGCGAACAAGGTCATGAGCTGTTGAGTAATTTTCTCAAGTATTAGTGGTTGATTTTCGCGAATAGCAAAATTAATTATGCATATTTTACCCTTCCCTATTGCTCTTTATTGATTTTTTATTCATATTTGATGCTTATATTTTCACTTAAGCATTCGATAAAGAGCAGGTGAGGGGTATGTCAGAACAACACGCAGTCAATCGGCAGACTTTTGATCAGGTCATGTTACCTATTTTTTCGCCAGCTGAATTTATTCCAGTTAAAGGCGAAGGCAGCCGCGTTTGGGATCAGCAAGGTAAAGAATACATTGATTTCGCAGGCGGGATCGCGGTTTTAGCGCTAGGTCATTGCCATCCAAGCCTCGTTGCGGCTGTACGTGAGCAAAGCGAAAAACTTTGGCATGTGAGCAATGTTTTTACCAATGAACAGGCGTTAAAACTAGCCCAAAAATTAACGAAAGCAACGTTTGCGGATCGTGCATTCTTTGTGAACTCAGGGTCTGAAGCGAATGAAGCCGCATTCAAGCTAGCGCGTCGTTATGCCATCACCAAATATAGCCCGTATAAAACGAAGATCATTGCATTCAAGCAAGCATTCCACGGCAGAACATTATTTACTGTCTCAGTTGGCGGACAAGCGAAATATGCAGATGGTTTTGGTCCAAAGCCAGCTGATATTATTCACGTGCCTTTTAATGACCTTGATGCCGTTAAAGCCGTGATTGATGAAAATACTTGCGCAGTGGTATTGGAGCCGGTTCAAGGGGAAGGCGGGGTAACCCCAGCAACATCAGAATTTCTGCAAGGAGTTCGTAAACTTTGCGATGAAAATAATGCATTACTTATTTTTGATGAAGTGCAAAGTGGAATGGGGCGTACGGGGAAATTATTCTCTTATATGCACTACGATGTCACTCCCGATATATTAACCACTGCAAAAGCGCTCGGAGGCGGTTTCCCTATCAGTGCGATGATCACAACCGCGGAAATTGCTAATACTATGGAAGTGGGTTCACACGGAACCACTTATGGCGGTAATCCGCTAGCGTGTGCGGTCGGTAATGCCGCTTTCGATATCATCAATACCGATGAAGTACTCGATGGTGTTGCTAAGCGTCGTGAGTTATTTGTTGCCCATTTAAACAAGCTTAATGACCAATATGGAATTTTTGCTGAAATTCGCGGAATGGGCTTATTAATTGGCGCAGAACTGAATGGCAAATTGCTGAATCGCTCAAAAGATATTCTACAAGCTTGTGCTGCAGAAGGGCTGATGATGCTTAATGCGGGCACGAATGTATTGCGCTTTACTCCATCGCTGATTATTTCTGAAGATGAAATTAATAGCGGTATGGCGAAATTGGAAACTGCAATTAGCAAACTGCTGGCTTAATTGTCTTTTTATAGTGACAGAGGCAAATTTGCCTCTGTCACTGAACTATTCTTCAAGTTGTTACTTGTTATTAAGCTTAGCTAATTTTATTTTAATCTTCGCAGAATGTACTTCTTCTTTGGATATTTGCTCGCTTAGACTATTTAGACCATGAAGGGTTTCTTGCGTTTTTTTCAACAGCGCATCTAATTTTTTAGTATCGGGTTTTCCTTGATTTGATGCTATTTCTGGTGATTTTCTATTTAGTGGAAACTGATATTTTTTACTATTATGTTTAGCTCTTAGCATTGATGTTTTAGTTTGGTATATTTCCCCATTAAATTGATATGTTCTAACGGTTGGTTTTACTTTTATATTTCTTCTAGGTAATACTTTATCAGTTTTATTATATGTGGCATGGTTTGAGTTATTATCTTTCAGTTTAGTGGAGTCTGTTTCTATTTTTTTCTGTGCTTTTGTATTTTCTGATAAATATCCAGAGTCATTAGAATTATTCGAATAATGGCTTGATGAGTTAGAATTTAAGCTTTCATTGCTAGAATATAACTGACTTTCTATCTTGTTCAGTGAATCCATATTTTCTAAGTGTCGATTTATTGACTTCATGTCAGTCTCATCAATAAGTAATTTATTTAGTTGATGTGTTGATGGAATTGCTAAGCTAACAAGACGGTCGGTGATTTTTTTTTGTAAACTATCTTGAATATGATTGGTATCATCATTCCACTCAAACTCCTCATTGAACTCAAATTCGGTATCACTGCTCTTTGCTTCATTCTCATCTTTTATTTTTGAAATAGAAGCTTTCTGTATCATACTTGATTCAGCTTCTTTTCTTATTCTCTCTTCATCTGCTTTTATTTCATTCTCTTTGTCTGTCTCTATTTTTTTTAGCTGTTCAGCTAATTTAGCTTGTGATGATTTTAGAGTGCTAAGGTTGTTCTCAACCTTCTGAGTCGATGCAGTATTCTGATGAGTGATTACTTCACTTGATCTTGTTTCTTCATGTTTTATTGGGATCTTAATTTCCTTTTTAAAAGTAACACGAAATTTCTCATTCTTATTTTTATTAAATATACTTTTTAAATAACGAATGCCTTTTTCATGAGTCGATTTTATTTCTAAAATCAAGTTTGAAAATCTGCTTGATGAACGATTTAATTTAAAATCTTTAAAAACGTTGGTTTCTGGAGTACTTGTTTTATCAATTAGCATTAGTTCGGCATCCTGTTTCTCATTAATAAGTGGCTCATTTTTTATTGAGACGGAATGGTTGAAAATACGTGGGGATTTAAGAATTAGAAAATGACCATTAGCTTCAATAGCCTCATGGTATTTATAGGGAAGTGTTATTTTCTCTACTGGAGGTGAGTATTTAATTAGATTAATTTCTTTTTGTTCACTTGGCTCAAAATGACAAGTCGATACGGCGAAATGCTTTTTTTGATAATGTAAATTAGATAGGTGATTATTATCGGGTACGCATGAACCAATATTACTGGTTTTTTTTATTTTATTAGATAATGATGAAGTGGTTATGGTTTTATTATCATTGATATTAATGATACTTTCGCTTCTTGGATTGATATTTTTAATCATCGTGTTGTCAACTCTTAATAATGGTTTAGTTACCACTATATTAGTTTGACAATTAACTATAATTATATAAAGAAACGATACTCATCAATGAGAGTATATAGATGAGAGGGGGAAATAAAGGATCCTAAGTAAGAAAAATAGCTTTGTACGTGGAGTATAAAGCTATTTCAATATCGAAGCCCCACCCAAAAGGGTGAGGCTGAAAGGCAAATCAGCGGGTACCGTAAACAACAATCGTTTTGCCGTGTGCGGAGATTAAGTTTTGATCTTCCAGCATCTTTAAAATACGACCGACAGTTTCGCGAGAGCAACCTACGATTTGACCGATTTCCTGACGAGTAATTTTGATTTGCATACCGTCTGGGTGAGTCATCGCATCAGGCTGTTTAGCTAAATTCAACAAGGTTTGAGCAATACGACCAGTAACATCTAAGAATGCAAGGTTACCCACTTTTTCGGATGTGGTTTGCAAACGATTCGCCATTTGCGCGGAAAGGCGCATCAGGATATCTGGATTGACTTGAATCAGCTGACGGAATTTTTTGTAAGAAATTTCCGCGACTTCGCAAGCAACTTTCGCGCGAACCCACGCAGTACGTTCTTGCCCTTCTTCAAATAACCCAAGTTCGCCAATGAAATCTCCCTGATTTAGGTAAGAGAGAATCATTTCCTTGCCTTCTTCATCTTTGATTAAAACAGCCACTGAGCCTTTAACAATGTAGTAAAGGGTTTCTGCTTTTTCACCCTGATGGATCAGAGTGCTCTTGGATGGATACTTATGAATATGGCAGTGTGACAAAAACCATTCAAGAGTAGGGTCTGTTTGTGGCTTGCCGAGAACCATTAGCGTTATCCTCTGTATGTTATTGCAACCTTTCGAAAAGTAGGAAAAGGCTGACTTTAAAGTGTCTAGCTTAGCATATTAAGTCGCATTGATGCCTATTATTAATGCTGCTCTAGGCCAACGCAAATTAATATCAATTGTATAATATAATCAATTAAATCGTTGAGTTTTGATCTTAATCCTATCAACTGACCATTGTTTGTATCATATCCAATGCCGAAAGTCTTCCCTGTATCGCTTCAGCCTAATAATGCTGATATAACATTGTCTAGATATATGGAACAATATGGCGATAAATATCACTATTTTCGAGAGGAATAAAAAATGGAAGCACGCGTAAAGTGGGTTGAAGGGCTCTCTTTTCTAGGTGAGTCGGCATCAGGTCATCAAATTATGATGGATGGTAATGCGGGCGATAAAGCACCAAGTCCGATGGAAATGGTTCTAATGGCGGCAGGCGGATGCAGTGCGATTGATGTGGTTTCTATTTTACAAAAAGGTCGTCAGGATATTGTTGATTGTGAAGTGAAGTTAACTTCACAGCGTCGTGAAGAAGCCCCGCGTTATTTTACGGATATCAACCTACATTTTATTGTGACGGGACGTGAACTAACGGACAAAGTAGTGGAGCGTGCGGTTCAACTTTCTGCAGAAAAATATTGTTCCGTTGCTATCATGTTAGAAAAAACAGTTAACGTGACTCATAGCTTCGAAATTAAAACGCCGTAATTGTTTTCTTGCTATTAAGATGCTTATCGACAATTAAGATAAGCATCTTGTTATTTATCTCTTTAATGAGAATCTCAAACTACCCATTTCGCTGTTTCATTAATTTTTCCACTAATGGCATCATAATAAGTTCCATCGCGAGTCCTAATTTCCCACCGGGTACCACAATGGTATTCATCGCTGAAATAAACGAGCCATTTAACATGGATAATAAATAAGGGAAATCGATCTGCTCTAATCCTCTAAAGCGAATAACGATAAAACTTTCGTCCTGTGAAGGTATTGCTTTGGCAGAGAAAGGGTTAGAGGTGTCAACGGTAGGAACCCGCTGGAAGTTAATATGAGTACGGGAAAACTGCGGCGTAATATAGTTAATATAGTCACCCATCGAACGTACAACCGAATCCATCACGGCTTCACGAGAATGCCCTCGCTCAGTGGTATCTCGGATCAATTTCTGAATCCATTCAAGGTTAACAATCGGCACCACACCGACAAGTAAATCAACATGCTGAGCAACATCATGTTCTGGGGTGACAACGCCGCCATGTAATCCTTCATAAAACAGCACATCGGTATTGGCTGGTAGCGATTCCCACGGGGTAAACGTACCAGGTTGCAGACCATAGGGCACCGCTTCATCGTAAGTATGTAAATATTTTCGAGATTGACCGCTGCCAGTTTTAGCATAGTCAATTAGCGTCTGTTCAAGTAGAGAAAAATCGTTGGCCTCAGGGCCGAAATAACTGATATGGCGCCCTTGCTCGCGGGCTTTACGAATAGCCATATCCATTTCAGGGCGGGTATAACGGTGAAAACTATCGCCCTCAAGGGTGGCTGGGCGGATATTTAATTGATGGAAAATTTTACGAAAAGCTTGGCTCGTTGAGGTTGTTCCTGCGCCACTCGAACCCGTCACTGCAATAATCGGATGCTTCTTCGACATAGTGGACTCCCTGTTTTACGCCATGACCACTATTTTTGAGAAACAGCGCTACGGGCGAAACTGGTTATTAGGCATGAAATTTACCGATTCATGTAACTCAGACCAGACTAGCACAATTTCGCCAGAAACTAACTGCCGTTTCACATCATTCACTTTGTCCTGCAAGCTTTTTTCGTGAACGCCGTAATCGGTTCCTTCGCGTAAAACATAACTCTCGATAAGGTTTTCGAGCGTTTCAGGAGCGAGATCTTTCCACGGAATAATCATGATTTTTGCTCATTCAAATACGCTGTTAGCCACAGAGGAATACGAGTTTCTAACCACATTTGTGGCTTTCTAAAACTACCGCCGACAAAGCCGACGTGTCCACCATGTTCCGTCATTTGGTATTCAATATTTTCAGGTAAATGACTTAAATCAGGCACGACTTCGGGCGCCATAAACGGGTCGTCTTTTGCGTGAATAATCAGGGTTGGCTTAGTAATCTGAGATAACTTAGGTAGTGCGCTGCATTTTTGATAATAATCCGCAGCATCATCAAAACCATGAATACGCGCGGTGATCACATCATCAAATTCACGAATGCGTTTTAACTGTTTAAGCTGCAACAAATTAAGAGGGAGTGAACCAGGGTAGCGTACCAGTTTGCGGGTGGCGTTACGTTTCAACCCATTTAATAGGTAGCGTTGATAGAGCTGAGAAATTCCTTTCTCCATTTTCATGGAGCAGGCTTCGAGCATTAATGGAGCCGAGACAACAACGCCGGCATCTAATTCAGCTTTCTCACCATTTTCCGCTAAATAACAGGCTAGCATATTACCGCCAAGGGAATAACCTACAGCAGCAGTTGGTGCTTCCCCCCATGTCTGTTTTAGCCAATGTAAGAAATAACGTGCATCACTAGTTTCACCAGAATGGTAAATACGTTTTTGACGGTTAGGTTCACCGCTGCATCCTCTAAAATGCATGATCACGCCGAGCCACCCTTGCTTTTGGGCGCTTTCTAACATCCCGTGGGCATAGGGGCTTTTAAAATTTCCTTCCAACCCATGAAAAATCACTAAACGAGGTTTTTTGCTCGCTTTTTCTGGATTTTCACTCCAAGCAAGATCGATAAAATCACCGTCAGGCAATTCTAATCGCTGCCATGTTGGGATAATTTTCGGGGTACGGCGAAAGATCCTTGGCAATAAGGTTTGGAGATGAGGGTTTTTTGCCCAACTCATAGGGCGGAAATTTTCTGACATGGCCTTATTTTTTATTTAGTGGAACGCTTGTGAGTCACATAACATACTGTTATTTTTCTGCGATGCAAGTAAACAAACTTAGAAACAAATTTAGGTTGAGGAACATAGTATAAATGACTCTGGGGCTAATTTTTTCGCTTTTTACGTTTTTATTCATTGCAGCAGTCACACCCGGCCCTAACAACATGTTGTTGACCTCTTGTGCAGCTAACTACGGTTTTCGTCGCAGTATCGGATTATTATTAGGAATTATGCTGGGCATGCAGTCAATTTTATATTTGTCTGCGTTTGGCGTTGCCGCACTATTACTATTATATCCTGCAATTCATATTGTGTTGAAAATCATTGGTAGCGTTTATTTATTATGGCTAGCATGGAAAACCGCTACCGCCAGCTACGAGCCACTCAAAACAGACAGCAAAGCCTCTAAAAGCGTCACTTGGTTTCAAGGCGGACTATTGCAGTTCTTAAATCCGAAAGCATGGATGATGGGGTTAGGGGCGGTAGGGAGTTTTAGTCTTCCAGGCGAGTTATTTACTCAGTCCATCATTGTAATGAGCATCGCTTTTGTGATTGTGAATTTTGTCGCAGGCTTGATTTGGATGGGCTTCGGTTCTTTGATTGGGGTTTTCTTACGTAGCCGCCGTGCATGGTTTATTTTCAACCTAGTGATGGGGATACTGACCGCCGCGTGTGTGCCATTAATTTGGTTGGAGTAACGTCTCAATAAATTAAGTGGGTAGGGATACAGAGACGGTGCTCTCCTTATGACGCTGAAAGATGTAAGCCGACGAACACAATATGAAAGTAACAAAAAGGCACCTTAGGTGCCTTTTTTGTTTTTCAATCCACGTTATCCTCTAGTCTAAATCGACATTTTTACTACCGAACAGATAGGTGAAAATAAACCCGCACAGATAAGAGACTAAGACACCGCCTGCATACACCGCCATTGCAGGAAGCACGCCTTGGTCTGACGTCATCAGTGGAATAGCGATTAATCCTGAAGGGCCGAATACGGTATTTAACCCTACAGGTAGACCCATCCACGCGATGGCACCGATAAAGAAACCACCGGCCGCGCCCCCTAAACAGGCGGTCACAAACGGTTTCACTCGTGGTAACGTCACCCCGTAAATCAATGGTTCACCAATACCTAAGAAGCCGGGGAAGAGTGCACCACCAATTTGGCTGCGGGTAACAGAGCCTTTCTTCGCCTTCACATACAGTGCCAGTGCCGCACCCACTTGACCTGCACCTGCCATCGCTAAGATTGGGAATAACGAGTTAAACCCTTGCGCTTCAACTAACGCGACATACACTGGAATAAAGCCTTGGTGGACACCGAACATTACCGCAATCAGGAACAGACCCGCTAAGACGGCTGTGCCGATAGGGTTTCCGTTTAAGTGCATGAATAGCCAAGACATTCCTTCGAATAACCAAACGCCAATAGGCATGATGAAGACAAAGGTTGCAGCGCCGACGATTAACAGCGTAATGGTTGAGGTTAAAATAATATCCAAACTAGCCGGAATGATTTTACGCACTTGTTTTTCAACCCAAGCACCAAAAATACAGGCAATTAGGATCCCGATAATGTTGCCTCTCGGGTCAATATACCAACCAAAGAAGTCTGTCATACCGGAATAGAAGCCTTTAGTGGCCGCCGGGTCGTAACCTAAAATAAACAGCGCAGCGATAATGGCACCGTTAACGCCACTTCCCCCAAACGCTTTTTGGGCGTTATAACCAATCAACAATCCCATAAAGGTGAATAACCCTTTACCGAATACACTCATATACGCAATTAAGCTTTTGAGGTGGGCAAGCTGGGTTGAATCCGCAGGGAATAAGTTTTGGTTCGCTGATAATAATGTGAGTAATGAGGCCAAGCCCATTAAGAGACCCGCGCCGATAAAGCCCGGAATTAATGGGGTAAAAATAGTCGCAAATTTAGATAAAAAGCGATGAACGGCGCTGGTTTGTTTTTTCTTCAGCTGCTGTTTATTGGCTGAAGCAATCTCTTTCAGATCTTGGGTCGCAGCAGAGTCATGGGCATCATCCGCTTCGCCATTTTCTAACATTTGCTTCATTAAATCCGCGGCGGCTTGGGCTTTTCCAGGGCCCAAAACAATTTGCAGCTGGTCGTCACTTTCAATTACGCCCAGTACGCCGGGGATTTTTTTGATTTCGGTTTTATCGATAAACTGGTCATCATGTAAGGTAAGCCGTAAACGCGTCATGCAGTTACCGCACTGCTTAATATTGCGACCGCCACCCACGTGTTGCAGGATCTGCTGTATCATTTCATTTGTTATTTTAGCCATACTGTTTCTCTCATAGAGATCCGTCGATTAGACGGATTTTGCGATGTTGAGGGCAGTGCGAATAAAGCCATGATTTTTAGCGAGCAATTGACGAGCTTCATCAGCATTTAAGCCAGATAAAATCATCAAGATCGCTGTTTTACAGTGTCTATCACATTGTTGTAATGCAGATTCTGCGCTTTGGCGGTCGCATTCGGTTGCTTCCATCACAATCTTAGTCTGGCGCTCAATGAGCTTAGCGTTAGTCGCTTCCACATCGACCATTAAATTGCCAAAGACTTTACCGATGCGGATCATCGCCCCAGTGGTGATCATATTTAAAATCAGTTTCTGTGCGGTTCCCGCTTTCATGCGCGAAGAGCCGGTGACAACTTCAGCGCCCACAATCGGGGTGATAGCAATGTCAGCGGCTTGAGAGACAGGGCTATCAGGGTTACAGCTAATTGAGGCAACGGTTGCACCTAAGGAATGTGCATATTTCATGGCACCTAGAACATAAGGCGTGCGGCCACTGGCGGCGATCCCAACTAGAATATCTTTTTGATTGAAATCGATATTCTTTAAGTCTTGCTCCCCTAATTCGGGTTTATCTTCCGCATTTTCAACGGCACGGAAGATTGCTTGGTGACCACCGGCAATCAGCCCAATCACTTGTTCATGTGGGGTTCCATAGGTAGGAGGGCACTCACTGGCATCGAGGATCCCTAAACGTCCCGAAGTACCCGCCCCGGAATAAATTAGACGACCACCTTGTTGGAAAGCTGCCGCAACTTTATCGACCAATTGTGCAATTTGCGGTAAGGTTTTTTCGACAGCCAAAGGGACTTTTTTATCTTCATTGTTGATGACTTGCAGCATTTCAATGGTAGATAATTGGTCAATGTGGGTGCTGGCTTCGTTACGGCTTTCCGTGACCATCTTGCTTAAATCAATCGACATAGTAATAACTCCTTAAACGTATCATGAGGGGTATGCTATGGAATTATTTATTCCTTTGATGTGATAATCATCACGGTGCTATCTATTCTCTCTTGTCAATATAAGCGAATAAATTTGGTTATTTATTGCCCTGTAAATTAATAGTGATTTGAATTTTAATAATTAATTACCAAGCATTGAGTTCTTATTAAAGGAATAATTTATTTGTAAATTTATTCTGTCGATGAAGGTTTATCTTCTTGAGGGCTACTATGACGTTACTCGATACCATCACGTACCTATTACCGCGACTTGCGGAAAATCAACGTAAAATTGCACAATTTATCTTAGAAAGTCCGGAAAATGTGCTGAAACTATCATCTTCACAGTTAGCGGAGCAATTGGGGATCAGTCAATCCGCTATAGTGAAGTTTAGTCAAAAGTTAGGTGTAAAGGGGTACCCTGCGCTGAAATTGGCGCTAAGTGAAATCATTGGTCGCCAACAGCAAGAGTTGGGGGAGCCTCACCGCGCGTTGCATAACCGTATTACGCAAACGGATAGCTTGATGGTGGTCGCGCAGAAGCTGGCATTAGAGAAAAATTATTCCATCACAGAAACCACAAAACGTCTTGATTTCAAACAATTTGAAAAAATCATTCAGCGCATAGATAGTGCACAACGCGTGCAAATTGTTGGGATTGGCGGCTCAGGACTCACTGCGAAAGATTTAAGTTATAAGCTTCAGAAAATCGGCATTACCACGCTCGTGGAGCCGGATCATCACGTTCAAATTGCGGCAGCATTAACCTTGACGCCGAAAGATGTGCAAATCGTGATTTCCTTCTCTGGAAAGCGCAAAGATATGCTCACTGCTGCCAATATTGGTCACCAAAATGGCGCTTGTGTTATCGCTATTACGCGCTCGAAAGAGTCTCCACTCGCTCAAATGTCAGACTATATGTTGGAAAGTGTGGCAGAAGAGAACGAATGGCGCAGCTCATCAATTTCTTCAAGAACGGCACAAAATACCCTGACCGATTTACTGTTCATGGCGTTGTTACAAAAACGGGAAGATAAAGCAAAAGCATTGGTGATGAATGCCAAAGTGATGATTAATAAACTTGACGAATAACTATTAATACCTCGATAACTTTGCAAAATAATCTTATCTGCGTTAAGACTAAAGGAGGCATTATTTCGCTTAAAACAATTCATTGAGGGAGAGTCCATGAGGGCATTGATCGTTTATACCGAGCTAACAGATGAAGATTCTGTGATCAGCCATGCGGTTGCACGGCTGGCAAGCGAACTGAATGACGAACACGTCGAAACGGTCATTATCCGTGATTTTGAAGACGGTCTTGCCTATATTCGCTCAAACACCAGCATTGACTGCTTGCTTTACGGGCGAGATATGTCCGATAAAGAAGAGCAAGCCCAAGCACATCGGCTAATTACCCAGCTTCATCGCCGCCAAGAAGATGTACCCGTTTTTCTCTTGAGTGATCGTGAAGAAGCCTTAGTGGCATTTGATAGAAAAATGATGGAGCAGGTGGATGAGTTTGCATGGATTTTAGAGGATTCGGCGGACTTTATTGCCGGACGCGTGCTCGCTGCTATCATCCGTTACCGTGCACAGTTACTCCCGCCATTAATGAAAAGTTTAATTAAATACAGTGATGTACATGAACATTCATGGGCAGCGCCGGGACACCAAGGGGGTGTCGGCTTTACCAAAACGCCCGCTGGGCGTATTTATCACGACTTTTTTGGTGAAAATTTATTCCGCACAGATATCGGTATCGAGCGAGTTGCTGTGGGTTCGTTGCTCGACCACACAGGGGCATTTGGGGAGTGCGAGAAAAACGCGGCACGGATTTTTGGTGCTGACCAATCCTATTCCGTTGTGGTCGGAACTTCGGGTTCGAACCGCACCATTATGCAAGCTTGCATGACGGATGACGACGTGGTGGTTATTGACCGAAACTGTCATAAATCCATCGAACAAGGCTTGATTTTAACGGGAGCAAAACCTGTTTATATGGTCCCGAGTCGTAACCGCTATGGGATTATTGGGCCGATTTATCCAACGGAAATGTCTCCTGAAGCTATCCAAGAAAAAATCGCTAACAACCCGTTCACCGCGGATAAAGTTGGCAAAAAACCTGCCTATAGCGTGGTGACAAACTGCACTTATGATGGTGTTTGCTACAACGCGCGTAAAGTGCAAAATCTATTGGATAAATCCCTCGATAGAATTCATTTTGATGAGGCATGGTACGGTTACGCGCGATTTAACCCGATTTACCGTGACCATTTCGCGATGCGTGATGAAGAGCGCAAAGAGGATGACCCTACCATTTTCGCGACTCACTCAACCCATAAATTACTGAATGCGCTGTCTCAAGCTTCGTTTATTCATGTGCGGAATGGACGTAACGCTATTGATTTTAATCGTTTTAATCAAGCCTATCACATGCATGCAACCACCTCGCCGCTGTATGCCATTTGCGCCTCAAACGATATTGCGGCAGATATGATGGATGGGAATAGCGGGCGCTCATTAACGGATGAAGTGATCCGCGAAGCCATCGACTTTCGTCAATCACTCGGCTATCTGTACAAAGAGTTCCAAAATGATGGCGAGTGGTTTTTCAAACCGTGGAATCAGGAAACGGTGAAGGATCCTGCAACTGGCGAGCGCTACGATTTTGAGTTTGCGCCTGTTGAATTGCTGATGAAAGAGCAAAGCTGTTGGGTAATGAACCCTGAAGATACGTGGCATGGTTTCAAAAATATTCCCGCAGATTGGGCGATGTTAGACCCTATCAAAGTGAGTATTTTGGCGCCAGGAATGGGGGACGATGGCAAGCTGCTCGATTCCGGTGTCCCTGCGGCGCTCGTGACCGCATGGCTAAATCATTATGGTATTGTGCCGACCCGTACTACCGATTTCCAAATTATGTTCCTGTTTTCTATGGGGATCACTAAAGGGAAATGGGGCACATTAGTTAATGCATTGCTCTCCTTTAAACGCCACTACGATGCCAACACGCAGCTGAAAAAAGTGTTACCTGAAGTGGTGGAAGTCGCGCCTGAAATTTATGGTGAGATGGGGCTGAGAGACTTGGGGGATAAGATGTTTGCTTACTTGCAGCGCAATAATCCGGGTAGCCAGCTGAATCAAGCCTATTCAGAGTTACCCAATGTCATGATGAGTCCGCGTGATGCCTATCAACAGATTGTTGCGAACCGCGTTGAAGCTGTGCCGTTAGATAAGCTGGCTGGGCGTATTGCAGCGAACTCGATTATTCCTTATCCACCGGGGATCCCAATGTTGTTATCCGGCGAAAGCTTTGGCGAAACCAACAGCCCGCATATTGGTTATTTACGCAGTTTACAAGCGTGGGATAGCGAGTTTCCGGGCTTTGAACATGAAACGGAAGGTACAGAAAAAATTAATGGTGAATACCATGTGATGTGCGTGAAAGTTCGATAGTGAGAATGTAATTAAATTTAGGGCTTAATACCGAAAATAGATCCTTATCAGGGATTAGCTAAGGATCTATTGTACCTTTCTGCCGGTTACTATGAGCGGAATTAACGCCTTATCTGGTGTGAGAATGTGTGGTTAATTAATGGAATGATTGGGATTTTTTGTTTATTAAAATAATCTTTATCTTCAATAAAACCTAATTGATGACAATATTGAGAAGCGTAGCCACTGACTAACAGTTTCCAGTTAAATTTAAAATCAGGATAGGTTTTCTTGGCAATTTTATAAATACTGGTCGTGCAGTTATTCCACATAGAATGATATTTTTCATTGGTCTCTTTGAGCTGATTAAGTTTACTCATATAATTGAGAAACAGTTCGGTAATAAGTGGCTTATCTAAATTTAAGGGATAAATATAGACCTGCTCATTGCGTAAATTAACGCGAGTACCAATTAAATCCTGCTCATCAGCGACCACATAGATAATATCGTAGTTATAGAAAAAACCCTTCCAAACCGAAAATTGTTGATGTGTTTTTCGCCTTGTCTCGATAGAGAAAGAGACATAGTCCCCATTGGTAAAACCGAAGCTCAGAAAGACATGGGCTATCATTTTACCAGACCAGTGGGATTGAACTAAGTCTACGCTTTGCAAGTTAGACAGGTTGTAATGCTTTGTATCCCAAGTGTATTCATTCTTATCGGCAAACTGAAAAGAGCGAAAATTATGAATGGTGACGTCCGAAGTTTCGTGATTAAAATCCATATGGGATTTATAGCGATACTCGGTTCTCCACTCATTTTGAGGTAATAGATTGCTCATCTACACGCTACATTTTTAATAAAACAGACATGGCGCGGGAATAATCTAAAACAATGCCCGGTGTCCACGTCATTATACTTGCATGTTTTCTGAGTTGGGACATGACCCAAAGCTCAGGGCTAAAGAGCAATTTAAGTAGCAGCATGAAGCCGCCTTTTTTCTCAGTAAAATATCCCTCGGTACTTTTTATTAGCGCCAAAGAAACGACGGTTGAACAATTGCGATTCGTTAAATTATAAGTCGTGTCTTTACTGTACTCTTGCCAGAATGCGTCTAATTTTTCTTTGCTGATCCCTTCAATGGTTAATTTGAAGTTTGATGGCGGCGCAATTTTCATTTCATCAAGATAGCTGATTTGAAAAACTCCCGTGTCATTGTTTTCCTCGGTGGATTTTAATATCTGCAAAAATTGCGCTGTATCGCGGTCGATATCTTTCTCTGGGTAGTGGCTGATATATATTTCATCCAGTTCAAAAGCCACATGCCCCGTACTAATCACGCCCAATGAATTACGGGAAACAATATAACGTTGGATAATTTTAAAAAATAACGGCAGTTGCCCGGTCGTTGTCCATACGTGTAAGGTGCCGCGTTCTCTGTTTGAAGCGTCATTATTGCGATTGCGTGTAAATACCATCTGGTTAACATTGGAAATTTGGCTGTTCACAACAAAGTAGTAAACAAAGAATGAATCGAGGGAGAAGATCATAATCAGCGTGCCGACATCCCAATAAACTTGGCGAGAGGAATAGTCAAAAGACCAAGGAATGAAATTCCATAAACCTAATAAAAATTCAATAATGGAGACAGTGAACATCAACTTCCAGCGTTCAAATTTTAAAACCACGCTATTGGACATTTTCCAGATAGCACTGACCATGAGATATAAGCCAGTAATAAATCCAGAGAGAACCGTTTCCCATGCATGTATTTTAGAAAATAAGACAATGTAGACCATAAAAAGTAGCACTAATCCGCGGCTGATCCGCAGCCCTCGGGTGGCACCTTGGCAATACATCGCGCAGACAAACGAGCGAATAGCTTCCAATAAAATTGGAATACAGAGGAAAATCATAAACTCATGGGGATCAGCAAAAAAAGGTAATAGAAAAAAGCAGGCACCAATCAGAACACCAAATAGTGTGAGCGCCAGAATAAACCAGAAATATTTTTTCGCTGTGTCTCTGCCATAGAGCATCGTAATGATATAAATCATGCTGCACCAACCATAGAATCTTGATAAGTGCTAATGCCTTATCTTTATAGGTTTTTATTTTTAATTTGTAGGATTGGCTTCATTATAATGGGGATATTTAAGCGACAAAATAGATGGCAATTTGTGCGTTTTGTAGTGATTTTAATTCATTGAAGAATAAGCGTTATTTTTAGTGTTACACTTTGGTTGTGTGGCTGCAACTGCTTTAGGTTAACGATATGTTAATATTTAATTCTGTTAATAACACGTCAACGCTTCGGATTATGTTTTAAAGAAACCATAAATAAGATTTTTATGTGTAATTAAATTCTTAAACTTAAAAGTTCTAATTATGATTATCTCTTTTGGTCATTTATTGAAATAACCCTTTATTAGTTTGATCTTAATAAAGGGTTATTATTGAAGAACGATTACGAATTAACCCGCTTCAAACTCATTGGTCATGGTTTCTAACTGCTCTTGCAGATCCATCCATTCCATTTCAACGTCTTCAAGGGCTGATTTATGCTCAGTCTGCTTTTTCAAACAGTCAGTCAGCTCCGCTTTTTTATCTTGCTCATAAATGGCGGCATCGGATAACTTCGCCTCTAACTCCGCTAAGGATACAGAGTGTTTTTCCATTTTCTTTTCCAACTCCGTGATTTTTTTACGGATAGGTTGGGTTAGTTGACGGAATTCGGCTTCGCGGCGTTTTTGGTCTTTTCTATCTTGCGCCGTCACGGTTGACGTACTGGCTGGCTTTTCTTTATCAAGCAGATCACGAGCTTGTTGTAGCTCCATTTTGTTCTGCTCAGCTAACCATTGTTGGTAATCTTCGAGGTCACCATCAAATTGCTCCACTTTTCCGCCATGAACCAGATACAGCTCATCCGTGGTGGTGCGCAGTAAGTGTCTATCATGGGAAACCACAACCAATGCGCCTTCGAAAGCCATTAACGCTTCGGTTAGTGCTTGGCGCATATCCAAATCTAAGTGGTTGGTTGGCTCATCGAGTAACAGTAAGTTAGGGCGCTGCCAGACAATCAGAGCTAATACTAAGCGGGCTTTTTCCCCACCAGAGAAACGTCCACTAGGATCCGTCACTTGGTCGCCTTTAAAACCAAAGCCGCCAAGGTAATCACGTAATTGCTGTTCAGTTTGTTCAGGTGCAAGGCGAGCAAGATGCTGTAGCGGGGATTCATCCGCATGCAAATATTCTAATTGATGCTGGGCGAAATACCCCAGTTTGATCCCTTTGGCGAGTGAGATTTCACCGTGTAATGGTGGTAAGTCACCTGCTAGCATTTTGATTAGTGTGGATTTACCGGCACCATTTCGTCCCAGTAACCCAATGCGAGAACCCGGAACTAAATTCAATTTGATGGATTCCAGCACCACTTTTTCACCGTAACCTGCACTGACTTTTTCCATTTTTAATAATGGATTCGGCAGGCTTTCCGGTTGACGGAATGAGAAATGGAATGGGTTATCCACATGGGCAGGGGCGACCATCTCCATGCGTTCGAGCATTTTAATTCGGCTTTGTGCCTGTTTTGCCTTGGTGGCTTGCACTCTAAAGCGGTCAATATAGCTTTGTAAGTGAGCGGCTTTAGCTTGTTGGCTCTCATATAAAGCTTGTTGCTGAGCGAGTTTAGTCGCACGTTGGCGTTCGAATGAAGAGTAGTTGCCCGTGTATTCGAACATGGTTTCTTGTTCGATATGCAGCACTTTGTCGATGATTGGGTCGAGGAAGTCCCTATCATGGGAAATCAAAATCAGCGTGCCAGAATAGCTTTTAAGCCATTTTTCCAGCCAAATCACCGCATCTAAATCTAAATGGTTCGTCGGTTCATCGAGAAGTAATAAATCGGAACGGCACAGTAGGGCTTGCGCAAGGTTCAGGCGCATACGCCATCCACCGGAAAATGATTTTACCGGAGACTGCAGCTGTGCTTGGCTAAAGCCAAGACCATGTAGCAAGCTCGCTGCACGGGACTGAATTGTCCACGCATCAATGGCATCTAATTGCCCATGAATGACGGCAATAGCATGACCGTCATTTTTTTCGTTCGCCTGTTGGAGCTTATGTTCTAAGGCGCGAAACTCACGATCACCATCAATGACATACTCAATACAAGGCACATCAAGGGCTGGAGTTTCTTGGTTCACCCACGCCATAGACCAATTGCTTGGAAAGGTTGCTGATCCTGCTTCCGCCTGCAATTCACCCTTTAACAGTGCCAGCAATGTGGATTTTCCGCAGCCGTTTTTACCCACTAACCCGACTTTTTGCCCCGGATTGATAGTCGCAGTTGCATTGTCCAGCAGAACACGTACACCTCGGCGAATTTGTAATGAAGAGAAAACAATCATAGAAACCGTCTATTGAAAATATGTTAAATTATTGAGTTAGATATATTCGAATAATAAAGTTATTACTGAAATATATTAAGCTTAAAGTACATTTAGCAGGCTGCATGGTAACGGAAAATTATCCGCCTGACACGCCTTTGAGGAGGGAAAGATGTCAATTACGCCAAAAGTGCTCGTGGTCTACGCTCACCCAGACCCCCATGAATCTGTTGCTAATCGTCTGTTGTTAAATGCAGTGCGCGATTTTGACAATGTCACTATCCACGATTTATACGCAACATATCCCGATTATTTTATTGATGTCACCGCAGAACAAAAGCTGCTTTGCCAGCATGATGTCATTGTATTTCAGCACCCGCTGTATACTTATAGTTGCCCCGCACTATTAAAAGAGTGGTTTGACCAAGTTCTGACTCGCCGATTTGCCACAGACCCAGGATACCAAAAACTGAAAGGCAAATATTGGCGCTCGATTATCACCACGGGGGAGCCAGAAGAAGCTTACCAGTATGGTGGCTATAATCGTTATCCATTATCCGAAATTCTTCGTCCATTTGAATTGACCTCATTAATGTGTGATATGCACTGGATAGAACCAAATATTATCTATTCTGCCCGTCGGCAGAGCCCACAACAGTTACAGCAAATGGTTGAAGAGTATAAGCAATGGATGAGACAACCCCTCAATACAGGAGATATTTCAAATGGATGAGTTAAATCTATTTGAGTCGGTGATCATATTTTTATGCGCTGGTGTGGTGATGGTGCCGATTGCCCAAAAAATTCGTCTGGGGGCGGTGCTAGGGTATTTACTGGCAGGGATTGCGATTGGCCCATTTGTATTGGGCTTTATTCGCAATGTGGATGACATTCTGCATTTCTCGGAGCTGGGTGTTGTCTTCTTAATGTTTTTGATTGGGTTGGAACTGAAACCTTCGAAATTGTGGGAGCTGCGCCGATCGATTTTTGGTGTCGGTACCATTCAAGTGGTTGTAACCGCAGCTTTGATGGCTGGGATCTTGATTCTAGCTCAGTTTTCTTGGCAGGCAGCTGTGGTTGGCGGGCTGGGAATGGCGATGTCCTCAACGGCTATGGCGCTGCAATTAATGAATGAAAAAGGGATGTCCAACCAAGAAAGTGGGCAGCTCGGTTTTTCTGTTTTACTGTTCCAAGATATGGCGGTAATCCCGATTATGGCACTGATCCCGCTGTTGGCAGGGGATACGGGAAGCAGCGATTGGTACAAAATTGGATTGAAAGTGGTGGCGTTTGCGGGGCTATGGATTGTCGGGCGTTATTTATTACGTCCACTCTTTAGGCTCGCAGCGAAATCGGGTGTTCATGAAATTTTTACCGCAGCGGCGTTGTTAGTCGTACTGGGTTCCGCGTTGATTATGGAAAGCCTTGGCTTCTCAATGGCGTTGGGTACGTTTATGGCGGGGGTGATGCTCGCTGAGACGGAATTTCGTCATGAACTTGAGATTAATATTGAACCGTTTAAAGGCTTGCTGCTAGGGCTGTTTTTCATCTCCGTCGGTATGTCATTAAATTTACAAGTATTGTGGGCTTATCTCCCTCAAGTTTTACTGGCAGTTTTGGTGCTGGTCGCCGTGAAAGCGCTTGTCTTATATGTATTGGGATTTGTGGCGCGTTTACGCACAGGTGCTCGAGCGCAATTCTCTGGGGTGCTTAGCCAAGGTGGTGAGTTCGCCTTTGTCATTTATGCCACGGCATTCGGTGCTAGCGTGATTGATGAAAGGCAAATGGATTTATTGTTGGTCGTGGTGACGCTATCGATGATGACAACACCACTTGTGATGCAGTTGATAGATGCGTATCTCAACCGCCGTTATAATCAGCCAGCAACCTCTACCGAAAAACCGTTTGTGGAAGACACCAATCCTCACGTTATTTTAGTGGGATTTGGGCGAATGGGGCAGGTGGTTGGTCGTCTATTGATGGCGAACAAAGTGAATATTACGGTGCTTGAACAAGATGTTACCGCGATTAGTACCATGCGCCGCTACGGTTACACCGTCTATTATGGGGATGCGCGAGAACTACAACTTCTACGCTCAGCGGGAGCGGATAAAGCCAAAGCGATTGTGATCACCAGCAACGTTCCTGAAGAAGTGATGGAAATTGTGCGTATTTGCCAAGAAAACTTCCCGAATTTGCATATTATTGCGCGTGCAAAAGGGCGCTTAGAAGCTCACGAATTACTGCACAGCGGCGTGACGGATTTTAGCCGTGAAACCTTCTCAAGCGCGTTAGAAATGGGAAGCAAAGCACTGATTAGCACCGGAATGCATCCACACAAAGCTTATCGAGCGAAACAGCATTTCCGTCGGCTTGATATGCGTATGCTGCGGGATATTATTCCTGAAAATGAGAACAGCGATAGCGGGCAAATTTCGCGTATTAAAGAGGCGCGGCGTGAACTCAACGAACTTTTCGAAAAAGAGATGCAAAGAGAAAATCGCCAACCGCATGGCTGGAATAACGAACAGTAAGGTAGAAAAATGGCAGCAACACGTAAACGTTTTATTGCTGGGGCAACCTGCCCTAAATGCAAGTCTCAAGACACCTTAATGATGTGGCGAGAAGATAAAATTGATGTGGTTGAATGTGTGAATTGTGGGGATCAACAACGTCAAGCTGAAGGCGATGCAACTGAGCATGTGAGAAAGCAAGAACAAGTTATTGGAATTTTTACGCCAGAATAAGAGAATTTTGTCAATTCTCAATACAGCACAATTGTTTTCCGGTACAATTGGCAAAAATTTTTCCCTTACGGGTCGTAGGAGATGTCATGAAAGTAGCAAAAGACTTGGTTGTAAGCCTCGCTTACCAAGTAAGAACAGAAGACGGTGTTTTAGTTGATGAGTCCCCGGCGAATGCGCCAATGGACTATCTGCATGGCCGTGGTTCTTTAATTTCTGGTCTGGAAAAAGCATTAGAAGGTCGCGCAGTTGGCGAACATTTCGATGTTGAAGTCGCTTCAGACGATGCATATGGTCAATACGATGACAACTTAGTTCAACGCGTACCGAAAGATGTATTCATGGGCGTTGATGAGCTGGAAGTGGGTATGCGTTTCTTAGCGGACACTGACATGGGTCCAGTTCCTGTTGAAATCACAGGCATCGAAGGCGATGAAGTTATCGTTGATGGTAACCATATGTTAGCAGGTCAAAACCTGAAATTTAATGTTGAAGTCATGGCTATCCGTGAAGCAACTGAAGAAGAAATCGCACATGGCCACGTCCATGGTGCTGATGGTCACGACCACGACCATGACCACGAAGGTGGTTGCTGTGGCGGTGGCGGTCATAGCCACGGTTCAGAAGGTGGTTGCTGTGGTGGTGGCGAAGGTCAAGGTCACGGACACAAGCATGGTGGTTGCGGTTGCCACTAATCTCTAAAAAAGAGATTTAATAAAAAGCGAACTCGCTTTTTATTTCGAATGTAGGCTCAACATTTTTATGTTGGGCTTTTTTTTACTCAAAATTCAGTCTCAAGCATTCACTGTTATTAAATTTAACAATTACTGAAATTTATTGTAAATCAATTGGTTATTTTTCTAGCTTATAATTTCCATGATTTTTATCGAGATTAATTTCTTCGTTTATCTCGTGTCATAGTCTCAATTATCTAGGAAAATCATTATGGGAATGCCCTCTATTTATCCTAC
This sequence comes from Providencia sp. wls1943, assembly GCF_009706275.1. Lineage (NCBI taxonomy): Bacteria > Pseudomonadati > Pseudomonadota > Gammaproteobacteria > Enterobacterales > Morganellaceae > Providencia > Providencia sp. wls1943. The sequence continues at coordinate 237,526 of NZ_WLTU01000004.1, forward strand.
AAAAACAACAATTTATAAACCAGATAAAGCCTGGAATGGTTATACATTATTTTCAGTGGCTAATAAGGGCGCTGTGCTTATTGATATGAATGGCAATGAAGTTCATGTTTGGCAGGACAGTGATGGAGTGCCTTGTAAAATGTTACCCCGAGGCAATCTGCTGAGTTATGAACGGTCAAAAGAAGGTGATAAATATCGCGAATATACTCGGTTGGTCCAGCGGGATTGGGACAATAACGAAGTTTGGTCATTTGATCGTGTCGAATTATTGACGGATGATGTTGGGGAACAATATTGGTCTGCAAGAGCCCATCATGATTTTCAACGGGAAGGAAACCCCGTCGGGTATTATACGCCTGATTTGATATCCCCTATCTATGAAGGGAAAACATTATTACTTTGCCATCGAAATATTCAAAATCCTCAAATATCTGATAAGCCATTACTGGATGACGTCTTTGTTGAGATTAATTGGCAGGGAGATATTGTATGGACCTGGGCGCTCAGTGATCACTTTTCAGAGCTCGGTTTTTCTGAAACCGCAAAGAATGTCTTTTATCGTAATCCTAATCTCATATCTGATGGTGTGGGGGATTATTTACATATCAATAGCCTATCTCGGCTTGGTCCCAACAAACATTATGATAATGGCAATACTCATTTTCATCCTGAGAATATGATATGGAGCTCTCGGGAAACGAATATTATTGGAATTACCAGCCGTGAAACTGGAAAGATTGTATGGCAAATTGGACCTGATTATACCCATGACAATGTTAAGCATTTAGGGGGGATTATTGGTCAACATCATGCCCATCTTATTCCTCAAGGGTTACCGGGGGCTGGGAATATTTTACTGTTTGATAATGGCTGGCAAGCAGGCTATGGGCAAGCTACGCCAACATCGCTTTATGGATTAAAAAATGCGAGTCGTGACTATTCTCGAGTCTTGGAGATAGACCCTATCAGCTTAGGTATTGTTTGGCAGCATTCTGCAAACGAGCAGGGATTTAAAATGCCGACGAATCGTTTTCGATTTTTTAGTCCGCATGTTAGCAGCGCACAACGACTCCTCAATGGTAATACGTTGATTACAGAGGGCGCGGATGGGCGAATTATTGAAGTTACTAAGGAAAATAAAATTGCTTGGGAATATATTTCCCCCTATACCGATGAACAATACGCATGGGATAACATGATCTATCGGGCTTATCGAGTTCCCTATGAATGGGTGCCTCAATTGGATAAGCCCGAAGAGATGGCATTGCCTGATATTGATATCTCCCAATTTCATATCAGGGGGAAAAGCTGAGAGACTAATAATGGGGAGGGGGAGTCTCTTCTTCAGGACGAGCTAGGTGAGATGATTGCGACGCTTTCAATCTTTCCGCAACGATACGCAAATGTTCCTGCATTTTTGACAGCTGCATTTGTTGTTCTGTAATCACTTGGTTAAGCTGTTCAATAGTCAATTCTTGGAAAGCAACTTTGCTTTCTAAAAGTTCTAAACGCTGTTCAAAATTGTCTGATGAATCCATTTTAGACTCTCCTTATGGGTTCCCATCATGAAAAAAACATCATAATAACCGAACATTACAAATCAACAGATAAGTTTTATTTAAAGGTGTAGGCGTCGAAACCTCTTTTTGTTAATGTGGTCTAAGATATTCTTATATTTTTTGTGTTAACTGACAGCTTGTTTTTTAAGATAAGGAACAGCTATCAATAAAAATGAGCCATATGGCTCGAATAATAGCTATCGGAGATTAGGATGAAATCACTGTTTAAGGCAAGTCTATTAGCAACAACATTAGCATTCGCTTTTACTGCCCCACAAGTTATGGCGGAAGAAGCAAAAACACAAGCGAGCGCTTTCAAAAATGCAGAAGAGCGTAACGCATATGCATTAGGTGCCTCTTTAGGTCGCTACATGCAAAATTCTTTAGAAGAACAAAAATCGATCGGTATTAATTTGGACAAAGCCCAATTACTGGCTGGTGTTCAAGATGCATTCAACGGCAAAAGCAAAATGACTGATGCACAAGTTGAAGAAACATTACGTCAATTCGAAGGACAAGTGAAAAAAGCAGCTGAAGATAAAATTAAAGCTGAATCAGTAGCTAACGTGAAGAAAGGTGACGAATATCGCGAGAAATTTGCAAAAGAAAAGGGCGTAGTGAAAACTAAGTCTGGCCTACTGTACAAAATTGAAAAAGACGGTACTGGCGCCAAACCTAAAGAAGACGAAACCGTTGTTGTTCACTATAAAGGCTCTTTAGTTGATGGCACTGAATTCGATAGCTCTTATTCTCGTAACGAGCCACTGACTATCCCATTAAACTCAGTGATCAAAGGCTGGACTGAAGGTTTATCTAACCTGAAGAAAGGTGGCAAGATGACATTAGTTATCCCACCAGAATTAGCTTACGGTGAAAACGGCGTTCCAGGTATCCCAGCAAATTCAACGCTGATCTTTGATGTTGAATTATTAGATATCAAACCTGCTGCAAAATAAGATTTCACAGCATTAAAAACAAAAAAGCTCAGATTCGTTCTGAGCTTTTTTCATTGGGTTACGCAATTCAATGCTAAAAAAGCAGAGTTGTGTCATTCTCGATTAAAAATTTACATTTAAAAATCTTATATTCTTTAAAACTTGTGATAAAACATACTCTCTTGCATTCATTCGCTTGACGGCAACGCCTTGGAGTTTTAACTTCAATAGATTCGTTTTTATTTTTAATCATCACATCCGTTGACTATGTACGATAAAGTGAAGGCAAATGAGTCGAATAATGAATGCCTCATTGGTTGACGTGATGAATTTTATACACTTTAGAAGGATGCCGTTGAAATGTCTGATGCATTACAATCCCAAGACCTCAGTGATATTAATATTCTTGATAACCAGCCGTTTACTGAGACTGACCACGAAATTTTAAAATCATATGAAGCTGCGGTTGACGGGCTCGCTATGCTAATCGGTGAGCATTGTGAAATTGTTCTTCACTCTTTAGAAGACCTCAAATGTTCAGCAGTGAGAATAGCGAATGGTCAGCATACAGGGCGTAAAATTGGCTCCCCTATCACTGACTTAGCATTAAGAATGCTGCATGACATGGCGGATGCGGAATCCAATGTCTCTAAAGCGTATTTTACGAAAGCGAAAAGCGGCGACTTAATGAAGTCTGTGACGATTGCGATTCGTAACCGTAAGCAACGTGTTATTGGCTTACTGTGTATCAACATGAACTTGGATGTGCCATTCTCTGAAATCATTAAGTCTTTTGTGCCGGAAGAAAAGCAAGAAGTGACTTCCGATGTGAACTTTGCATCTTCAGTTGATGACTTAGTCGCACAAACATTGGAATACACCATCGAAGAAGTTAGCAATGACCGTAATGTTTCTAACAACGCGAAAAATAAACAAGTGGTTCTGAACCTGTACGAAAAAGGGATCTTTGATATCAAAGATGCTATCAACCAAGTGGCTGATCGTCTGAATATTTCCAAGCACACCGTCTATTTATATATCCGCCAATTTAAGAGTGGTGAATGAGTAAAACAACCCCGCTAACCTATTGTTTGTTAGTGACAGGCCCTGCATACGGCACTTCACAATCAGCAAGTGCCTATCAATTTGCCAAGGCCCTTCTTAAAGAGGGGCATCTATTGAAGACGGTGTTTTTCTATCAAGATGGCGTTCTGAATGGCAATGCTTTAACTTCCCCTGCGAATGATGAATTTGACCTGGTCAAAGCATGGCGCCAGCTGGCACAAGAGTCGGGCTGTGAAATGAATATCTGCGTTGCAGCAGGATTACGTCGTGGTATTACAGATGAAGAGCAAGCTAACGCGCTATCGCTATCTGCCTATAACTTATCTGAAAGTTTTACCATGAGCGGTTTAGGAAGTCTGGCTGAATCCATGTTAACGACTGACCGCACAATCCAGTTTTAAACCTGAACATCATGAACCACGTCACTCTATAAGATATAAGATAAGGTCTCTTGTGAAGAAAATAGCCTTTGTTTTTACGACTATGCCACATGGTAGTGCCAGTGGGCGCGAAGGACTGGATGCGTTATTAGCGACCTCAGCACTGACTGAGGAAATCAATGTATTCTTTCTTTCTGATGGCGTATGCCAATTACTCGCTCATCAGCAGCCTAAAGAAATTTTAGCTCGGGACTATATTGCGACGTTCAAAATTTTACCTCTCTATGACATTGAAAACATTTACCTATGTTCAGAGTCATTAAAGGAAAGAGGCCTTAGCCAGCAAAATGAGTGGATTGTGACGCCTGAATTTTTAACACCCCAGCAGATCCAAGAGCAGTTATCTGCCTGTGATGTTGTGCTGAAATTTTGATCTTGTGTTCAAAATTTGATCTTGTGTTCGGATTTTGATCTATAGTAGGATCCTGCCTATGCTATACACCCTAGCCACATCTCCATTTAAATGTGATTTTTCCGCGCTACTGCGTTTAATCACCAATGAAGACGCTATATTGCTTTTCCAAGATGGTGTGATTGCCGCTATCTCACAATCCAAATATCTTGCGGAACTACAAAATAGCGGTGCCCAAATCTATGCCTTGGATGCAGATATTGACGCCCGAGGGCTACAAGATCAGGTAGCTGATGGCGTTTCTATCATCTCATATCAAGGTTTTGTAAAGCTAACTGAAGCTCATAAGCAACATTTTGCCTTATAAAGTCACTAAAAGTTGTATATTTCTTGACACCTGAGCCAGTCGGCAATAAAATTTCGCGTCCTCGTGTATCGTCATGTTGGCGAACGAGGTCAAAATCCGTGTTTACGAAGCAAAAAAACCAGGAGCTTTTTTAATAATGGCAACTATTAATCAGCTGGTACGCAAATCTCGTAGCTCGAAAGTTGTGAAAAGCAACGTTCCAGCACTGGAAGCTTGCCCGCAAAAACGTGGCGTATGTACTCGTGTATATACTACCACTCCTAAAAAACCAAACTCAGCATTACGTAAAGTATGCCGTGTTCGTTTAACTAACGGTTTCGAAGTATCTTCCTACATCGGTGGTGAAGGCCACAACTTGCAGGAACACTCCGTAATCCTGATCCGTGGCGGTCGTGTTAAAGACTTGCCAGGTGTGCGTTATCACACCGTTCGCGGCGCACTGGACTGTTCTGGTGTTAAAGACCGTAAGCAAGCTCGTTCTAAATACGGCGCGAAGAAACCTAAGGCTTAATGGATTTCCGTTAAGTAAGGCCAAACATTTTTAATCTTAATGTCAAAATACTCTCGTAGAGTTTTGGACAAACCTGAATTAACAACGGAGTCATATCCATGCCACGTCGTCGCGTAATTGGTCAACGTAAAATTCTTCCAGATCCTAAGTTCGGATCAGAATTACTGGCCAAATTTGTAAATATCCTGATGGTAGACGGGAAAAAATCTACTGCTGAAGCAATCGTATATAACGCACTTGAGCTCCTTGCTCAGCGTTCTGGTAAAACTGAACTTGACGCATTCGAATTAGCACTTGATAACGTGCGTCCGACTGTGGAAGTTAAATCCCGCCGTGTTGGTGGTTCAACTTACCAAGTTCCAGTTGAAGTTCGCCCGGTTCGTCGTAATGCCCTGGCAATGCGTTGGATCGTTGATGCTGCTCGTAAACGCGGTGATAAATCTATGGCGCTTCGCCTGGCAAACGAATTATCAGACGCTGCTGAGAACAAAGGTTCATCTGTTAAGAAACGTGAAGACGTTCACCGTATGGCAGAAGCTAACAAGGCGTTCGCACACTACCGTTGGTAATCTCTTACCAATCTTAGTGATGTATCTCAGGGTAGCTTTCAGCTGCCCTTTATATGAAGAATTGAACGCCCACGAGAGAGGAAAAAATGGCTCGTCAAACGCCCATAGCACGCTATCGTAACATCGGTATCAGTGCACACATCGACGCCGGTAAAACCACAACTTCTGAACGTATTCTGTTCTATACTGGTGTAAACCATAAGATCGGTGAAACCCACGAAGGTTCTGCAACAATGGACTGGATGGAGCAGGAGCAAGAGCGTGGTATTACTATCACTTCAGCTGCGACTACTGCATTCTGGTCTGGTATGGCTAAGCAGTATGAACCACACCGTATCAACATCATCGACACCCCGGGACACGTTGACTTCACAATCGAAGTAGAACGTTCTATGCGTGTTCTTGATGGCGCGGTAATGGTTTACTGTGCGGTTGGTGGTGTTCAGCCACAGTCTGAAACTGTATGGCGTCAGGCTAACAAATATAAAGTTCCACGTATCGCGTTCGTTAACAAAATGGACCGTATGGGTGCGAACTTCTTACGTGTTGTTGAGCAGTTAAAAACTCGTTTAGCAGCTACTGCAGTTCCACTGCAATTACCAGTTGGCGCAGAAGAGTCGTTCACTGGTGTTGTTGACTTGCTGAAAATGAAAGCAATCAAATGGAACGATGAAGACCAAGGCGTTACCTTCGAATACGAAGATATCCCTGCGGACATGCAAGAGCTGGCTGAAGAGTGGCACAACAACCTGATCGAATCCGCTGCAGAAGCATCAGAAGAACTGATGGAAAAATATCTGGGCGGTGAAGAACTGACTGAAGCAGAAATCAAAGGTGCTTTACGTCAACGTGTTCTTGCTAGCGAAATTATCCTGGTTACCTGTGGTTCTGCATTTAAGAACAAAGGTGTTCAGGCGATGCTGGATGCGGTCGTGGATTACTTACCAGCTCCTACAGATGTACCGGCAATTAACGGTATTCTGGACGATGGTAAAGATACTCCAGCTGAACGTCATGCAAGTGACGAAGAGCCGTTCTCATCTTTAGCATTTAAAATTGCAACTGACCCATTCGTTGGTAACCTGACATTCTTCCGTGTTTACTCCGGTGTTGTTAACTCAGGTGATACCGTTCTGAACGCTGTTAAAGCGAAGAAAGAGCGTTTTGGTCGTATCGTTCAGATGCACGCTAACAAGCGTGAAGAGATTAAAGAAGTTCGCGCTGGTGACATCGCGGCTGCTATCGGTCTGAAAGACGTAACTACAGGTGATACTTTATGTGCAGTTGATGCACCAATCATCCTGGAGCGTATGGAATTCCCAGAGCCAGTAATCTCTGTTGCAATCGAACCAAAAACTAAAGCTGACCAAGAAAAAATGGGTATCGCATTAGGCCGTCTGGCTCAAGAAGACCCATCATTCCGCGTATCAAGTGATGAAGAGACTAATCAGACTATCATCGCTGGTATGGGTGAATTGCACTTGGACGTTCTGGTTGACCGTATGCGTCGTGAATTCAAAGTTGAAGCGAACGTTGGTAAACCACAAGTAGCTTACCGCGAAGCAATCACTGCTAAAGTGACTGACATCGAAGGTAAACACGCGAAACAGTCTGGTGGTCGTGGTCAGTACGGTCATGTCGTTATCGATATGTACCCACTGGACAAGAAAGACAAAGATGGTCTGCCAATGGACTACGAATTTGTCAACGAAATCAAAGGTGGTGTAATCCCTACGGAATACATTCCTGCGGTTGACAAAGGTCTGCAAGAGCAGCTTAAGTCTGGTCCATTAGCTGGTTATCCAGTAGTTAACATGGGTGTTCGTCTGCATTTCGGTTCTTACCATGATGTTGACTCCTCTGAATTGGCGTTTAAATTGGCAGCATCGCTGGCATTTAAAGACGGCTTCAAAAAAGCGAAACCAGTTCTGCTTGAGCCAATCATGAAAGTTGAAGTGGAAACTCCAGAAGACTACATGGGCGATGTAATTGGTGACCTGAACCGTCGTCGTGGTATGATTGAAGGTATGGATGACTTACCTACTGGTAAAGTTGTTCGTGCACAAGTACCATTGTCCGAAATGTTCGGTTATGCTACTGACCTGCGTTCTCAGACACAAGGTCGTGCTTCATACTCTATGGAGTTCCTGAAGTACAATGAAGCGCCAAACAACGTTGCACAAGCTGTAATCGAAGCTCGTAACGCTAGATAATCGATTTTTATCGATTTAACTACTTTAATTTAAGTTCCTTCTTTATCGTGAAGAGGGAACTCCATAAGGAATAGAGTCGTGTCTAAAGAAAAATTTGAACGTTCAAAACCGCACGTTAACGTTGGTACAATCGGCCACGTTGACCATGGTAAAACTACCCTGACAGCAGCAATCACTACTGTTCTGGCTAAAACTTACGGCGGTAACGCTCGTGCATTCGACCAAATCGATAACGCACCAGAAGAAAAAGCGCGTGGTATCACCATTTCTACTTCTCACGTAGAATATGACACTCCAACTCGCCACTACGCACACGTAGACTGCCCAGGTCACGCCGACTATGTTAAAAACATGATCACTGGTGCTGCGCAGATGGACGGTGCAATTCTGGTTGTTGCTGCGACTGATGGCCCAATGCCACAAACTCGTGAGCACATCCTGTTAGGTCGCCAAGTAGGTGTTCCTTACATCATCGTTTTCCTGAACAAATGTGACATGGTTGACGACGAAGAACTGTTAGAATTAGTTGAAATGGAAGTTCGTGAACTTCTGTCTCAATACGATTTCCCAGGCGACGACACTCCAGTTGTTCGCGGTTCAGCACTGAAAGCGCTGGAAGGCAACCCAGAGTGGGAAGCGAAAATTGTTGAATTAGCGGGCTACCTGGATTCTTACATCCCAGAACCAGAGCGTGCAATTGACAAGCCATTCCTGCTGCCAATCGAAGACGTATTCTCAATCTCTGGTCGTGGTACAGTAGTAACAGGCCGTGTTGAGCGTGGTATCATCAAAGTTGGTGAAGAAGTTGAAATCGTTGGTATCCAAGCAACGGCTAAGACTACTTGTACTGGCGTTGAAATGTTCCGTAAACTGCTGGATGAAGGTCGTGCGGGTGAGAACGTTGGTGTTCTGCTGCGTGGTACTAAGCGTGAAGAAATTCAACGTGGTCAAGTACTGGCTAAACCAGGTTCAATCAAGCCACACACCCAATTCGAATCAGAAGTTTATATTCTGAGCAAAGATGAAGGTGGTCGTCATACTCCATTCTTCAAAGGCTACCGTCCACAGTTCTACTTCCGTACAACTGACGTAACCGGTACTATCGAACTGCCAGAAGGCGTAGAGATGGTAATGCCAGGCGATAACATCAACATGATCGTGACTCTGATTCACCCAATCGCGATGGATGATGGTTTACGTTTCGCAATCCGTGAAGGTGGTCGTACTGTAGGTGCGGGTGTTGTTGCAAAAATCATTGCATAATACCGCTCTTTCTGAATAAGAAAGAAC